>NZ_BAAGSO010000136.1:15964-71363 GCF_054782395.1 Streptomyces daliensis | reverse complement strand
GCCGAAAAGCCGACCCGCACTTGTCGCCGCCCGAGGAGACACCCCGGCACGGCACCGACCCCCACCACACACGCACCCCACAACCACGACCCGAGCCAAGAACCACGCGGCGCCAGCCGCAACACACCGCAACCACACGCCGCGCCGAAGCCACCCACCCGCACCCGAACACGACGCCCCGCCACACGACCGCACCCCCGGACAGGGTCACAAAAATCAGCGCGGGACCCTACAGTGCCCACCACACCGGCGACCCGTCCCGCGCAACACCCCCGTGAAACGCCGAACAGCCCAGCGCAGCGCTACCTCAACCCCTTGAGCCGGGCGACGTCCGCCGCGTGGCCCTCCTTGCCGCCCGGCGTTTCGATCACTAGGGGTACCCCCTCCGTCACGGGGTGCGCCAGCAGCTCGCCGAAGGGCTCTACGCCGATGTGGCCCGAGCCGATGTTCTCGTGGCGGTCCTTGTGCGCCCCCGCGACGTCCTTGGAGTCGTTCGCGTGGATCAGCCTGAGCCGCCCAGGCCCCGTCACCTCCACCAGCTCGTCCAGCGTGCGCTTCACCCCGCCGGGCGCCGCCAGATCGTGCCCGGCGGCGAAGACGTGGCAGGTATCGAGGCAGACGCCCAGCCTGGGGTGCCGGTCGAGAACGTCGAAGTACGGGCCGAGGTCCTGGACTTGGGAGCAGAGCGACGCACCCTGCCCCGCCGTCGGCTCCAGCAGCAGCCAGGGGTCGTCGTCGTGCGTCAGCTCGTCCAGCAGCGGCAGCATCAGCTCCCGCGCCTGCGCGAGCGCGACCCCGCGCTCCCTCCCGCCCGTCGCGGAACCCGTGTGGACGACGACACCGAGCGCGCCGATCTCACGGCCGCGCCGCAGCGAATGGCGCATCGAGTGGACGGACTTGTCGGCCGTGGTCTCGTTGTCCGAGCCGAAATTGATGAGATAGGGCGCGTGGATATACGGGGGGATGTTTTTCTCCGCGCACGCGGCGCGGAATTCCTCGTCCTGTCGGGGCGACCCGGGCGGGGTCGCCCAGCCGCGTGGATTGGCGACGAAAACCTGCACGGTCTCCGCCGCGATTTCCGCCGCATAAGAAATGCCGGTGGCGGCCAGGCCCCCTGCTACGGGGACATGGCCGCCAACCGGATTGCGCTGTCTGTTCGTCGTCACACGACTCAGTATGCCGAGTTCACGTTGTCCATCGAACCGTACCTGTCGGCCGCGTAGTTGCAGGCGGCCACGATGTTCGCGACGGGGTCGGTCAGGCTGTCCTTCGTGCCGTCGACGTGGTAGGCGTCGAAGGTGGGCTGGATCACCTGGAGGAGGCCCTTGGAGGGCACGCCGTTCTTGGCGTTGATGTCCCAGTCGTTGACGACGTTGGGGTCGCCGCCGGACTCGCGGATGATGTTCCGCTTGATGCCCTCGTAGGAGCCGGGGATGTTGTGCTTCTTCATGATGTCCCGGGCCTCGCGGATCCATCCGTCGAGGTTGTTCGGGTAGCTCTTGACCGCGGCACGCTGCGAGGAGCGGTTCGCGGCGGCCTTGGCCTCGCGCTCCTTCTTGGCGTCGGCGGCGGCCTTCTTCTGGGCCTCGTCCTGCTTGGCCTCGGCAGCGCGCTTCTGTGCCGCGGCCTCCGCCTTGGCGCGCTGCTCGGCGACGTCCATCTGGTCGCCGATGCCCTCGCGCTGAGTGGGGACGGTGGAGGACTGGGCGCTGAAGGAGACGGGCTCTGCGCTGATCGACTTGTTGGCGGTCGACTGGCTGGCGTCGCCCGCGTCCGCCGAGCCGGGGACGACGGTCAGGGCGAGCGCCGCGGCGCCTGCCGCGGTGATGCCCGCGGCGGAGTAACGCTGGATCTTGGTCATACGGGTGTAGCCGGGAATGGTGGGCATTGCGAGCGAACCTTTCCTTTGCTTTACGTCACAGAGGCCGGAAGGAGGCGTAGAACGCCGAGTTCCGATTCCCGGCGCCGTGCGACGTCAGCATTTGTAAAGGCTGGAAATACGGGAATCAAGAATGTGACGTACTATCCCGTTTCGTGGAGAAGGGGTGGCCCGCTCGTGCCTGCGGTGCCCGAATTTGGCGCCCATTGACCATTACGGGGCCACTAATCCCCTTCGTAAGTGATCTGCGTCCCGTGGGCGGCGTCACAAATTGTGGGGGGTTTAAACGCGGTGCGTTTCACCGTGTGCGCGGTCCGTGACGGTGTGGACGCACGCGCTGTGACGGCGTGAAAAGGACCGCCGAAGCCCTCGAATGAGGGGTTCGGCGGTCCCGGCGGGCCGACGCGTCAGGCGGTCAGCGGATCCAGAGGGTGACCTCGGAGCCGCGGGGGGCCTCCTCGCCGCCGCCCGGCGACTGGTTGAAGACGGTGTCGCCGATGAAGAGCCTGCGCACGTCCACGGTGAAGCCCGCTGCCTCCAGCTTCTCGCGGGCCTCGTCCTGAGCGAGGTCCTCGACGTCCGGCACCTCGACCATGTCCTGGCCCTTGGACACCGTCAGCGTCACGGTGTCGCCCTTGGCCCCCGTGGCGCCGTCGGCGGGGGACTGGCGGGCCACAGTGCCCTCGTCCTCCTCGGAGAAGACCCGCTTCTCGGCCACGCGGACCTTGAACCCGGCCTCGCGGAGTTCCTGCTGCGCCGAGCCCTCGTCCTCGCCGACGACGTCCGGCACCTCAAGGGGAGCGCCCTTGGAGACGGTGAGCGCGACGGCCGCGCCGGGCCGCTTCTTGGTGCCAGCGCCGGGGTCGGTGCTGACGACGGAGCCCTGCGCTGTCTCCTCGTCGAAGGCCCGCTTCACGTCGCCCGCCTTGAGCCCGGCTTCGCGCAGCTCGCGCTTGGCGTCGGACAGCGGGGTGCCCGAGAGGTCCGGCACCTTCACGATCTGCGGGCCGCGCGAGACGGTCAGGGTGACCGTGCCCGTGTTGCGGATGCGGGAGCCGGGCGCCGGATCGGAGTCGATGACGTGGCCGCGCTCGATGCGCTCGCTGTAGTCGCGGGTGACCTTGACGTCCAGGCCCGCGCTCTCCAGCGTCTTGGTGGCCTCGGTCTCCGTCTTGTCCAGCACGGCGGGGGTCTGCGTGAACTGGCCCGTCGTGACGTACCAGACCCCCGTGCCGATCAGGGCCAACAGCACGACGGCCAGGGTGACGACCACCCAGCGCTGCGAGCCGCCCCCGCGCCGGCGCCGGTGGCTGCCAGGGGAGTCCGGGCCGCCGGGCCCCTCCGGCGCGGTCTGCGGCGCCGCGAGCGCGGGCGAGGCCAGCCGGGTGGTGCGGTCCAGGACGCCGCCGTCCGCCGGGGCCGCGGGCCTGTCCATGGTGACCGTGGGCGAGGGGGTGGGAGTGACGCGGGGGAGGACGCTCGTGCGGTCCTCTGAGCCCGCGCCTTCGACGCCGTCGACGCCGCCGGGACCGCTGCCGTACCCGGAGACGGCGCTGTCCCCGTACCCCGTCACGGGTTCGTCCCCTGCCGGGTGCTCTGCCGCGTGCCCGGCGCCGTCCTGGCCGCCCTCGCCGTGCGCGAGGGCCCGCGCGGGCGCGTCGTCCGGGTCCGGCCCCGGCGCGGGTGTGCCGTGGTGCGGCGCGTCCTGCGTCTCGTCGCCCCGCTGTACGGGCGCCGCCGTGGCGCCGACGGCCATCGGGGGCACCGCGTCCAGCTCGGCGTCCGTGAGCCCGGCGCGGGCCGTACGCGTCTCGGACAGCAGCGCCACCGCGTCGTCGGGCCGGTCCCGAGGGTCACGGGCGCACGCGCGCGCCACCAGCGCGTCCATACCGGGCGCCAGCCCCGGCACCACCGCCGACGGGGCGGGTATCCCCTCGTGCAGATGCAGATAGAGCACCTGGGCCGGGGTGCTGCCCGAGTGCGGCTTGGCGCCCGTCAGCATCTCGTAGAGCATCACGCCGCACGCGTAGAGGTCCGTGCGGGTGTCGGCCTGGCCCTCCTCGATCTGCTCGGGGGCGAGATACGAGACCGTGCCGAGGATGGAGTCCGTGGTGGCCGAGGTCTGGCTGTCCACGGTCCGCACGAGGCCGAAATCGGCGACCTTGACCCGGCCGTCGTCCCCGATGAGGACGTTCTCGGGCTTCATGTCCCGGTGCACGAGCCCCGCGCGGTGCGCCGCGCCGAGCGCGGCGAGCATCGGCTCCATGACGTCCAGGGCCGCACGGGGCTGGAGTGCGCCGCGGTCGCGCAGGACGTCGCGGAGGGTGCAGCCCGAGACGTACTCCATCGCCAGATAGACGTAGCCGCTGTCCGTGCCCTGGTCGAAGACCCCCACCACATTGGGGTGGGCGAGGCGCGCCACGGACTTGGCCTCGCGGATGAAGCGGTCCACGAAGGTGCTGTCGACGGCGAGGGAAGGATGCATGACCTTCAGGGCCAGCTCGCGGTCCAGGCGGGTGTCGAGGGCGCGGTAGACCGTGGCCATGCCGCCGACGGCGATACGCGAATCGATGCGGTACCGGCCGTCTAGCACCTGCCCCACGAGGGGGTCTCCCCGGCCCTGGCCAGGGGAAGGATCCTGAAGGGTCGTATCCATATCGCGACGAGTCTACGAGCCGGTACCGACAGGGGAATCCGGGGAGCGGGAAGAGCGCGGGGACTGAAGCCGAACGGTGACACGCCCGTCACCGGAAGGATGGCCCCCAGAGTCGGCCCCCAGAACCTGCCCCGGAGAGACGGCCCCCTGGGCGTCACCGGAACGCGGGCCGCTCCGGGTCGAACTCCGCGACGCCCTCCGTCGGCGACGACGCCTCGGCGAAGTGGCGGCGCGGGATGCGCCCCGCGCGGTACGCCAGCCGCCCGGCCTCCACCGCGTGCCGCATCGCCTCGGCCATCAGCACCGGCTCCTGCGCGCGCGTCACGGCCGAGGCCAGCATCACGGCCGCGCACCCCAGCTCCATGGCGAGCGCGACGTCCGAGGCGATGCCCGCTCCCGCGTCGAGGACGACGGGGACGGAGGCGCGCTCGGTGATCAACTGGAAGTTGTGCGGGTTGCGGATGCCGAGCCCGGAGCCGATGGGGGAGCCCAGCGGCATGACGGCCGCGCACCCCACGTCCTCCAGCTTCCTGGCCAGCACGGGGTCGTCGTTCGTGTACGGGAGGACGGTGAAGCCGTCGTCGACCAGCGTCTCGGCCGCGTCGAGCAGCTCGACGGGGTCGGGGAGCAGGGTGCGCTCGTCCGCGATGACCTCCAGCTTGACCCAGTCGGTCCCCAGGGCCTCGCGCGCGAGGCGCGCCGTGAGGACGGCCTCGCCCGCCGTGTAGCAGCCCGCCGTGTTCGGCAGGACGCGGATGCCGTGCTCCTTCAGCACGGACAGGACCGAGCCCTGCACCGTCGGGTCGAGGCGGCGCATCGCGACCGTCGTCAGCTCCGTGCCGGACGCGAGGAGCGAGCGCTCCATGATGTCGAGGCTCGGCGCTCCGCCCGTGCCCATGATCAGGCGGGAGGTGAAGGTGGTGTCACCGATGGTGAGTGCGTCGTCGGCCATGTCGGGTCAGCCTCCCTGGACTGCGGTGAGTACCTCTACGCGGTCGCCCTCGGCCAGCGGCAGCGAGCCCCACTGGCCGCGCGGCACGACGGCCTCGTTGACGGCCGCCGCCACCCCGGAGGGCGCCGTGGTGAGCGTCGCGACGAGCGCTTCGAGGGTGAGCCCCTCCGCGACCTCGCGGGGCTCGCCGTTCACGGACACGGTGAGGGCGCGCGGAGAACGCGGGGGGTGAGGTATGCGGGGAGTCGTCATGCTGGCTGCTCCTGTAGCCGTCGCGTGAAACGCCGCGGGGTGAAGGGTCGCGCCTGCTCGGGCAGTTCACCGGTCGCCAGCAGCTCGCCCATGGCGTCGCCGGTGACGGGGGTGAGCAGCACGCCGTTGCGGTAGTGGCCCGTGGCCAGGTGGAGGCCCGCCAGCCGGGTGGGCCCCAGCAGCGGGGCGTTGTCGGGCGAGCCGGGGCGCAGCCCGGCGCAGGTCTCGGTCAGCGGCAGCTCGGTGAGCCCGGGGACCAGCTCGTGCGCGTCCCGCAGCAGCTCGTAGACGCCGCCAGCGGTGACCGTCGTGTCCCAGCCCATCTCCTCGCTGGTGGCGCCGATCACCAGCTCGCCGTTGGTACGCGGCACGAGATACACGTGCCCGCCGCGCACGACGGCCCGGACGGTCCTGGAGAGGAACGGCGCGTAGGCGGGCGGCACGCGCAGCCGCAGCACCTGGCCCTTGACGGGGCGCACCGGGGGCAGCACGCCGGGCGGCAGGCCCGCCCCGTCGAGGCCGTGCGCGCCCGTGGCCAGCACCGTCTGCCCCGCCGACAGCTCGCGGCCGTCGTCCAGGACGACGCCCGTGACCCGCTCGTCCGCGGCTGTCGCCAGGGCCAGCCGCGCCACCCGCTCCCGGGCGAAGCGGACCCCGGCCCGTTCGCAGGCCACCAGCAGCGCGGTGGCCAGGCGGCGCGGATCGGCCTGGTGGTCGCCGTCCACGCGCAGCCCGCCCCGTACGGAAGGGGCCAGCATAGGTTCGAGACGGCGGCACTCGCGGCCCGTCAGCCACTCCGGGTCCAGTCCGCAGCGCCGTTGCAGCGCGTGCAGTTCGCGCAGGTGGGCGCGGTCGTCGGCGTCCAGCGCTACGGCGAGGGTGCCGCAGGCGCGGTAGCCGATCTCCTGCCCGCTCGCCTCCGCCAGCTCGGCGGCGAACGACGGATAGCGCGCCGCCGAGGCGAGATTGAGGGAGAGCAGGGTCTCCTCGCCGTAGTGCAGCTCCGTGACGGCCGCGAGCATCCCGGCCGCCACCCGCGCGGCGCCCCCGCCGGGGGCCGGATCGACGACGGTGGTGCTCATCCCGCGCTGCGCCGCGCGCCAGGCGGTGACGAGACCGATGATCCCGCCGCCGACGACGAGCACGTCGGAAGTGGCCCCCGAAGTGGCCCCCTCCATGCCGTCCGTGGAGGCTGCCGTGGTGGTGCGCATGAGAATGCCGCTCCTCCCTTCGCCGGTATGACCCGGATCAGGTTCGTACGGTCGGAGGCCGCCAGCCTCCCTCTCAGCCCGGTGCGTCCGGGCTCCCGCGTATGCCTTCGCGTATGCCGTGGCGTCGTACGCCGTTGTCGCGCTCGCGATCCAGCCTACTGCGGCCCCCTCGGCGCGGGTAAGGGCGGGTGAGGGGCGTCCAGGGGCCTCGCCGCGACCCTCGGCGTCCCGGGCGTCCTAGAGTGACCTGGTGAGCGAGAGTCAGGAACGGCAGCGGGTCGTCATCGTGGGCGCGGGCATGGCGGGCGTGCAGACCGCCGTCCATCTGCGCGAGGAGGGCTGGCCCGGCGCGGTCAGGATCATCGGCGCCGAGCCGCACCAGCCCTACGACCGCCCCCCGCTCTCCAAAGCGGTGCTCCTCGGCAAGGCCGAAGGCTCCGCGTTCGACGTGGACTTCGAGGCGCTCGGCGTCGACCTGGAACTGGGCAGGACCGTCACCGGGCTGCGCCCGCACGAGAGGCTGCTGGACACCGAGGCGGGGCCCGTCGCGTACGACAGGCTGGTCATCGCGACCGGCGCCGAGCCCGTCGCGCTGCCCGGGAGCGAGGGCGTGCCCGGCGTCCATCTGCTGCGCACCCTGGACGACGCGGCGCGGCTGCGGCCCGTGCTCGCCGCGAAGGGCGACATCGTGGTCGTCGGCGCCGGCTGGATCGGCGCCGAGTTCGCGACGGCCGCGCGCGAGGCGGGCTGCGCGGTCACGGTCGTCGAGGCGGCGCCCCGTCCGCTGCCAGGGGCGCTGCCCGCCGAGCTGACGGAGCCCATGCGCGCCTGGTACGAGGCCGCGGGCGCCGCCCTGCGCACGGGCGTGGCCGTCGCCTCGGTCGAGCGGGGGGCCGTCGTGCTGGCCGACGGGACGCGGCTGCGCGCGGACGCCGTCGTCGTCGGCATCGGCGCCCGCCCGGCCACGGGGTGGCTCGCGGGCTCGGGGCTCGCCCTCGACGAGGACGGCGCGATCCGCGCCGACGAGCGGCTGCGCACCTCGGCCGAGGGCGTCTACGCGGTCGGCGACTGCGCCTCCTTCCCCTCAGCGCGCTACGGCGAACGGCTGCTGGTGCACCACTGGGACAACGCGCTCCAGGGCCCCATGGCCGTCGCAGCCAACATCGTGGCCGAGGGCCTCGCGGACGGCGGGGAGGCGGAGGCGGCCGTCTACGACCCGGTTCCCTACTTCTGGTCGGAGCAGTTCGGGCGCTTCGTGCAGTACGTCGGCCATCACGCGTCCGGCGATCTGCTGGTGCCGCGCGGCGATCCGACGGGCGTCTCCTGGTCCGCGTGCTGGCTGCGGGACGGGGCGCTGACCGCGCTGCTGGCTGTGGGGCGCCCGCGCGACATGGCGCAGGGCAGGAAGCTGATCCAGCAGGGGGTGCCGCTGGACCCTGAGCGGGTGGCGGACGCGTCGGTGGCGCTGAAACAGGCGGTGCGCTGAGTTACGCCGAGTTACCCGATGGGCCTCGTGAGGACGTGCCGGAGTGCTTCGTACCGCTTTCCCGGGTGGGGAGCGGTAGTGACTGTCAGCGGGGGATGGCAGGCTGGAGAGCGTGACCGAGATTGACGCAAAGACCGATGCTCTCGTCCCCGCCTGGCTCACCCTCCCCGATGTCGCAGAAAAGCTCGACGTCGAAGTGACCCGCGTCCGGCAGCTCGTCAAGGAAGGCCAGCTCATCGCGGTGCGCAGGGGAGAGAACCGGGTCCTCCAGGTCCCCGCCGATTTCATCGGCGAGGGCAAGGTCGTGAAGGGCCTCGTGGGTACCATCACGCTCCTCAAGGACGACGGTTTCAGCGACGAGGAGATGCTGGAGTGGCTGTTCACCGAGGATGAGAGCCTGCCGGGCACCCCGGCCCAGGCCCTGCGCGAGAACCGTGGGACGGAAGTGAAGCGCCGCGCTCAGGCCCTCGCCGTCTGAGCCGACGGACAGCCGAGCGACACCGCACCACCACACCGAACCGCATCACCACACCACATCCACCGGGCGTACGGCCCGGGGCTCCCTCGTGCGGGGGCGCCCCGGTCCGTACGCCCCCGCATGGGGGGAACGCCCGCACCATGAGCGTCACCGCACGTCAGCGGCTCGCTGACGCACGCCTGTATCTGTGCACGGACGCGCGCAAGGAGCAGGGGGACCTCCCGGAGTTCCTGGACGCGGCCCTGTCGGGCGGCGTGGACATCGTGCAGTTGCGCGACAAGGGCATGGAGGCCGCCGAGGAACTGGACCACCTCGCCGTCCTCGCCGACGCCTGCCGCCGCCACGGCAAGCTCCTGGCCGTCAACGACCGCGCGGACGTCGCGCACGCCGCCGGAGCCGACGTGCTGCACCTCGGCCAGGGCGACCTCCCCGTTCCCGCGGCCCGCGCGGTCCTCGGCGAAGGGCCGCTCATCGGCCGCTCCACACACGCCGAGGCCGAGGTGGACGCGGCCGTCACCGAGCCCGGCGTGGACTATTTCTGCACAGGACCCTGCTGGCCGACCCCCACCAAGCCGGGGCGCCACGCACCGGGCCTGCCCCTCGTGCGGTACGCCGCGAAGCTCGCCCCCGAGCGCCCCTGGTTCGCGATCGGCGGGATCGACGAGTCCCGTCTCGACGAGGTGCTCGACGCCGGAGCACGCCGGGTGGTCGTCGTCCGCGCGATCACGGACGCCGAGGACCCGGCCGCCGCCGCGTCAGCGCTGGCCGGACGGCTGCGCGAGCGGGTACGGGCCGACGGCTGAGCCGGTCGGGAGGCCGGTCGGGAGGCGGTCGCGGGCTGGCCGTCGAGCCCTTTGGGCGTCCCGCACCGGCCGTCCACTCCGTGGACACAGGGCCTCGCGAAGACGGGACGGACCGGACGTAACGCCCTGCTCACCACCCGCCCCATGGACAAGGCCGATAGCCTTCCCATATGGCCATTGGTATCTCAGCTACCAGGACAGACCGCCCGCCGACCGTCCGTGATCTGCTCGCTTCCGGAGAGAAGTCGTACTCCTTCGAGTTCTTCGCACCGAAGACCGCGAAGGGCGAACGGACCCTGTGGAACGCGCTGCGGCGCATCGAGGCGGTCTCTCCGACCTTCGTGTCGGTGACCTACGGCGCGGGCGGCTCCTCGCGCGAGGGCACGGTGCGCAACACCGAGCGCATCGCCAACGAGACGACGCTCACCCCCGTCGCGCACCTCACCGCGGTCAACCACTCGCGGGCCGAGCTGCGCAACGTGATCGGGCAGTACGCCGACGCGGGCATCCGGAACGTCCTCGCGATCCGCGGCGATCCCCCCGGCGACCCGATGGGCGAGTGGGTGACGCACCCGCAGGGGCTCACCTACGCCTCGGAACTCGTGGAGCTGATCAAGGAGTCCGGCGACTTCTGCGTCGGCGTCGCGGCGTTCCCCGAGATGCACCCGCGCTCCTCCGACTGGAACACGGACATCCGCCACTTCGTCAACAAGTGCAAGGCGGGAGCCGACTACGCCGTCACGCAGATGTTCTTCCGCGCGGAGGACTATCTTCGGCTGCGCGACAGCGCGGTGGCGGCCGGTTGCGAAACTCCGATCATCCCGGAGATCATGCCGGTCACCAACGTGCAGCAGATCGAGCGGTTCGCACAGCTCAGCAATGCGACAATCCCGAAGGAGATGGCCGACAGGCTCCGGGCCGTCGAACACGACCCGGCGGCTGTACGCTCGGTCGGGATCGAATACGCCACGGAGCTGTGCGCGAGACTGATGGCTGAGGATGTCCCCGGACTCCACTTCATTACGCTCAACCACTCCACGGCAACGCTGGAAATCCACGAGAATCTGGGACTCCACGAGCGGTCCCTGAGCTGAGAGAGCTGGCCAGCCGAGGCAGCGGCTCGAAGAGGGGGCGTACATGGGCTGGACAGTCCTCTACATCGCGTTCGGCATCGTCGCGTTGTGGCTGCTCGGCGAGGTGCTGTTGCAGTACAAGGCGCGGCTCCGCTGGCGTCTGCTGGCCTTCGGCGGCTTTCTGTGCGTGGTGGTGGGGGCGCTGATCCCCTCGGTCATCGTGATCGGGCTGGGCATCGCCGCCTTCGCCACCGGCCAGACCTTCGTGACCCTCTCCTACCGCCGCGGCTTCTCCACCGGCTGGGCCCTCGGCGGCACGCCCGGCTCCAGCAGGCGCCGCCGCGAGGGCCCCCCGGCCGAGGCGGAGCCGACGCTCCAGGTCTCGGGCCTGGAGGCGTACGACCCCGTCCCCGAAGCGCAGACCGGCAGCGACGCCACCGAGGACTACGCCTCCCAGGGCTACGGCACGAACGGCTACGGCGCCGACACGTACAGCCCCGACGCCTACGCCACGGACTCCTACGCCACGGACTCCTACGCCGCCGACACGTACGGCACCGACACGTACGGCTACGGCAACGACGCTCCCGGCTCCGTCTTCCAGCCCGCCGAACCACCCGTCTACCAGCCGGCGCCGCTGCCCGACGACACGGGCGAGTACGGCACGTACGACACCTACGCCGCCTCCTTCGAGTCCGGGCCCCGCCAGGGGATATACCAGGACCAGGCATACGGCTACGACGCACAGCAACAGCAGCAGTACGCGTCCTACACGGACCCCTACACCGGCTACCCCTCGCACGACTCCTACGGCGGCGGCGTCAGCTTCGACCCCCAGGGCTACATCGGCGAACAGCAGCCCTACGCGCCCGACCCGGGCGGCTACGACGCCCAGTACGGCGATTACGCGCAGCAGCCCCAGCAGCCCCAGCAGCCGTACTACTCCGAGACCCCGCCCGGCGGCCTCTGGGTCCCCCAGCAGCGCGACCCCGCCGAGCCGCAGCCCTACGACCCCTACCAGCCCCAGCCGTACCCGAACGGCTACGAGGGGTACGAGGGGTACGACAACCAGGGCAACCACGGCAACGGCCAGCAGCCGGGCGGCTACTACTACGACGGACAGCGCGGCGGCTACTAGCCGCTCAACCGCTGGGAGATGCCCCCTACCGCGAGCCGCGCCAGTGCTCGCCCTCCACGATCAGCCCCGCCACCAGCGCGCCCGACATACCGGCGTGCGGCAGCCCGCCGCCGGGGTGCGACCAGCCGCCCACCCGGTAGAGGCCCGCGAGCGGCGCGGTGTTCGACGCGTGGAGCAGGGCGCCGCCCGCGCCGCACAGGGCGGGCGCGGGGACGAGGCCGCCCGGCGCGTGGGTCTCCGCCTCGTTGTCGCGGGGCGTACGCACCTCGCGCCACAGCACACGCGACCCCAGCCCGAGCCCGGCCGCATCGGCCGCGCCCACCAGCCGGTCGGCCAGCGCACCCGCACGCTCCGCGTCGGGCACCTCCGCCGGGGCAACCGGCACGGACAGCACGGCGGCCTCGTGCTCCTCGTCGGGCCGCAGCGCCGGATCGTCGGGCCGCAGCACCGTCAGGGGCCGCGCGGGCTCGTCGGCGCGGTGTACGACGGTGCGGTGCGCGGTCCCCTCGGCGCGTGCCCCGCGCAGCGCGAGGAGGACGGTGAGCCGGGCCGCACCGGACGCGGCGACCTGGGCGCCCTCGCCCCCCGGTACGCCCCCGGGCATACCCTCCGGCAGCCGCCCGCCCGAGACCACGGCGTCGGCGTCCACCTCGTAGCCCCCCTCGCCCCCGTCAGGGCCGAGCACCAGCCCCACAGCGCGCCCCCCTTCCTCCCGGACTCGCCGCACCTCGGCCCCGAAGCGGAACTCCACCCCGCGCGCCGCACAGCGCGCGTACAGCGCGTCGGCGAGAGTGCGCATCCCGCCGCGTACGTACCAGGTGCCGAAGGTGTGCTCCACGTACGGCAGCACGGTCGCGCTCGCCGGGCTCGTCGCGGGGTCCAGGCCGTAGGCGCGCACGTGGCTCTCCAGCAGGGCGACCAGCCGGGGGTCGCGCAGCTCGTCGGCCGCCGCCTCCGCGAGCGTGGGCCGCCTGCGCCGCAGCAGGCCCTTGCCACGCAGCGCCGGGTAGGCGTCCTTGTCGAGGGCCGCACGCGCGGGGGTGCCCTCGCCCGCCAGCGGTTCCTCCAGGAGCGGGCGCCGGGTCGCCTCCCACACCTCGCGGGCGCGGCCCAGGAGGTCGGCCCAGCGCTCCCCTGCGCCCTGGCCCAGCGCCGCGTCCAGCGCGTCGACGGTTCCGGCGCGGGAGGCGTTCGGCAGGGAGACGGCGGTGCCGTCGGCGAACACGTGCCGGACGGCGGGATCGACCTGCACGAGGTCGACGCACGCCTCCAGCGGCTCCTTGCCCGTTTTGACGAACAGGTCGCGGTAGACGGCGGGCAGATGCAGCAGCCCAGGGCCCGTGTCGAAGGCGAAGCCGTCCCTCACGAAGCGTCGCAGCGCGCCCCCGTACGTGTCCGTCCGCTCGTACACCGTCACCTTGTGCCCCGCGACGGCCAGCCGCGCCGCCGCCGCCATCGCGCCCATGCCCGCGCCGATCACCGCAATACGTGCCATGACCAGGGACTCTAGCGACCGGCGAGTACGTGGGCCTCACCACCCAGCCGGAAGCCGTCGCTCCGTGGGCACGGGGGCGCAGTCCTAGGTACGGCTACCTAGATCGCGGGTTGAGTAGCACAGCGGATGGGCCCCGACCTGGAGGAACGGCAGAGTAATGCCCAAGGAAAAGGCGCCGCGGCGCACCGCCGACACGGGGCGGCGGAACGGCGCGGTGGCCTCTTCCGAAGGGATAGGGACCGGGGCGTCCGGGGGGCGCCTACGGGGGAATCGGGGGAACAACGGGGGACCAACGGGGGAAAAACGGGGGTTCCACGGGGGAAATACGGGAGCGGCCGTACGCGGCACCGGCGACCATGGCCACGGCACTTCGGCCGAGGCCACCGGGACTGCGTACGGCCGCTCCTGCGTGCGACGGAGAAGGCCGTGCCCGAGGGCACGGCCTTCTCCATGTGCGCGATGTGCGCTCCGGCCTCCCCGGGGGCGCTAAGCGGAGGGCCTGTGTCGGCCGCCCACGCGCCCCTGGAGCAGCAGCGACAGCGCGCCGTGCACATCGTCCAGCGACCGCTCGGGCTGGAACGCCTTCCAGTCCAGCGCCGCCACCAGCACCATCCCCACCAGCGCAGCGGCCGTCAGCGGGATGTCGATTTCGTCGCTCAGCTCGCCCTCCGCGACGCCCTCCCGCAGCACCGTCTCGACCACCGCCACGGCCTCCTGGCGTACCACCATCAAGGTGGAGTTCCAGGCCCTGTTGGTGCGCCACAGCTCGGCTACGTAGAGCTGGGTGAAGGCGGGATAGCGGTCGATGAAGACCAGCCCGGCCCGGATCATCGCGTCCAGCGCGTCGACCCGGCTGCCGCCCGCCTCCGTGGCCGTGTCGGCGGCCTGCCGCAGATCGGCCGTGAGCAGCTCCACACCGTGCCGCAGCAGCTCTTCGAAGAGCACGGTCTTGCTGGCGAAGTTGTAGTAGACCGTGCCCTTCGCCACACCCGCCCGCTCCGCGATCTCCTCGACGGTCGTCGAGGAGAAGCCCTGTTCCGCGATCAGGGTGACGGCGGCCTGGAAGAGCTTCTGGCGGGTGGCGTCCCTGCTGCTGCGGCGGGCGCGCGGCCCGGTCCCGGTCTTCATGGTCCCCATTCTCCGCTCACAGCGAGATCTCCGGGTGCAGCCGGTCCAGGGACCACACCTGCTTGCGGCGCGCGCTGACGGCCGTCAGCGCCAGGGCGCCCACCGTGAAGGCCGCCAGCACCGCGCACGCCCGCCACACCGGCCACAGCTCGCCGCCCGTGATGAGGTGCCGCAGCCCCTCGACCACGTAGCTCATGGGCAGGAACGGGTGCAGGGCGTTGAAGAAGCCCGGACTGGTCTGGATCGGGTACGTGCCCCCGGCCGAGGTGAGCTGGAGCATCAGCATCGCCAGGACGAGGATGCGCCCGGCCGGGCCGAAGCGGGCGTTGAGGAACTGGACGATCGACGTGAAGCACGCCGTCACCAGCAGCAGGAAGCCCACCGTGCCCAGGCCCCGCGCCATTTCGAGCCCGAGCGCCCAGTGCAGCACGCCCATCAGCGCGCCCACCTGGGCCACCCCGATGGCGGCGACGGGCAGCCACCCCGCCAGCGCGATCCGCCAGGCCGGTGCCCCGGCCGCCAGCGCGCGCTTGTTGAGCGGCTGGAGCAGCATGTAGGCGACCATCGCGCCGACCCAGAGCGAGAGCGGGATGAAGTACGGGGCGAAGCCCGTCCCGTAGTTCGGTGCCGCGTGCGCCTTGCCGGAGGCGAGGTCCACGGGGTCGGCCATCACGCCCGTGCGGTCCTCGCGCTCCTTCTTGTCGTAGTCCGGGATCTTCCCGGCGCCGTCGTGCAGCCCGCCCGCGAGCTTGCTGGAGCCGTCGGCGAGCTTGAACATGCCGCCGTTGAGCGTGCCCGCACCCTTGTCGAGCTTGCCGAGCCCGGTGTCCAGCTCGGCGGCGCCGCTCTTGGCACTGGTCAGCCCTGTGTGCAACTGCCCCGCGCCCTTGGAGACCTGGTGCGCGCCCTTGTTGAGCTTGTTGATCTGCTTGACGGCCGAGTCCAGGTCGTCGTCCAGGTGCGGGGCGCGCTCGGCGAGGTCGTTCGCCTTCGTCCTCAGGTCGTCGAGCCCGTCGCCCAGCTCGGCTCGATCCTTCTGGTTCTTCTGGTTCTTGACGATGCCGTTGACGTCCTTGGCGACCCCGGCCGCCGTCTCCGACGCGTCGACCGCCTTCTTCAGCTCCGGGCAGGACGCGGCCGGATCGATCTTGACCGCGCCCTCGCAGCGCGCTTCGTAGATCGTGGAGAGGGTGTCGGCGGCCCGCCGTGAGTCGGTCTGTGCCTCCTGGGCCGCTCCGGGCAGCTTGTCGAGGTTGTCCTTGAGGGTCTTGCTCGTACGGGCGACGTCGCGGGCGGCGGTGCCGATCTCGTCGCCGTGGTCCTTGAGGAACGGGCGGATCTTGCCCGCAGCGCCGTTGACCTTGTCGGCCAGTCGCTGCGTCCCGTCGGCGACCTGCCCCGAGCCCTTCTTCAGCTTCCCCGAGCCCTCGTGCAGCTTCGCGGTGCCGCTCTTCAGCTCGCCGCTGCCGTCCTTGGCGTCGCCGAGCCCGTCCTTCAGCTCGCCCGCGCCCTTCTTCGCCTTGCCGATGCCGTCGCCGAGGTCGTCGGCGCCCTTGGCGGCCTTCGCCGTCTGACCGTGGAGAGTGGAGAAGGAGACGAAGATCTTGTCGTAGAAGCCGCGCGACGCCTTGGTGGATGCGGCGGACCTGACCTCGGAGAAGACGGTGCGCGAGATCTGCCCGACGATGTAGTTGTTCGCGTCGTTCGCGCGGACCTTGAGCGCGCCGGTCTCCGGACTGTCGCCCGAGCTGGACGCGACCCGCTTGCTGAAGTCCGAGGGCACGGTCAGGGACAGGTAGTAGCGCCCGTCCTCGACGCCTTTGCGTGCGTCGGCCGCGTCGGTCTCCCGCCAGTCGAAGGTGTCGCTGTCGTGGAGGCCCTCGACGATGGAGTCGCCCGCGGCGACCTTCTCGCCGTCGGCCTGCGCCCCCTTGTCCTCGTTGACCAGGGCCACGGGGATCTTGTCGAGACGGTCGTACGGGTCCCAGAAGGACCACAGGTACAGCGCCCCGTAGAGCAGCGGAAGCAGCAGCATCGCGGCCATCGCGGCGCGCGGCAGCCTGCCCCTTCCGAACCGCTTCAGCTCAAGCGCGGCTAGCCTCGGCGAGCGCATCGGCGGCCTCTCCCTTCTGCTTCGTGTTCGTCTTCGCCCGGCGGCCCTCGCCGTCGTCGCTGTCGCTGTCGTGGTCCTCGCCGGTGGCCGCCTTGTCGTCGCGTGCCGCGTCCGTACGGACGACCACCGCGCCCTCGGGCGCCTGGCTGCACACGGCCAGCACGGTCGTCCCGGACTCCGCGACCGCGCGCAGCGTCGCCCACACCTGGCCGCGCTCCTCCTCGGAGAGCTTCAGATCGGTGTCGTCGACGGCGAGCAGCCGGGGCTCCCCGAGGAGCGCGAGCGCGAGGGACAGCCGCAGCGCGTCCGGCCGCTCCAGGCTTCTGACGTGGGTACGCGGGCCCTTGGGCAGCGCGTCCAGGTCGAGCCCGGCCGCCGTCAGGGCAGCCTCAAGGCGGGCGCGGCTGGCCGCGGCGCGCTCACGGCGCGGACGGAACAGGGCCCGGAGCGAGCCGCCGAAGCGCCGCTGGAGCAGCACGCGCTCGCGCAGATGCTCGGTGACGGTCAGCGCCGGGTCGAGATCGGTCACCCCGGGCACAGGCCCGAGCGCGCTGATCCCGCGCACCGCTGCCAGTTGCTTCGGCAGCCGGTACCGGCCGACCCGCGCGTGCCCGCGCCCGGCCTTCATCCGCCCGGTGAGGGCCAGCAACAGGCATGTACGGCCCGATCCGGAGGGGCCCTCGACGGCGATCAGCGCGTTGGGCTCCGCGTCGAAGGTGATCCCCTGGAACACGGGGCCACGCGGCCCGTCCAGCCCGAAGCCCTCGGCCGAGACGGCCGCGCCGATACGGGGGGCCGTCGACGTGGGGTCCGGGTCCGGGCTCGTGCCCGCGCCCGGGTCCGGGGCCGTGCGGGTGGCGCCCTTGCGCCGGGGTCCTCTGGTGCGCCGTGTGCGGGGTGCGTCCACCGGGGGCGCCGCGCCTTCGCCGCTGCCCGTGCCGGGCTGCTCGGCGTCCGGGGCCGTGCCCTGGTCCGGGGCTGTGCGTGTGGCCCCCTTGCGCCGTGCGGCGGCGGTTTTGCGGCGCCGGGGTGCTCCGGTGCGGGGTGCGGTGGCGTCGTCCGGTGCCGTCGTGTCCTCGCCGTCCGGGGCCGTGTGTGTGGCCGCCTTGCGCCGGGGTGCTCTGGTGCGCCGTGTGCGGGGTGCGTCTACCGGGGGTGCGGTGGCGTCGTCGGGTGCCGTGGTGTCCTCGCCGCCGGGTTGCACGGCGTCCGCTTCCGCTTCCGTCGGCGTCCCGCTGCCGGGCCCGGCCTCGGGCCCCGGCTCCTGCCCGGCCCCCGGCCGCTCCTGGGCCCCGGCCGCCGGTCCGGCGGCGGCCTCGGCCGGGGTGCCGGTGCCCGCCGTATCGGCGGACACCGTATCGGCGGCTCCCGTACCGGCGTCGTCGCGCGCGTCGCCCATGACCCCTCCCACTCGTCGCTCCCGTTCTTTGAACTGACCGGTCAGTCCAAAGTATGCAGCATGTGCCGCCACCTCGGCACACGCCCCCTCCGTGAGGTGTTTGCGCAGGTCAGCGGGATTGTCAGTGGCATGCGCCACGATGTGCACATACGGCCGATTCATCGGAACCGTCACACGACGACAGGAGGTTGGTTCTCATGAACGGGCCCCCGAACGATGTCCATCCCGTCCTCCGCCGTGCCGCGGCCCCGCCCGCCGCCCTCGATCTGCTGGCGCAGGCCCAGCATGGTCTGGACGAGGCCATGGCGATGGAGACGCCCAACGAGCGGTATGCCACGGCCCACCTCGCCGCGCTCCGCACGGCGGCCGCGGTGCTCGCCGTGCGCGGCAGGCCGGAGGCCACCGCACGGCGCAGGCAGCGCATCCGCAGCGCCTGGGAGGTCCTGCCCGAGGCCGCGCCCGAACTCTCCGAGTGGAGCGCCCTCTTCGCCTCCGGCGCCCCGCGCAGGGCACGCGCCGAGGCGGGTATCCAGGGCGCGGCGAGCTGGCGGGACGCGGACGATCTCGTCCGTGACGCGGAGGTCTTCCTGCGCCTCGTCGAGCGGATGCTCGTCTCGCAGCCCGCGCTGCCACAGCCCCGCATAGCCCCGGCCGACGAGAGCCTGGCTCCACGGGCCCACGCGCGTGACCCGGCGCTGTGGTCAGGGCCCCGGGCAGGGTGAGGCCCCGGTGCGGCGCAGGCGCGGCAAGGGTGCGGTGCGGGGAGCCGGGTGGGGTTCCCGTGACGCGCGGGGTGCGGTGCCGGGCGGCCCGGGGAGGGGGCGCGCGGCGCGGTGGGCCCGGCCTGGATCGCCGGGGAGCCCGAGGCAATAGGGTGGGCCCAGCCAGCACCTGAGCCGCGAGGAGCACCCGCCATGTCCCGCCCCAGCGCATCACTTCGTACCGCCGTGGTCTGGGAGGTGCTGCACGGCGCTCTCGAACGGCGGGTAAAGTCCGCGGGCCGCGAGCGGCTGGACGTCCTCGACACCGGAGGCGGCACGGGCAACTTCGCCGTGCCCGTCGCGCGGCTCGGCCATCAGGTCACCGTCGTCGATCCGAGCCCCAACGCCCTGTTCGCGCTGGAGCGCCGGGCCGCCGAGGCCGGGGTGGCGGAGCGGGTGCGCGGTGTGCAGGGCGACGCACACGGCCTCTTCGACGTCATCGAGCGCGGCGGCTATGACGCGGTCCTGTGCCACGGCGTGCTGGAGTACGTGGACGATCCGGCCGACGGGCTGCGCAACGCCGTGGCCGCGCTGCGCCCCGAGGGCGGCACCCTCAGCCTGCTCGCCGCCGGGCTGGGCGGCGCGGTGCTCGGGCGGGCGCTGGCCGGGCACTTCACGGAGGCGCGGCACGCGCTCACCGCACCCGACGGCCGCTGGGGCGAGGGCGACCCGATGCCCCGGCGCTTCACCGCCGAGCAGCTCACGGAGCTGGTCGGCGGCACGGGCCTTACGATCGAGGCGGTGCACGGCGTGCGGGTCTTCGCCGATCTGGTGCCCGGAGCGCTGGTCGACACCGAGCCCGACGCCCTGGACGCGCTCGCCCGGCTGGAGGCCGCCGCCTCGGAGCTGCCCGCCTTCCAGTCCGTCGCCAGTCAGTTGCATGTGCTCGCTGAGGCTCATGAGCAGCGTGACCAGTGATGAGCCGCCAGATGGGGCCGAGGTGACCCCGCGGTAACGCGGTGGGCCCGAGCCCGCCCGATCACCGGCGACCCGCCGTATGATCGAGGGAGCGCCGTCCGGCATGGCGGAAAGGTGGTGAGGGAATGCAGCCAATGCACTGTCCCGTCCCACTGTCCGGCATCTCGGTCCTGGTGGGAGGAATTGGCGTAGAGGGGCGGGTTTCACGGGGGCGATTCCCTGCCTATCCTTGAAGGGTCGCATCCGGTCGCCCCCGCGACCGACGAGTAGGAGGACTCCGTGCCGCTCTCTGAGCACGAGCAGCGGATGCTCGAGCAGATGGAGCGAGCGCTGTACGCCGAAGATCCCAAGTTCGCGACAGCGCTTGAGGGAAGTGAGCTCCGCACGTACACCCGCAAGCGGGTGTACCAGGCGGTCGTAGGCTTTCTGGTGGGCATCGCCCTGCTCATGGCCGGTATGGTCGCGCAGCAGATCTGGATCAGCGTCGTGGGTTTCCTCGTCATGCTCGGATGCGCCGTGCTCGCGGTCACCGGCTGGCGCAAGGCCCCCAAGAGCGGCGAGCAACAGGGCGGACAGGGCGAGGCGGCCCAGGGGGGCAACAGCGGCAGCGCGCCCCAGGTGCGCCGTCAGTCGTCCAAGTCCCGCCGCTCGATGATGAACCGTATCGAGGAGCGCTGGCAGCGCCGTCGCGACGAGGGCGGCCAGTAGGCACCGCGCCCCCGTCTGCCGGTTCGGCCGGTCCCGCCGGTTCCGTCTTCTGACCGCCGCCTCTCCGGAGCGCGGCGGTCCTGCGGTTCCGCACGCACGTCAGCGGTCTTCGCTGTCTTCGCGCGTCCTTCTGCTGTACGTCTCCGCCTCGTGGGCGTGGGGCGGTGGCCCCGAACAGGGCCCCGCCCCACGCCCACGAGTGCGCCCGGGCCCTTCCCGTCGTGCGCGGGCGGCCCATGGCATTCCGGCCGCCCGGTACGGAGCAGCCCCCCGGCCGACCCCACGCCGACGGGCCGGGCCCCGGCCGGCGCCTACTTCGCGAAGCGCACCCTCAGACCCCTCAGCGCCCCCGCCCCCCGGTTCCGCAGCGCCGACCAGCGCCGCGAGACGCCCCAGGTCACCCGGACAGCCGACCGGGGCAGCAGCAGTGCGCGCAGCCGCAGCCCGCGCGGTGCCGCGTCCCGCAGCCCGGCGCGTACCAGGTGGACGTCGTCCACGACGCCCGCGCCCGGGCGCGGCCTGGGCGCGTAGAGGACCTGTTCGACGGAGAGGGAGACCCGGTGCGCGGCCTCGGCCGCCTCCGGGCCCAGCTCGCCGATGCGCGCGATGCGGGCCGCGGTCTTACGCGGGGTCGCCGAGTCGTCCGGGACGACGCCGTAGTCCCAGCCGGAGTCGATGAGTTCGCGCCAGGCGTCCAGGACGGCGGCACCGGGCACTCCCGCACCCTCGCCGCCCGCAGCCCCGGCCCCGGCCCCGGCCCCGGACCCGGCCCCTGACCTGTCCTTGGCACCGCCCCTGGTACCGAGGCGTCTCGATCTGACCCGTACCCGCCACAGCAGCGGCAGCAGCGGCAGGCCCAGCAACAGCAGCGCGGCGCCCGAGATCCAGGCCACAGTGCCGAGCGGGAAGCCGTCGCCTCCGCGGTCGCCGCCCTGGGCCGGAGCGGCCTGGCCGCACTCGGGGTCGAGGCGCTTCTCCTCGGCCGTGCAGGACTCCGACTGCGACGGAGAGGGCGTCGGCTGGGTGCTCCGGCCCGGCTCGGGCAGGGCCTCGCCCGGGTTCTCGCTGGGGTCCGGGGAGTCGGGCTGCGCGTACGCGGGGGCGCTGCCGCGCGTCGGCGTCGGCTCGAAGCGCGTCCAGCCGACCCCCTCGAAGTACAGCTCGGGCCAGGCGTGCGCGTCCTTGAGCCCGACGGCCATCTTGCCGTCGCCCTGCGCCGTGCCGGGCGTGAAGCCGACCGCGACCCGCGCCGGGATGCCGAGGGTGCGGGCCATCGCCGCCATCGAGAAGGCGAAGTGGACGCAGAAGCCCTCCTTCTGCTCCAGGAAGTTCACGATCGCGGCCGAGCCGCTGCCCGCGCGCACCTGGGTGTCGTACGTGAAGCCGCCGTCCGAGGCGAACCAGTCCTGGAGCTTCACCGCGCGCTCGTAGTCGTTGGCCGAGTCCTGCGTGACCCGCAGGGCCGTCTGGTGCACCACGGAGGGCAGCGAGTCCGGGACCTCGGTGTACTCGCGGGTCAGCGAACGCGACGGGCTCGGCGCCTCCGCGAGCTGGCGCGCCGTGGGCTGGACGAGGAGGCTGTCCACGTCGTAGCGCACACCCCGGGTCGTCTGGCCGCGGTCGCCGACGAGGGTGCGGCCCTCGGGCTCGAAGCGCCAGCGCCCGTCGATGTTCACCTGGCTGGCCGGATAGGGGAGGGGCAGCCAGTTCTGCGCGTACCAGTCGGCCGCCTTCACCGAGCTGCGTACCCGCTGCGTCTCCACCCCGGCCCCCAGCCCCTTCGGGGTCGGCAGCGGGCTGGGCACCTCGCTGATCCGCCGCTCCGACGGCTTCCACGCGGCGCCGTCGAACTGGTCGAGGGCGACGATGCGCAGATACATCTCCTGCGTGCTCTTGGTGTCGGTGGTGTAGGTGAGGGCCGTGCGGTCCTCGGGCTGGTTGAGGCTGTCCTGGAGGGCGACCAGCGGGTTCACGGCCGACACGGTGCCGCCGCTGTTCTGGCCGGCGCCCCCGGCCCCGCCCCGTGCCGCGTCCAGCAGACCGCCGCCCAGCGACGGCATCGCCGCGGGCACCACCAGCGCGATGCCCAGCGTCAGCGCCCCGATCCGCCGCCCCGTGCGGACGGGCGCCACGGCGGGCCCGTCCACCGCGCCCGGCTGGTACGAGGGGGTGCCCGGTCTGCCGCGGTCACTGAAGATCCGGCCCCACTGGGAGAGCCGTTCCCTGCCCTCGGCCAGGAGCAGCAGCAGATAGCCGCCCGCAGCGCACAGGAACCACAGCCAGCGCGCGCCCTCCTGGGCGAGCCCGGCGGCCACGGAGTACAGCGCGAGCAGCGGCAGCCCGGCGGGCGCGGCACTGCGGTACGTCACCGCCAGCGCGTCCACGAGCAGCCCGATCACCAGGACGCCGCCGACGAGCATGAGCCGTATGCCCTCGGTCACAGGGGCCGGGATGGCGAAGCGGCCCACGTCCTGGGCGCCCGCGTTCAGCAGTTCCCCGAACCGTACGAAGACCTCGGGCCCTGGCAGCAGTCCCGCGAGGGCCTGCTCGCGGGCGAAGAACAGCGTCAGCAGCGCCAGTGACACGGCCGCCTGCACGGCGATGGTCACCGGGCGCGCCAGCGGCACCCGGCGCGTCGCCGCGCCCACGCAGCTCTGCACCGCGACCACCAGCGCGGCCTGGAGCAGCCACGTCGCAGGGTCCACCAGGGGCAGCAGCGCGCACGCGGCGGCGAGGGTGGCGAGCGCCGAGCAGAAGGCGAGCCGTCCCCGTCCACTCATCGGTCCAGTCCCTTCAACGTCGCCTTGTCGGCCTCCTGCCACAGCCCCGCGAGCGGTGTGCCGGGGCCGCCGGGCAGCGCGCTCCAGCCCGCCTCGCGCAGCAGGCGCAGCGCCTCGTCGTCGGAGCCCGCGCCCGCTACCGTGCCCGCGTCCACGGGCCCCGGGTTGTCGTCGACGTCCACCGCAGAACCGGAACCGGACGCGCCGGAACCCGAGGCACCGGAGACGAAGGCCACCGCGCGGTTCGTGCGCTGCCGCATCCGGCCCACCGTGATCGCCTGGTCCTCGTCGAGGCGGCCGAGGAAGGCGATCAGCAGCCCCTCGGGCCCGCCCGTCCCGCCGCGCAGCATGTCGTAGGCGCGGGAGAGCCCCGCGTCGGACGAGTGCTCCACCATGGCCAGCGTGTCCAGCAGCAGCCCCGCCGTGTCCGAGGAGTCCCCCGCGAAGGAGGCGCCCTCGGGGCCCGGCGTCATCGCGCCCGTGTCGGTGAGCAGGCGTACCGCGTAGCCCCGCTCCAGCAGGTGGAGGCAGACCGAGGCGGCGCCGGAGACGGCCCACTCGAAGGGGGAGTCGGGCCCGGAACCCGCGTAGGCGGAGCGCCTGGTGTCCAGCAGTACCGTGCAGCGCGCCTTCTGCGGCTGCTCCTCGCGGCGCACCATCAGCTCTCCGTAGCGCGCGGTGGAGCGCCAGTGGACGCGGCGCAGGTCGTCGCCGTGGCGGTAGCCGCGGGGGATCACGTCGTCCTCGCCCGCGAGCGCGAGGGAGCGCTGGCGTCCGTCGCCGTAGCCCGTCGTCTCGCCGGAGAGCCGCACGGGCGGCAGCGACTCGACGGGCGGGACGACGGTGAGGGTGTCGAACGCGCTGAAGGACCGCGTCAGCTCGCACATCCCGAACGGGTCGGTCAGGCGCAGCTGGAGCGGCCCCAGCGGATAGCGTCCGCGCAGGTCGGAGCGGACGCGGTAGGACACCTCGCGGCGCCCGCCCGGCTCGACCCGGTCCAGCACGAAGCGGGGGCGCGGGCCCAGCACGTAGGGCACCCGGTCCTGGAGCATCAGCAGGCCCGTGGGCAGCCGGGAGACGTTGTCGATCCGCAGGTGGACGCGGGCTTCGGTGCGCGCGGGTACACGGGCGGGGTTCAGCCTGCGCGAGCCCGCGACGCGGTAGCGGGTGCGGTACAGCACCAGCACGCACACCAGCGGCAGCGCGGCCAGCAGCATGCCGACCCGCAGCAGATCGGACTGGCCCAGCACATACGCGCAGACCGCGGCGGCGACCCCCGCGGCCAGGAAGGACCTGCCGCGGGTGGTGAGCCCGCCGAGCGCCGTGCGCAGCGAGCCCCTGTTCTCGTCCCGGGCCTCCCCCGTCCCGCCGCTCGCGGCGGGCCCGCCGGACATCAGTAGCTCCGGGGCTGCTGCTGACGGTAGCCGTCCGGGGGCGCGGGGATCGCGGCACCGGGCGCCCCGCCCGGCGCGACGGCCTGGGGCGGCGGGCCGCCGGACGCGACGCCAGGCCCCGGCCCGGGCGCGGCTGCCGGGGGCACCGGCACCCGCTGCACGATCTCCGCGACCACCTGCTCGGCCGTCCGCCGGTTCAACTGCGCCTGCGCTGTGGGCAGCAGGCGGTGCGCCAGCACGGGCACGGCGAGGGCCTGTACGTCGTCGGGCAGCGCGTACTCACGGGCCGAGAGCGCGGCGGAGGCCCGCGCGGCCCGCACCAGGTGGAGCGTGGCGCGCGGCGAGGCGCCCAGCCGCAGATCGGGGTGCGAACGGGTGGCGGAGACCAGCTCCACCGCGTAGCGCCTGACCGGGTCCGCGACGTGGACATGGCGCACCGCGTCGATCAGCTTGGTGATCTCGTGGGCGTGCGCCACCGGCTGGAGGTCGTCCAGCGGCGATGCGCCGCCGTGCACGTCGAGCATCTCCAGCTCGGCCGCCGGGCTGGGATAGCCGATGGAGACGCGCGCCATGAAGCGGTCGCGCTGGGCCTCGGGGAGGGGGTAGGTGCCCTCCATCTCGACCGGGTTCTGGGTGGCGACGACCATGAAGGGGTCGGGCAGCGTGTAGGTCTGCCCGTCGATGGTGACCTGGCGCTCCTCCATCGACTCCAGCAGCGCGGACTGGGTCTTGGGCGAGGCGCGGTTGATCTCGTCGCCGATCACGATCTGCGCGAAGATCGCGCCCGGCTTGAACTCGAAGTCCTTGCGCTGCTGGTCGAAGACGCTCACGCCCGTGATGTCCGACGGCAGGAGGTCCGGCGTGAACTGGATGCGCCGGACCGAGCAGTCGATGGATCTGGCCAGGGCCTTGGCCAGCATCGTCTTGCCCACCCCCGGCACGTCCTCGATCAGCAGATGCCCCTCCGCCAGCAGCACGGTCAGAGAGAGCCGTACGACCTCGGGCTTTCCCTCGATCACGGACTCCACCGAGCGGCGCACCCGCTCCGCTGTGGTGCTCAGATCACTGAGGTTCGCTCGATCGTCATAGGTCGTCACCCGGCCCTCCTCGGCCCGTCCCCGTCGTTCGGTCGGCGCCCCCAATTGGTGCCCCCACAGGCATTCTTCACGCCGACGGGCCCTCGCGTCACGATTCCGGAGCGATCTCGGGCGCTGACCCGGGTACGGACTCCGGCGCTGAGTCCGGGTCGATCTCGCGCAGCAGCCCGCTCGTCACGTCGAAGACGAAGCCCCGCACATCGTCGGTGTGCGGCAGGAACGGCGACGTCCGTACGCGCTCCATCGACTGGCGCACGTCCTGGTCCAGGTCCTTGAAGGACTCCACGGCCCACGACGGGCGCTGGCCGACCTCCAGCTCCAGCTCGTGCCGGAAGTCCTCGGTGAGGTTGAGCAGCCCGCAGCCGGTGTGGTGGATGAGCACGACCGAGCGCGTGCCCAGCGCGCGCTGGCTGATGGTGAGCGAGCGGATGATGTCGTCGGTGACGACGCCGCCCGCGTTGCGGATGGTGTGGCAGTCACCGAGCTGGAGGCCGAGCGCCTCGTGCAGGTCGAGCCGTGCGTCCATGCAGGCGACGACGGCGACCTTGAGCACGGGCCTGGCGTCCATGCCCGGGTCGGTGAAACCGGCGGCGTACCGCTGGTTCGCCTCGACGAGGCGGTCGGTGACGCTGCCCTCGCGGCGGTCACCGTTGGTGTGGGGCTCGGGAAGCGGCTGCGGCGCGGATATAGGCATGCATACGACGGTAAGGGGCGGACACCGTTACGGCCTGCCGTGGGGAGGGGCGAAACGGTCAACACGGCGTGTTGTGAGGTAACCCACAGTGGCCGGGGCGGCTCCCGGGGTACCCCGACCGGGCCGGCCGGGACCTGCGGAGACGCGCCTGACCAGTTGGTTGACCGAGGGGACGAGTGCACTAAAGTGACGCGAAGTGGGAGGCGTGCCACTCCCCTCGGACCCCGAAACCCCTCGCGTGCGCGGATGCGCACGTGCGGCTCGGCCTCCTCCCGCTCCCGGCCGTCCGGTGCCTCTTCCCCGGCGTCGGCGGACGCTTCCCCTTCGAGCGGGCGGGGACCAAGAAGCATGTGCGCAGTGCCCGCCAGACTTGAGAGGGCACATGACGACGAACGAGCAGCAGCGGCCCATCGGCGACCGGCACAACCCCGTGATGCTGCGCCGGTGCCTGGATCTGCTCGCGCCCGCGCTCGCCGAGCCGGGGGCGACCGTCGTCGACTGCACCCTCGGTCTCGGCGGCCACAGCGAGGCGCTGCTGTCCACCTTCCCCTCGGCCCGGCTCATCGGCCTCGACCGCGATACGGAGGCGCTGCGGCTGGCGGGGGAGCGGCTCGCCCCGTACGCGAACCGCGCCACCCTCGTGCACGCGGTCTACGACGAGCTGCCCGAGGTCCTGGACCGGCTCGGCACCCCGCGCGTCCAGGGCGTCCTGTTCGACCTCGGCGTCTCCTCCATGCAGCTCGACGAGGCCGACCGCGGCTTCGCCTACGCGCAGGACGCGCCCCTGGACATGCGGATGGACCAGACGCGGGGCATCAGCGCCGCCGACGTCCTCAACACCTACGCGCCGGGCGACCTGGTGCGGCTGCTGCGCGCCTACGGGGAGGAGAAGCAGGCGAAGCGGATCGTCGAGGCGGTCGTGAGGGAGCGCGCCAAGGAGCCCTTCGACCGCAGCGCCCGCCTCGTGGAGGTCATCCGCGACGCGCTGCCGCAGGCGGCCAAGCGCACCGGCGGCAACCCGGCCAAGCGCACGTTCCAGGCCCTGCGCATCGAGGTCAACGGCGAACTGTCCGTCCTGGAGCGCGCCGTGCCGGCGGCGGTGGACGCGCTCGCCGTGGGCGGCCGGATCGCGGTGCTCTCGTACCACTCGCTGGAGGACCGCCTCGTCAAGCAGGTGCTCGCGGCGGGCGCGGCCAGCACGGCGCCCGCCGGGCTGCCCGTCGTGCCGGAGCAGTACCAGCCGCGTCTCAAGCTGCTCACCCGAGGTGCCGAACTTCCCACCGAGGAAGAGATCGCGGAGAACCGGCGCGCGGCACCCGCCCGGCTGCGCGGGGCGAAGCGCGTCAGGGAGGCCACGTGACGGATGATGTGCGGGAGGCGACGGGCGCGGCAGCGGCCGTCGGAGGCGCCGCGCACGCGGGCACCACGGGTGCCGCCGGTCCCGCGTGCGGGTCGCGTCGAACGCGCGGAACGCCTGGACAGGGGAGGTCGTCGTGACCGCACAGCAGCGGCTGGCCCGGCTCGCGGGGATGGTGTCCACGGGCACCTCGTCGGCGGCCCGTGCGCCGTTCGTCCTGCTCGTCGTGCTGATCCTCGGCTCCGGGCTGCTGACGCTGCTGCTGCTCAACGCGTCGCTCAACCAGGGTTCGTTCAAGCTGAGCAAGCTGGAGAAGCAGACCGAGGAGCTGACGGACGAGCAGCAGGCGCTGGAACAGGAGGTCGACTCCTACTCGGCGCCGGGGAAGCTGGAGGAGCGCGCCAGGAAGCTGGGCCTCGTCCCCGGCGGCAACCCCGCCTTCCTCGCCCCTGACGGCAGCGTCAAGGGCAGCCCCGAACCTGCCACCAGCGAGCCGGGACAGGAGCAGCCGTGAGCGAGCGCTCCCGAGACGGAGACCGAGGACGGGACAGGGGACGGGACCGGGGGCCGGAACGAGGGCGGGCGCGTGGCCCCTCGGGGTCCGGCGACGGCGACCGGGCCCGCGACCGCTCCCGCGAGGGTGATCGGGCCCGCGACCGCTCCCGCGAGGGCGATCGGGCCCGCGACCGCTCCCGCGAGGGCGATCGGGCCCGCGACCGCTCCCGCGAGGGCGACCGGGTCCGCGACCGCTCCCGCGAGGGCGACCGTGCCAAGGGCGCGGACTCCCGCCGGGTGCCGCGTCCCGCGGGCACGGAGCGCGCCGACCGTACGGGCGGGCCCCGGCGCACGGCCCGCCCCTCGCCGGGCTCGGGTTCGGGTTCGGGCTCCCGGTCGGGTTCGGGCGCCGGATCCGGCTCGCGGTCCGGTTCCGTTTCCGGCTCGGGGTCCCGGTCCGCTTCCGGCTCGCGGTCCGGTTCCGGTTCCGGTTCTGGTTCCGGGTCCGGCGCCCGTACCCGGCAGCCCTCGGACAAGAGCGCACCCCGGCCCGCGGCCAAGGGCGCCTCCAAGGCCCCGCCCAAGCCCGCGTCGAAGACCCGGTCCAGGCCCCAGCGCACCGGCGCACAGCCCGGAACCATCCGGCTCGCGAACCCGCGCGCCCGGCTCCGCCTGGTCGCGGTCGGCCTCACCCTGGTCGTGCTGGCCTTCACGGTGCGGCTGCTCCAGGTGCAGGCGGTCGACGCCGACACGTTCGCGGGCAAGGCGGCGGTCAACCGCTACCTCACCGTCCCGCTCGCGGCCGAGCGCGGCACCGTCTCCTCGCGGGACGGCACGGCGCTGGCCACGACCGTCGACGCGTACGACATCACCGCCGACCCCTACCTCTTCACCCCCAAGCAGACCGGCGTCAAGGACGCCCCCGCCAAGGCGGCGGCGCTCCTCGCGCCGATCGTCGGCGAGGACGAGGCGGAGCTGACCGCGAAGCTGGAGCGGAAGAAGACCCGCTACGTCCTGCTCGCCCGCCAGCAGACCCCCCAGGCATGGCGGAAGATCAAGGAGCTGAAGGCCACCCTCGCCGACAAGGCGGCCCAGAAGGAGGGCGCGAACGTGCTCGCCGGGGTCTACCAGGAGAAGCACGCCAAGCGCGTCTACCCCAACAAGGAGCTGGCCTCCTCCGTGCTCGGCTTCGTCAACTCCGAGGGCAAGGGCGGCGCGGGCATCGAGGCCAAGCTGGACAAGGAGCTGGCGGGCCGCGACGGCAAGATCACCTACGCGCAGTCGGGCGGCCGTCAGGTCCCCACGGCCGGGGTCCAGGAGCACCCGGCCAAGCCGGGCTCCGACATAGACCTCACTCTCGACCGCGACATCCAGTGGTCGGCGCAGCAGGCCATCACCGAGCAGGTCGAGAAGTCCAAGGCCGACCGCGGCTACGTCATCGTCCAGGACACCCGTACGGGCGAGCTGCTGGCGATGGCCAACGCGCCCGGGTTTGACCCCAACGACCTGTCAGGCGCCGACGGGGACGCGCTGGGCAACGCCGCCGTCCAGGACGCGTTCGAGCCCGGCTCCACCAGCAAGCTGATGTCGATGGCCGCCGTGCTGGAGGAGGGCAAGGCCACCCCGGCCACCGCGGTGACCGTGCCCAACCGGCTCAAGCGCGCCGACCGCTCCTTCGCCGACGACGTCGACCACCCCACCTGGCACCTCACGCTCAACGGGGTGCTCGCCAAGTCCAGCAACATCGGCACCATCCTCGCCACCGAGCAGCTCGGCAAGACGCAGCAGGAGGCCAACGAGGTCCTCTACGGCTATCTGCGGAAGTTCGGCATGGGCAGCCCCACCGGGCTCGGCCTCCCAGGCGAGACCGACGGGCTGCTGGCGAAGCCGGACAAGTGGAGCGCGTCGCAGCAGTACACGATCCCCTTCGGCCAGGGCCTGTCCCTCAACGCCGTCCAGGCGGCCTCCATCTACTCCACGATCGCCAACGGCGGCGTCCGTACCGAGCCCAGCCTCGTGCGCGGACAGACCGGGCCCGACGGCCGCTACTCGGCGGCGCCGGAGGCGAAGAAGACCCGCGTCGTCAGCGAGAAGACGGCCAGGACGCTCGCCCGGATGCTCGAATCCGTCGTCGACGACATGGAGGGCACCGGCATCGTCGCGAAGATCCCCGGTTACCGGGTCGGGGGAAAGACCGGCACGGCCAACCGGGTGGACCCTGAGACGGGAAGGTACAACGGCTACACGTCCTCCTTCGCGGGCTTCGCGCCCGCCGACAAGCCCCGGGTGACCGTCTACTGCGCCGTGCAGAACCCGAAGAAGGGGAGCTACTTCGGCAGCGACGTGTGCGGCCCCGTCTACAAGCAGGTCATGAAGTTCGCCCTCAAGTCCCTCCAGATCCCGCCGACCGGCGCCGATCCCGCCAGACTCCCGGTCCTCGCCGGGTCCGCCGACTGACGGAAGTGAACGGAAGCCAACCGCGTGAGAACGATCACTAGCGATCAGTGCAACCACCAGGACGATCCAGACGCGGCGCGCCCCTCGCTTCGCGGCACGCCCGGTCCGCCCGGTACGCTCACCGCCGTGCCACAAGCTGATCAGAGTTACCCAGGTCCGCCCCGCCCCACACATGTGCGCCCGGTTCCGCTCACGGAGCTGGCCCGGCAGTTGGGTGCGGAGGCACCCGGGGGCGACGCCGCCGCGACCGGCATCACCCACGACTCGCGTGCGGTACGCCCCGGGGACATCTACGCCGCGCTCCCCGGCGCCCGCTTCCACGGCGCCGACTTCGCCACCCAGGCCGCGAGCCTGGGCGCCGTCGCGGTGCTGACCGACCCCGCGGGCACCGAGCGGGCCGCGGCGACGGGGCTCCCGGTGCTGACCGTGCCGGACCCGCGCGGCCGGATGGGCGCACTCGCCGCCACCGTCTACGGCGAGCCGGGCAAGGACCTCCTCCAGATCGGCATCACCGGCACCTCGGGCAAGACCACCACCGCCTATCTGATCGACGGCGGGCTCCGTAAGGCCGAGGAGAAGGACGGGGGGCTCACCGGGCTGATCGGCACCGTCGAGTCCCGCATCGGCGACGAGCGCGTCAAGTCCGAGCGGACCACCCCCGAGGCCACCGAACTCCAGGCACTGTTCGCCGTGATGCGCGAGCGCGGGGTCACCTCGGTGGCCATGGAGGTCTCCAGCCACGCGCTGGTGCTCGGGCGGGTCGACGGCTGTGTCTTCGACATCGCCGTCTTCAACAACCTCAGCCCCGAGCACCTGGACTTCCACCCGGACATGGAGGACTACTTCCGGGCCAAGCGACAGCTCTTCACCACGGCCCGCTCGCGGGCCGGTGTCGTCAACTTCGACGACGAGTACGGCTACCGCCTGATCAGCGAGTCCGAGGTCCCCGTCACCACCTTCTCGGCCGAGGGGCACCCCGACGCCGACTGGCGCGCCGAGGACGTGGAGCTGGGTCCGCTCGGCTCGGTCTTCACCGCCGTCGGGCCCAAGGGCGAGAGCGTGCGGGCAGCGGCGCCGCTGCCGGGCCCGTTCAACGTCGCCAACGCGCTCGCCGCCATCGTGGCCCTGGTCTCCGCCGGCATCGACCCGCAGACCGCGGCCGACGGCGTCGCGGCCGTACCCGGCGTCCCGGGCCGCCTGGAGCGCGTCGACGCAGGTCAGGACTACCTCGCCGTCGTCGACTACGCGCACAAGCCCGACGCCGTCGAGTCCGTCCTCTACGCCATCCGCAAGGTCACCGAAGGCAGCGTGCACGCCGTGCTCGGCTGCGGCGGTGACCGCGATCCGCACAAACGCACCGCCATGGGGTCCGCGCTGGCACGGCTCTCCGACACCGCCGTGCTGACCTCAGACAACCCCCGCTCCGAGGACCCCCTCGCGATCCTCGCCACCATGCTCGCGGGCGCCGCCGAGGTGCCCGCCTACGAACGCGGCACCGTCCTGGTCGAAGAGGACCGGGCAGCCGCGATCGCAGCGGCCGTCGCCCGAGCCGAGCCCGGAGACACCGTGCTCGTCCTGGGCAAGGGCCACGAGCAGGGCCAGGACATCGCCGGAGTGGTACGCCCCTTCGACGACAAGCGGGTGCTGCGGGACGCCATCGAGCACAAGCGGCTCGGCGACGGCCCGCACAGTACCCCTGACCACCGGACAGACGCCTGAGACCGATGATCCCCCTCTCACTCGCCGACATCGCCGCTGTCGTCTCCGGACAGCAGTACGACATACCGGATCCTGAAGCCCAGGTCACCGGGCCCGTCGTCATCGACTCAAGGGAAGTGGCCCCCGGCAGCCTCTTCGCCGCCTTCGCGGGAGAACGCGTCGACGGCCACGACTACGCGCACACCGCCGTCGAGGCCGGTGCCACCGCCGTGCTCGCCACCCGCCCCGTCGGGGTGCCCGCGATCGTCGTCGACGACGTGACCGCGGCCCTCGGCGCCCTCGCCCGGCACACCACGGAGGTGCTGGGCACCGAGGTCGTGGCGCTCACGGGCTCGGCGGGCAAGACCAGCACCAAGGACCTCATCGCCCAGCTGCTGGAGCGCATCGGTCCCACGGTCTGGCCGCCAGGATCCTTCAACAACGAGATCGGGCTGCCGCTCACCGCGCTGCGCGCCGACCGGAACACCCGTCACCTCGTGCTGGAGATGGGCGCCCGCGGCATCGGCCACATCCGCTACCTCGCGGGGCTCACCCCGCCCCGCATCAGCGTCGTGCTGAACGTCGGCACCGCGCACATCGGGGAGTTCGGCGGACGCGAGCAGATCGCCGAGGCCAAGGGCGAGCTGGTGGAGGTGCTGCCGCCCGACGGCGTCGCCGTGCTCAACGCCGACGACCCGCTCGTGCGCGCCATGGCACCGCGCACCCGCGCCCGCGTCGTGCTCTTCGGCGAGGCGGCCGACGCGGCCGTACGCGCCGAGAACGTCCGGCTCACCGGGAGCGGACAGCCCGCCTTCACCCTTCACACACCCACCGGGTGCGGTGACGTGACCATGCGGCTGTACGGTGAGCACCACGTGTCGAACGCGCTCGCCGCTGCCGCCGTCGCCCACGAACTGGGCATGCCCGCCGGGGAGATCGCGGAAGCGCTCTCCGAGGCGGGCACGCTCTCCCGCTGGCGCATGGAGGTCACCGAGCGCGCCGACGGCGTCACGGTCGTCAACGACGCCTACAACGCCAACCCGGACTCCACTCGGGCCGCGCTGCGCGCGCTGGCCGCGATGGGCTCGGGGCGGCGCACCTGGGCGGTGCTGGGCGAGATGGCCGAGCTGGGCGACGAGGCGCTCGCCGAGCACGACGCGGTCGGACGGCTGGCCGTCCGGCTCAACGTCAGCAAGCTCGTGGCGGTCGGCGGCCGGGAGGCCGGCTGGCTCGACATGGGTGCCAAGAACGAGGGTTCGTGGGGTGAGGAGTCGGTGCACGTGTCCGACGCTGAGGCGGCGGTCGACCTGCTGCGGGCGGAACTGCGCCCGGGGGATGTCGTACTGGTGAAGGCTTCCCGTTCGGTCGGTCTGGAGCGCGTCGCGAACGCGCTGCTGGACAGCGACGAGGGAGAGGTCGCCGCCCGATGAGGCAAATCCTCTTCTCCGGAGTCATCGGACTCTTCCTGTCCCTCATCGGGACCCCGCTGCTGATCAAACTGCTCGCCACCAAGGGCTACGGGCAGTTCATCCGCGACGACGGCCCCCGGGACCACCACAGCAAGCGCGGCACGCCCACGATGGGCGGTATCGCCTTCATCCTGGCGACGCTGCTCGCGTACGCGCTGACGAAGCTGCTCACCGGGAACCAGCCCACCTTCTCCGGCGTGCTGGTGCTCTTCCTCTTCGCGGGCATGGGCCTCGTCGGCTTCCTCGACGACTACATCAAGATCGTCAAGCAGCGCAGCCTCGGCCTCCGCGCCAAGGCGAAGATGTCGGGCCAGCTCATCGTCGGCATCGCCTTCGCGGTGCTCTCGCTGAACTTCGCCGACGCGCGGGGCCAGACCCCCGCCTCCACGAAGCTCTCCTTCACCCAGGACTTCGGCTGGTCCATCGGCCCCGTGCTCTTCGTGGTGTGGGCGCTGTTCATGATCCTGGCGATGTCGAACGGCGTGAACCTCACCGACGGCCTCGACGGCCTCGCCACCGGCGCCTCGGTGATGGTCTTCGGCGCCTACGTCTTCATCTGCATCTGGGAGTACCAGGAGTCCTGCGCCAACACGCTCACCGCGGGCGCGGGCTGCTACGAGGTACGCGATCCACTCGACCTCGCCGTCGTCGCCGCCGCGCTCATGGGCGCCTGCTTCGGCTTCCTGTGGTGGAACACCTCGCCCGCCAAGGTCTTCATGGGCGACACCGGCTCGCTGGCGCTGGGCGGCGCGCTCGCCGGGCTCGCGATCTGCTCCCGTACGGAACTGCTGCTCGCCGTCCTCGGCGGCCTCTTCGTGCTGATCACCATGTCCGTGGTCATCCAGGTCGGCTCCTTCCGGCTCACCGGCAAGCGCGTCTTCAAGATGGCGCCGCTCCAGCACCACTTCGAGCTGAAGGGGTGGTCCGAGGTCCTTGTCGTGGTCCGGTTCTGGATCATCCAGGGCATGTGCGCCATCGTCGGTGTCGGCATCTTCTACGCCGGGTGGGCGGCCACCAATTGAACACCGACGAGACGCACGGCATCCCCGACATCCCTGATATCCGGGACGAGCTGGCGGGGCGTAACGTCACGGTGGCGGGCCTCGGCGTCAGCGGCGTGCCAGCGGCCAAGGCCCTGCACCGCTTCGGCGCCAAGGTCACCGTCGTCAACGGCGGCGACGGTGACGGGCCGCGCGCCCAGGCCGCCGAGCTGGAGGAGCTGGGCATCACGGTCCGCCTCGGCGACGACCGCATCCTCCCCGAGGGCGCCCAGCTCATCGTCACCAACCCCGGCTTCAAGCCCGACAGCCCCCTCTTCCTGGCCGCCGACGCGGCGGGCGTGCCCGTGTGGGGCGACGTGGAGCTGGCCTGGCGGCTGCGCGGCGTCACGGGGCGCGCCCCGGCGCCCTGGCTGGCGGTCACCGGCACCAACGGCAAGACGACCACCGTCCAGATGCTCGCCGCCATCCTGGAGGCGGCGGGCCTGCGCACGGCGGCCGTCGGCAACATCGGCGTCTCCCTGGTGGACGCGGTACTCGGCGACGAGGAGTACGACGTCCTCGCCGTCGAGCTGTCCAGCTACCAGCTCCACTGGGCCCCCAGCGTCCGCGCCCACTCGGCGGCCGTCCTCAACCTCGCGCCCGACCACCTGGACTGGCACGGTTCGATGGAGGCGTACGCCGCCGACAAGGGCCGCGTCTACGAGGGCAACCAGGTCGCCTGCGTCTACAACGCGGCCGACCCGGTCACCGAACGGCTGGTGCGCGAGGCCGACGTCGTGGAGGGCTGCCGCGCCATCGGCTTCACCCTGGCCAGCCCGCGTCCAGGGGAACTGGGCGTGGTGGACGGCATCCTCGTGGACCGCGCGTTCGTCGAGGACCGGCAGCAGCGGGCGCAGGAGCTGGCCGAGGTCGGCGATGTCACGCCCGCCGCACCCCACAACATCGCCAACGCCCTCGCGGCGGCTGCCCTGGCCCGCGCCTACGGCGTGGCGCCCGCAGCCGTACGGGACGGGCTGCGCGCCTTCCGGCCCGACGCGCACCGCATCGAGCACGTCGCCGACGTGGCCGGCGTCGCCTACGTGGACGACTCCAAGGCCACCAACACGCACGCCACCGAGGCATCGCTGGCCGCCTACGACCCCATCGTCTGGATCGCGGGCGGCCTGGCGAAGGGCGCCGCCTTCGACGGCCTCGTCAAGGCGTCGGCGAAGCGGCTCAGGGCGGCCGTCCTCATCGGCGCCGACCGCCGTCTCATCCGGGAAGCCCTGGCGCGACACGCCCCGGATGTGCCCGTGGTGGACCTCGACCGGACCGACACTGGGGCGATGGCGGCGGCGGTCGCGGAAGCGGCCCGCCTGGCCCGGCCGGGCGATACGGTCCTGATGGCACCCGCCTGCGCGTCGATGGACATGTTCGTCAACTACAAGGCACGCGGCGACGCCTTCGCCGCCGCGGTGCGCGAACTGCCCGCCGCCCGTACGGACAACGAGGAGTAGCCCGCCGGTCCCCGTGGACCGTGCCAGGGGACCAGGAGGGGATGCGTCAGATGACGTCCGAACCCGACGGCACCGCGCCCACGCCGCTCCGGCGGTTCCTCGCCGCGTCGGCACGGGGCGCGGGCGCCTGGCCGACGGCGGGCGCCGTGCCCGCCGTCCCGGGCGGCGCACCCGCCTTCCCGGGCACGCCGGGCCGTGGGTTCCCGCTGCTGCGCGAGGCGCAGCGCGCCAAGGGCGGCGCCCCGGCGAAGGGGAGCGGGCCGCGTTCCGGCGGTTCGGGCGGCTCTGGCGGTTCGGGCAGCCGCTCCGGCGGCTCCTCCTCGCGCGGCGGTGGCGGCTCGTCGTCGCGTCCCCGCACCTCCGCGCCCGCGCCCCGCAAGCCGCCCCGCGTCAAGCAGCCCCGCGGCCCCGCCGAGGGCGGCACCCGGCACGGCGCCGGAGTGCGGCGGCTCTACGACCGGGCCAGGCGCGCCTGGGACCGGCCCCTCACCGCGTACTACCTGATCCTCGGCGGCAGCCTCCTCATCACCGTGCTCGGCCTGGTCATGGTCTTCTCGGCCTCCCAGATCCAGGCGCTCCAGTCCGGGCTCTCCTCCACGTACTTCTTCAGCAAGCAGCTCGTCGCCGCCGCACTCGGCACGGTCCTGCTGCTCCTGGCCTCGCGGATGCCGCTCAAGCTGCACAGGGCGCTCGCCTACCCGCTGCTCGTCGTCTCCGTGTTCCTGATGTGCCTGGTCCAGGTGCCGGGGATAGGGCGCGCGGTGAACGGCAACCAGAACTGGATCTACCTCGGCGGGCCCTTCCAGCTCCAGCCCAGCGAGTTCGCCAAGCTGGCGCTCGTGCTCTGGGGCGCCGACCTGCTGGCCCGCAAGAGCGACAAGCGGCTGCTGACCCAGTGGAAGCACCTGCTGGTACCGCTCGTACCGGTGACCTTCCTGCTGCTCGGGCTGATCATGCTCGGCGGCGACATGGGCACTGCGATCATTCTCACGGCCGTCCTCTTCGGCCTGCTGTGGCTGGCCGGAGCGCCCACCCGGCTCTTCACCGGGGTGCTGCTGGCGGCGCTGGCCGTCGGCGCGCTCCTCATCAGGACCAGCCCCAACCGCATGGCGCGCCTGGCCTGTATCGGCGCGACGGACCCGGGGCCAGGCGACCAGTGCTGGCAGGCGGTGCACGGGATCTACGCACTGGCCTCGGGCGGCTGGTTCGGTTCGGGCCTCGGGGCCAGTGTGGAAAAATGGGGGCAACTCCCCGAACCGCACACCGACTTCATCTTCGCCGTGACAGGGGAGGAACTCGGTCTCGCGGGGACGCTGTCGGTGCTCGCCCTCTTCGCGGCTCTAGGCTATGCGGGTATCCGCGTGGCCGGACGCACGGAGGAGCCCTTCGTGAGGTATGCCGCGGGAGGCGTGACCACCTGGATCACGGCGCAGGCCGTGGTCAACATCGGTGCGGTGCTCGGCCTGCTGCCGATCGCCGGTGTCCCGCTCCCGCTGTTCTCCTACGGAGGCTCGGCCCTGCTGCCGACGATGTTCGCCATCGGGCTGCTGATCGCCTTCGCGCGCAGCGACCCGGCGGCGCGGGCGGCACTGGACATGCGGCAGCCTGTTCTGCGGAAAAGGCTGGCAGGGGTGAGATGGATAACGATGAGACGGCGAGCCGGAAGGCCGCCGTCCGGAGAGCGGTGAATTAGGGTGCACGTCGTACTCGCCGGTGGGGGGACCGCCGGCCACATCGAGCCCGCGCTCGCCCTCGCGGACGCCCTGCGCAGGCAGGACCCGACCGTGGGGATCACGGCCCTCGGCACGGAGCGCGGCCTTGAGACCCGGCTCGTGCCCGAGCGCGGCTACGAGCTGGAGCTGATCCCGGCCGTGCCCCTGCCGCGCAAACCCACCCCGGAACTGATCACCGTGCCGGGGCGGCTGCGCGGCACGATCAAGGCCACCGAGCAGGTACTGGAGCGCACCAAGGCGGACTGCGTCGTCGGCTTCGGCGGCTACGTCGCCCTCCCCGCCTATCTGGCGGCCAAGCGGCTCGGCGTCCCCATCGTCGTGCACGAGGCCAATGCCCGGCCGGGGCTGGCCAACAAGATCGGCTCGCGCTACACGCGCCACGTCGCCGTCTCCACCCCGGACAACAAGCTGCGCAACGCGCGCTACGTCGGCATCCCACTGCGCCGCAACATCGCCACCCTGGACCGCGCCGCTGCCAGGCCGGAGGCGAGGGCCGCCTTCGGGCTCGACGCCAACCTGCCGACGCTGCTCGTCACGGGCGGCTCCCAGGGCGCGCGGCGGCTGAACGAGGTCGTGCAGCAGGCCGTGCCGCACCTTCAGCGCGCCAGCATCCAGATCCTGCACGCGGTGGGCCCGAAGAACGAACTGCCGCAGATCGACAACATGCCCGGAATGCCGCCGTATGTGCCGGTACCGTATGTGGACCGGATGGACCTCGCGTACGCGGCGGCGGACATGATGCTCTGCCGCGCGGGCGCGATGACCGTCGCGGAGCTGTCGGCCGTCGGGCTGCCCGCCGCCTACGTCCCGCTGCCCATCGGCAACGGCGAACAGCGGCTGAACGCCCAGCCGGTCGTCAAGGCGGGCGGCGGACTGCTCGTCGACGACGCCGAGCTGACCCCGGAGTGGATCCAGAGCAACGTGCTCCCGGTCCTCGCCGACCCGCACCGGCTGCACGACATGGCGCGCGCGGCGGCCGAGTTCGGCCGCCGGGACGCGGACGAGCTGCTCGTCGGCATGGTGCACGAGGCAATCGCGGCACGCCGGGGAGCCTGAGAGAAGGCAGGGAAGCGTGGCCGGACCGACGAAGACCGCCGACCGGCGCCAGCGCCGGCGCGAGGGCGAAGGCGCGCCCCCGGCGCGCCCCCCGTCGGAACCCGGCCGGGCCCCGTCCGTACAGCGGGCGCCGCGCCGGCTGCGCCTGCCGGGGGGCCGCCGTCTGCGGCTGCCAGGGCGCCGCGCGCTGGTCCTGCTGCTCGTCCTCGCGCTCGCGCTGAGCGGCTTCGGGGTCTGGGCGCTCTACGGCTCCGGTTGGCTCAGGGTGGAGCGCGTCGGGGTGGACGGCACGCGGGTCCTGACGGAGCGGCAGGTCAGGGCCGCGGCCGACGTGCCCCTCGGCGCGCCCGTGATCTCCGTCGACAGGTCCGCCGTCGAGCGGAGGCTGGAAAAGCACCTCCCGCGGATCGCCGAGGCGGACGTCGTACGGGCATGGCCGCACGGGATCGGGCTGAAAGTGACAGAAAGGAAGCCCGAACTGGCCTTGAAAAAGGCCGGAAAATACATCGAAGTGGACGCCGAAGGCGTGCGATTCGCCACAGTGCCCAAGCCCCCCAAGGGGGTTCCGCTTCTGGACATGGAAGTGGCGAAGTCACCCTCACTGCGGCACTTCGGAGCGACCCGGCTCCGCAAGGAAGCCGTGAAGGTGGCGGCGGCTCTCCCCGAATCCGTGCACCGCGACACGCGCGTCATCCGCGTCCGTTCGTATGACGCCATCACCTTCCAGTTGAAGGGCGGACGCACCGTTCTGTGGGGAAGCGCCGAGCGCGGCGAGGCGAAGGCGAAGACTCTGACGGCCCTCATGAAAGCCGCGAAAGAGGCCGAGCACTTCGATGTGAGCGTTCCCAGCGCGCCCGCGGCTTCCGGGAGTTGAGGAGATGTCCGTGCAGGCCAGGGTGGACACGGGTGAGGGGTTGGCCTGTTCTCGCGGGACTGTGCGTACACCTGGGGGATAACCTCCGTACTCCCGGCGGGGGTCCACACAGGTCCGGCTCAGCCGCGTATGGTGCGGTCTTGTCGGTTGACGGACGTCAGCGCAGGCCAGCACCCTGGATCACCGGCTCAGGGCCTGATCACATAGGGTGAAAAGAAAAACGGGAGGTTCGGCGTGTTCGTTGAACACCCACCACTTGTCGACTTAGTGTCCGTTCCTAAGAGTCCAAGGAAGACAGGCACTGGTAACCCTAAACTTCACGCTTAGGGTTCGGGTCGGCGTTCGGACCGCCCCACAGGGATACGTAACTCGAGGCGAGAGGCCTTCGACGTGGCAGCACCGCAGAACTACCTCGCAGTCATCAAGGTCGTCGGCATTGGCGGCGGTGGCGTGAATGCCATCAACCGGATGATCGAGGTCGGTCTCAAGGGCGTCGAGTTCATCGCGATCAACACCGATGCGCAAGCCCTGTTGATGAGCGACGCCGACGTCAAGCTCGACGTGGGCCGCGAGCTGACTCGCGGCCTCGGCGCGGGCGCCAACCCCGATGTCGGCCGCAAGGCCGCCGAGGACCACCGTGAGGAGATCGAGGAGGTCCTCAAGGGGGCCGACATGGTCTTCGTGACCGCGGGCGAGGGCGGCGGCACCGGCACCGGTGGCGCCCCCGTCGTCGCGAACATCGCCCGCTCGCTCGGCGCCCTGACGATCGGCGTCGTGACCCGCCCCTTCACCTTCGAGGGCCGCCGCCGCGCCAACCAGGCGGAGGACGGCATCGCGGGGCTGCGCGACGAGGTCGACACCCTCATCGTCATCCCCAACGACCGGCTGCTGTCCATCTCGGACCGCCAGGTCAGCGTGCTCGACGCCTTCAAGTCGGCCGACCAGGTGCTGCTGTCCGGCGTCCAGGGCATCACCGACCTCATCACCACCCCGGGTCTCATCAACCTGGACTTCGCCGACGTCAAGTCCGTGATGTCCGAGGCGGGCTCCGCGCTGATGGGCATCGGCTCGGCACGCGGGGACGACCGCGCCGTCGCCGCCGCGGAGATGGCGATCTCCTCGCCACTCCTGGAGGCGTCCATCGACGGCGCGCGGGGCGTGCTGCTCTCCATCTCCGGCGGTTCCGACCTCGGTCTCTTCGAGATCAACGAGGCCGCCCAGCTCGTCAGCGAGGCCGCACACCCCGAGGCCAACATCATCTTCGGCGCCGTCATCGACGATGCGCTCGGCGACGAGGTCAGGGTCACCGTCATCGCGGCCGGGTTCGACGGCGGGCAGCCCCCGTCCAAGAACCGCGAGAAGGCGCTCGGTTCGCACAGCAGCAGGGAGGAGCCCGCTCCGGCCTCCTCGTCCTCCTACTCCGCGCCCGAGAGCGACGGCGAGCGTCCCACGTTCGGCGGCCTCGGCTCCGTCACCCGTGAGGAGGAGCCCCCGCCGGCCCCGGCGCCCGAGCCCTCTCCGGTCAGCGAGGTCCCGCCGCCCCCGACCGGCGCCCCGCAGGTCCCGCCGGCCCGTCCGTACACCGACGGCCAGGCCGAGGAGCTGGATGTGCCGGACTTCTTGAAGTGATAGCGCGACACGACACAGCGAGCGGCGCGCACTTCGCCTTCACCGACAGGTGGGGCGGGGTGAGCGCCGTTCCGTATGCGGCACTCAATCTCGGCGGCGCGGTCGGCGACGACCCGGATGCCGTACGGACCAACCGCGAGCGCGCGGCCAAGGAACTCGGTCTTGACCCGGGCGGCGTGGTCTGGATGAACCAGGTGCACGGCCGCGACGTCGCCGAGGTCGAAGGCCCCTGGGAGACGGCGGAGAACGCGGAAGCGCCCCCCGTGGACGCGGTGGTGACGGCCCGTGAGGGCCTCGCCCTCGCCGTCCTCACCGCCGACTGCACGCCGGTGCTGCTGGCCGACCCCGTCGCGGGCGTCGTCGGCGCCGCGCACGCCGGGCGGCCAGGGCTGGTCGCCGGAGTGGTCCCCGCCGCCGTCGAGGCGATGACGCGGCTCGGTGCCCGTCCGGAGCGCATGCTCGCCCGAACGGGGCCCGCTGTCTGCGGGCGCTGCTACGAGGTACCGGAGCGGATGCGCGACGAGGTCGCCGCCGTCGTCCCGGAGGCGTACGCCACCACGAGCTGGGGCACTCCCGCGATCGACACCCCCGCGGGCGTACGGGCTCAGCTCGCGGCGCTGGGCGTCACAAGATGGGAACAGTCTTCCGTTTGCACGCTGGAGTCCGAGGACCACTTCTCGTACCGCAGGGAGAAGACGACGGGACGCCTCGCGAGCTACGTGTGGTGGGAGGCGAGCTGAACCATGACGGATCTCACGGCCCGTAAGGCCGAACTCGCCGAGAACCTCGCCCGAGTGGAGCAGCGCATCAACGGCGCGTGTGTCGCGGCGGGGCGCGAGCCCGGTGACGTCACACTGATCGTGGTCACCAAGACCTACCCCGCGAGCGATGTGCGGCTGCTGGCCGAGCTGGGGGTCACGCACGTCGCGGAGAACCGGGACCAGGACGCGGCTCCCAAGGCGGCCGAGTGCGCCGGTCTCGGGCTCCAGTGGCACTTCGTCGGCCAGCTCCAGACGAACAAGGCCCGTTCCGTGGCCGGTTACGCCGACTTCGTCCACTCCGTGGACAGGTCCCGTCTTGTGACCTCGCTCGCGGGCGCGGCAGGGCGTGCGGGGCGCGAGCTGGGCTGCCTGATCCAGGTCGCGCTCGACGCCCCGTCAGGCTCCCTGGGCAGCAGGGGCGGTGTGGCCCCCGACGCGGTGGAGGGGCTGGCCGATGCCGTGGCGGAGGCCGACGGGCTGCGGCTCGCGGGCCTGATGACCGTGGCGCCCCTGGAGGGGCCCTACGCGGGCCGTCCGGGGGCCGCCTTCGAGCGGCTGAGGGAAATCTCAAGCGGCCTGCGAGCGGCGCATCCTGCTGCGAACATGGTGTCAGCAGGGATGAGTGCGGATCTCGAAGAGGCGGTGGCTGCCGGTGCGACACATGTACGTGTCGGCAGTGCGGTACTCGGAGACCGACCCCGGCTCCGGTAACGTCGCGAAGCAAGTCGGACCACAGCAGAAAATATGGTCATTTCCGTCGGTCCGGCAGACCGGGCGGAGAGGCCGCGTGGATCCAAGGCCACCGGTGACGGAGTCTGGGGTTTTCCCGACGGAGGCTGGGACCCACCACAGAGCGGAGGACGCAGAGAATGGCCGGCGCTATGCGCAAGATGGCGGTCTACCTCGGCCTCGTGGAGGACGATGGGTACGACGGCCCGGGGTTTGACCCCGACGACGAGTTCGAGCCCGAGCCTGAGCCCGAGCGGGACCGTCGGCGGCATGAACCGCACCAGTCACATCACTCCCTGCAAAAGACCGAGCCCGACGAGTCCGTGAGGGTCATGCACCCCCCGGCTCAGCGGGAGCGCGAACCGTCGCCGCCTCCGGCGGCAGCTACAGAAAGCGGACGATCCGGGAGAATTGCTCCCGTGTCATCCATCACACCTGAACGCCAGAACCTGGAGAAGAGCGCACCGGTGATCATGCCCAAGGTCGTGTCCGAACGGGAGCCGTACCGGATCACCACACTTCACCCCCGGACCTACAACGAGGCCCGTACCATCGGGGAACACTTCCGTGAGGGCACGCCGGTGATCATGAATCTCACCGAGATGGATGACACAGATGCGAAGCGACTTGTCGACTTCGCGGCCGGTCTAGTCTTCGGTTTGCATGGCAGCATCGAGCGCGTGACGCAGAAGGTGTTCCTGCTGTCTCCTGCTAACGTCGATGTCACGGCGGAGGACAAGGCCCGCATCGCAGAGGGCGGGTTCTTCAACCAGAGCTGAGACGCAGGACGCAGGATCAAGGGAACGGGCCGTGAGGCCGCACGAGAGCCAACAGGCAAGGGGAGAGGGCAGCGCAGATGAGAACCGCATTCGACGTGGTCCAAATCGCGCTGTACTGCTTCATGCTCGTGCTGATCTTCCGGCTGGTGATGGACTACGTCTTCCAGTTCGCCCGCTCATGGCAACCCGGCAAGGCGATGGTGGTCGTTCTGGAGGCCACCTACACTGTCACCGATCCGCCACTCAAGCTTCTGCGGCGGTTCATCCCGCCGCTGCGCTTCGGGGGCGTGGCGCTCGACCTGTCCTTCTTCGTGCTCATGATCATCGTCTACATCCTGATCAACGTCGTGGCCGGGCTGTGAACGATCGAAATGGTCTTGCCGATATGCCGACGACTTACGTTGAGGTGAAGAGATGCCACTGACCCCCGAGGACGTGCGGAACAAGCAGTTCACGACCGTCCGCCTCCGAGAAGGCTATGACGAGGACGAGGTCGATGCCTTCCTCGATGAGGTCGAAGCCGAACTGACGCGCTTGCTGCGTGAGAACGAGGATCTGCGCGCCAAACTGGCCGCGGCCACCCGTGCCGCCGCGCAGAACCAGCAGCAGGGCGGTATGCGCAAGCAGGAACCGCAGGACCGGCAGGGCGGGGCACCCGTCCCCGCCGCCATATCGGGACCGCAGCCTGTGCCGCCCGGCCAGCACGGACAGCCCGGCCAGCAGCAGGGCGGCCCCGGTGGTCCGCAGGGCCCCGGCGGTCCCATGGGTGGCCCGCCCCAGTTGCCCGGCGGCCAGCCGCAGCTTCCCTCCGGTCCCGGCGGCCCCCAGGGCCCGGGCCCGATGGGTCACGGTCCCCAGGGCCCCGGCGGTCCGCAGGGCCCCGGTCCCCAGCAGCAGGGCGGCCCCATGGGCGGCCCGGGCGGTCCCGGCGGCCCCGGTGGACAGCTCCAGATGCCGGGTGGCGGCGGGCAGAACAACGACAGCGCCGCGCGCGTCCTGTCGCTTGCCCAGCAGACCGCCGACCAGGCCATCGCGGAGGCCCGTTCCGAGGCCAACAAGATCGTCGGCGAGGCCCGCAGCCGCGCCGAGGGTCTGGAGCGGGACGCCCGTGCCAAGGCCGACGCGCTGGAGCGGGACGCGCAGGAGAAGCACCGTGTCGCGATGGGCTCCCTGGAGTCCGCGCGGGCGACTCTTGAGCGGAAGGTCGAGGACCTGCGCGGCTTCGAGCGTGAGTACCGCACGCGTCTGAAGTCGTACCTGGAGAGCCAGCTCCGCCAGCTGGAGAACCAGGCGGACGACTCGCTCGCCCCGCCGCGTACTCCCGCCACGGCCTCGCTGCCGCCGTCCCCCTCGATGGCCTCGGCCGGCGCGCCCGCCGGTGCGGGTGCCTCCGCCGGGATGGGTGGCGGCCACCAGTCCATGGGTGGCAACAACCACACCATGGGTGGTCACGGTGGTCCGGCCAACGGCGGTCACACGCAGGGCGGTGGCCAGTCGTACGGCGGCGGCCAGCAGCAGATGTCCCCGGCGATGACCCAGCCCATGGCCCCGGTCCGTCCCCAGGGCGGGCCCCAGCCGACGCAGCAGGCGCCTTCGCCGATGCGGGGCTTCCTCATCGACGAGGACGACAACTGATTCCCCTCACGGGGCGCGGCTGAGGCTGCGTGAGCCACGACAAGGGCCGGGCCCGGGAGCACAAGCTCCCGGGCCCGGCCCTTTTGCGCTCTGCTGGTGACGACGCCGAGCCGGGCCCCACCATGGGACCCGGCTCGGCGTCGGAGGGCAGAGAAGCGGTTACACCTTGCGGAGGGTGAACGTCAGGGGGAGGGACTCGTCCCGGAACGGTTCGCCGAAGGAGCCGTCCGCGCCGGGCTCGTCCACGAGGGCGAAGTCCGACGCGAGGACCTCCTCGGCGATCAGCGAGGCGTGCTCCGTGAGCGCCAGCTCGACCTCCTCGTCCGCGGAAGCCCACCGCAGGGCGATCCGGTCAGCGACGTCGAGCCCGGAGTTCTTGCGGGCCTCCTGGATCAGGCGGATCGCGTCCCGCGCGAGGCCCACCCGGCGCAGCTCCGGGGTGATCTCCAGGTCCAGCGCTACCGTCGCACCGGAGTCGGAGGCGACGGACCAGCCCTCGCGCGGGGTCTCCGTGATGATGACCTCTTCCGGCGCGAGGGACACCGTCTCGCCGTCGACCTCCACCGAGGCCGTCCCCAGGCGCAGCGCGGCCGACAGTTCCGCCGCGTCCGCCTCGGCGATGGCCTTCGCCACGGCCTGGGTGCCCTTCCCGAAGCGGCGGCCCAGGGCGCGGAAGTTGGCCTTCGCCGAGGTGTCGACGAGGGAGCCGCCCACGTCGGAGAGCGAGGCGAGGTCGGAGACGTTCAGCTCCTCCGTGATCTGGGTGCGCAGATCGGGGGAGAGCGTCTCAAAGCCCTGCGCCCCCACCAGCGCGCGGGACAGCGGCTGCCGGGTCTTGACGCCGGACTCGGCGCGCGTGGCGCGCCCCAGCTCGACGAGGCGGCGCACCAGCAGCATGTCCTGCGACAGCTCGGGGTCGATCTTGCCGAGGTCGGCCTCGGGCCAGGACGCCAGGTGCACCGAGTCGGGCGCGCCCGGGGTGACGGGCACGACCAGGTCCTGCCAGACCCGCTCCGTGATGAAGGGGACGAGCGGGGCCATGAGCCGGGTGACGGTCTCCACGACGTCGTGCAGCGTGCGCAGCGCCGCCGCGTCGCCCTGCCAGAAGCGGCGGCGCGAGCGGCGCACGTACCAGTTGGAGAGGTCGTCGACGAAGGTGGAGAGCAGCTTGCCCGCGCGCTGCGTGTCGTAGTTCTCCATCGCGATGGTGACGAGATCGACCAGCGCGTGCAGCTCGCTCAGCAGCCAGCGGTCCAGCAGCGGGCGATCGGCGGGCGCCGGGTCGGCCTCGCTGGGGGCCCAGTCCGACGTACGCGCGTACAGGGCCTGGAAGGCGACCGTGTTCCAGTACGTCAGCAGGGTCTTGCGCACGACCTCCTGGATCGTGTTGTGGCCCACGCGCCGCGCCGCCCACGGGGAGCCGCCCGCGGCCATGAACCAGCGCACCGCGTCGGCCCCGTGCTGGTCCATCAGGGGGATGGGCTCCAGAGTGTTGCCCAGGTGCTTGGACATCTTGCGGCCGTCCTCGGCGAGGATGTGGCCGAGGCAGACGACGTTCTCATAGCTCGACTTGTCGAAGACGAGGGTGCCGACGGCCATGAGCGTGTAGAACCAGCCGCGGGTCTGGTCGATGGCCTCCGAGATGAACTGCGCCGGATAGCGCTTCTCGAACAGCTCCTTGTTCTTGTACGGGTAGCCCCACTGCGCGAAGGGCATCGAGCCGGAGTCGTACCAGGCGTCGATGACCTCGGGGACGCGCGCCGCCTCCAGCGAGCAGCCCTCGGCGGTGCAGCCGAAGGTGACCTCGTCGATGTAGGGGCGGTGCGGATCCAGGCCCGACTGGTCGGTTCCGGTCAGCTCGCTCAGCTCGGCCAGCGAGCCGACGCAGGTCAGGTGGCCCTCGGCGCAGCGCCAGATGGGCAGCGGGGTGCCCCAGTAGCGGTTGCGGGAGAGCGCCCAGTCCACGTTGTTGTCGAGCCAGTCGCCGAAGCGGCCGTGCTTGACGGACTCGGGGAACCAGTTCGTCCGCTCGTTCTCCCGCAGCAGCGCCTCCTTGACCCGCGTCGTGCGGATGTACCAGGACGGCTGCGCGTAGTAGAGCAGCGCGGTGTGGCAGCGCCAGCAGTGCGGATAGCTGTGCTCGTAGGCCACGTGCCGGAAGAGGAGGCCGCGCGCGTCCAGGTCGGCGACGAGGTCCTCGTCGGCCTTCTTGAAGAACTGCCCGCCCACCAGCGGCAACTCCGCTTCGAAGGTGCCGTCGGGCCGGACGGGGTTGACCACGGGCAGGCCGTACGCGCGGCACACCCGCATGTCGTCCTCGCCGAAGGCGGGGGACTGGTGGACGAGGCCCGTGCCGTCCTCGGTGGTGACGTACTCGGCGTTGACGACGAAGTGCGCTTCGGGGACGTCCACCAGCTCGAAGGGCGGCTGGTAGGCCCAGCGCTCCATCTCGGCCCCGGTGAAGCGCTGCCCGGTGGCCTCCCAGCCCTCGCCGAGCGCCTTCTCCAGCAGCGGTTCGGCGACGACCAGCTTCTCCCGGCCGTCGGTGGCCACCACGTAGGTGACCTCGGGGTGCGCCGCGACGGCGGTGTTGGACACGAGGGTCCAGGGCGTGGTCGTCCACACGAGCATCGCCGCCTCGCCCGCGAGGGGGCCCGAGGTGAGGGGGAAGCGGACGTAGACGGAGGGATCGACGACCGTCTCGTACCCCTGCGCCAGCTCGTGGTCCGAGAGCCCCGTGCCGCAGCGGGGGCACCAGGGGGAGACGCGGTGGTCCTCGGCGAGGAGGCCCTTCTTGAAGATCTCCTTCAGCGACCACCAGACCGACTCGACGTACTCGGGGTTCATCGTGCGGTAGGCGTCGTCCATGTCGACCCAGTAGCCCATGCGGGTCGTCAGCGCGGCGAACGCGTCCGTGTGGCGCGTCACGGACTCGCGGCACTTGGCGTTGAAGGCCGCGATGCCGTAGTCCTCGATGTCCTGCTTGCCGCTGAAGCCCAGCTCCTTCTCGACGGCCAGCTCGACCGGCAGCCCGTGGCAGTCCCAGCCCGCCTTGCGCGCGACGTGGTAGCCGCGCATGGTGCGGAAGCGGGGGAAGACGTCCTTGAAGACGCGGGCCTCGATGTGATGGGCGCCCGGCATGCCGTTGGCGGTCGGGGGGCCCTCGTAGAACACCCACTCGGGGCGGCCCTCGGACTGCTCAAGGGTGCGCGAAAAGACCTTGTTCTCCCGCCAGAAATCGAGCACGGCGTGCTCAAGGGCGGGCAGGTCGACCTGGGCTGGCACCTGACGGTATGGCATCGGCGGGACTTCCTCCGGCGGACAGACAAGAAGCAGGCATCTTCCGTCGGAGGGACGAGCGCGCGGCCTGACGGCAGCGGACCCGCGGTACCACCCTCCTTGACGGCGGGCCGGGCCCACCGTCCCCTCATTGGGGCAGCGCTGCCGGTTCTACTCGCCCGCTGCGAGGAGCGGGTTTTCTTCCGGCGGCTCGGGGGTGATCTTCACGTTCGCGCTCGCCCCCGGGCTCTCACCGTCCCCGGGTCGCTCCTGGCCGCTCACGGACGCTACTCGTCCCCTTCATCGCCTGTCGCCACCCCCCAGTGTACGGGGCTCCGCGTGCGGGGACCGAGCGGTTTTCGCAGGGCCGGGCGGGGCACAACGCTTGCAGACCGGCGTGCCCCGTTGCCGCGCGCCCGAAGTCGATTTATCGTTCCGGTCACGTTTCGCGAGCAAGATCACAATATGTGAAGGGGCCGCGGCCAATGGTGGCGAGAAAGACTGCCGGTAAGAAGACGGCGGCCGGCGACGAGTCCACGGAGAAGGCCGCGCCCGGGAAGGCCGTGGGTGAGGACGGGGCCGACGGCGGGAACAGGGCCGACGAGGCCGTGACGGGGGAAAAGGCGACGAAGGCCACGGCCAAGAAGGGCGTGACCAAGCGGAACGCGGGGAAGAAGACCGCGGCTGGAAAGAAGGCGGCGGCCAAGAAGAGCGCCGACGGATCTCCGGCGAGGAAAGCGACGACGAAGAAGGCGGCGGCCAAGAAGGCCGCCGCACCGGCCGAGGCGGCAGCCGCGGAGCCGACCGCCCGTAAGGCGGAGAAGGCCCCCGCGAAGAAAGCCGCCAAGAAGGCGGCGCCCGCGGAAGCGGACGCCGCGAAGACGACGGGAGCCCAGACGGTGGCTGCGAAGAAGACTCCGGTGGCGAAGGCCGAGAAGGTACCCACCGCTCGTGCGGCGTCGGGGACGCCCGTTCCGCCCGGCGAGCTGGCCGTACGGCCGGGCGAGGACCCGTGGACCCCGGAAGAGGTCGAGGAGGCCAGGACCGGGCTCGGCACCGAGGCCGAACGGCTGAAGAGCGAGATCGCGGCCTCCGAGGAGGCGCTGAACGGCCTGATGCGGGACTCGGGCGACGGCGCGGGCGATGACGACGCCGACACCGGCACCAAGAACATCACCCGCGAGCACGAGATGTCGCTGGCCGCTAACGCCCGCGAGATGCTCTACCAGACCGAGCGGGCCCTGGAACGGCTCGACGCCGGGACGTACGGACTCTGCGAGAACTGCGGCAACCCGATCGGCAAGGCCAGGATGCAGGCGTTCCCCCGGGCCACGCTGTGCGTCGAGTGCAAGCAGAAGCAGGAGCGCCGCTGAACGCCCCGTACCGTGGTGTCGTACCCTCGTTGCGTGACAGAGGTGGAGCGGGGCATCGATACTCCGGACGGGGCCGCGGAAGAGCCGGACGAGGACGCGCGGAGCGGGCGTTCCGGCGAGGACGTACGGGACGAGCGCCCCGGCGAGGAGACGCCGGGTGAGAGTTCCGGCGACGAAGCACCGGGCGAGACCGCGGCGGGCCGCGGGAGCAGGCGCATCGGTGTGCTCGTCGGCGTCGCGCTCCTCGCGTACGCGCTGGACCTCGCCACCAAGCTGATCGTCGTCGCCAAGCTGGAGCACCACGCGCCGATCCAGGTGATCGGCACGCTGCTCCAGCTCGATGTCATCCGCAACAGGGGCGCCGCCTTCGGGATCGGCGAGGCGCTGACGATCGTCCTCACCGTGATCGCGGCGGCGGTGATCGTCGTCATCGCGCGGATCGCGCGCAAGCTCTACAGCACGCCCTGGGCCATCGCGCTCGGGCTGCTGCTGGGCGGTGCCTTCGGCAACCTGACCGACCGGATCTTCCGCGCGCCCAGCGTCTTCCAGGGCGCGGTCGTGGACTTCATCGCGCCCAGTCACTTCGCGGTCTTCAACCTGGCGGACTCGGCGATCGTGTGCGGCGGTGTCCTGATCGTCATCCTCTCCTTCCGCGGCCTCGACCCCGACGGAACCGTCCACCGGGACTGACGGCTCCTCGCCGCCTTCCGAGGACTCCCCGGGAGGCACCCGCCCCACGCCTCACCTCCGGATCACCTTCGGGTGACGCGCACCGCGTACCCGTCGGCCGTCACCCCGGTCACCCGGACGTGGACGCCGTCGGGGAAGGTGTGGCTCCCGCCGGGCCGGAACGGCGCGTCCGCCAGTTCGGCCAGTTCGCCGGGGTCGCGGCCCGAGCAGGCGGGGCCGCCGCCGCTGCGCGGTGTGGCGTCCACGACGCGCACCGGGCCGCTGCCCGTGGGGACGCGGGAGTCCACGGTGTAGAGCAGCACCCCCTCGGCGCAGATGCCCCGGTCCAGGCCCGTCCTGGTGCGGGCCTCGGCGACGACGGCGCGGCTCGGGCCCGTACGGACGACCGCGATGCTCCCGCCTCCGGGCGAGGCGACGGGGCGCAGCTCGTGCTCCGAGGTGCCGGGGGAGCTGACGCAGCCGACCTGGTCGGTGTCGAGCCAGCCGAACTTCCACTTGTGCCAGCCCATGAGGTCCGAGATCCCCGCCATGCTCATGGTGTCCCAGCCGCCCGCGTGGCGGACCGAGGCGTCCTCGCCGGTGTCGTAGAGGTCGGGCAGCCCGTAGAGGTGGTTGGCCTCGTGGACGAAGTTGCCCCGCTGCCAGACGGCCGCGTCCTGGCTCCTGCCGAAGACGAGCGCGGCCCCCCGTATGGACGTGCCCGTCAGCCCCTGCCCCGCGCGCAGGCCCGTGAAGGTGTTGGCCTGGGAGACGGTGGGCGGCGCCGGGACGTTGTCGTCGGCGACGACGTAGACCATCTCGGTGCCGGTGAAGTCGGTGCCCCGGCGCTCGGCCGCGTCCAGCGCGTCCTGCACGTAGGCGCGCATGGTGGCCGTCGGGACGCCGCGTCCGATGCCGTACGAGGCCCAGGCGCGCGGCATCCGCACCCAGCCGCTCGTGGGCTCCAGATCGAGCCGGTACCTGCCGTGGGACGCCTGCGCGAGGTAGTCGTCCGTGAAGTCCGAGAAGAAGGACGCGCGGCGGGAGGGGGAGCCGCGCGCCGGGAGGTCGGGGAAGTCGACCATGATCATGACGGCTTTGCGGTCGCCCTGCGGCCGGACGAAGCCGGGCCCAGGCGGGCCCTCGTCGAAGCCGGGCCCAGGCACGACGGCGCACGGGCCCGACATCACCGAGGCCCCCGCGTGGTCGACGGGCATCAGGGCCAGGGCCGCGGTGGCCAGGGCCGTGGCGCCCGCGAGGGTGACGGCGCGACGGCTGTACGGGCCGCGACGGAGCGGACTGCGGCTGTGCGGGCCGCGGCGCGGGCGCCGGGACCCCGGGCGCGCTGACCGCCCGGTGCCCCGGCCCGGTATCGGATGGCTCCCGGACGCCGGATTCGTGCCACGCATACGTGCTCCCTCGCGAGGTCGGCACAGCGCCGTCGGCGCCCGTGGGTAGTGACACCGTCGCCAGCGGGAGAGGCCGTCGCACCCCGGGGCGGTCCGCGCGAGTGAGGGTGAACGGGCCACGTCCGGCATACTCGATCAGGTGAGCACGCTTCCCGAGATCCGCACCCTGCCCGTACCGGACGGCCTGGAAGGCGAGCGTATAGACGCCGCCCTGGCCCGGATGTTCGGCTTCTCCCGCACCAAGGCGGCCGAACTGGCCGCGGAAGGAAAGGTCCTGCTGGACGGGGCGGAGGCCGGAAAGTCCGACCGGGTCCACGGCGGCGCCTGGATCGAGGTCGAGATGCCCGCGCCACCCGCGCCCGTGCGGATCGTCGCGGAACCGGTCGAGGGAATGGAGATCATCCACGACGACGAGGACATCGTCGTGATCGTCAAGCCCGTCGGCGTCGCCGCGCACCCCAGCCCCGGCTGGTCAGGGCCCACCGTGATCGGCGGCCTGGCCGCCGCCGGCTACACCATCGCCACCTCCGGCGCCGCCGAGCGCCAGGGCATCGTGCACCGGCTGGACGTGGGCACGTCGGGCCTGATGGTCGTCGCCAAGTCCGAGCGGGCCTACACGCTGCTCAAGCGCCAGTTCAAGGAGCGCACCGTCGACAAGCGCTACCACGCGCTCGTCCAGGGCCACCCCGACCCGCTCAGCGGCACCATCGACGCGCCCATCGGACGCCACCCGCAGCACGACTACAAGTGGGCCGTCACCGCCGAGGGCAAGCCCTCCGTCACCCACTACGACCTCATCGAGGCGTTCCGCGCCGCCAGCCTCCTCGACATCAAGCTGGAGACAGGGCGCACCCACCAGATCCGGGTGCACATGTCGGCGCACCGGCACCCCTGCGTCGGCGACCTCACCTACGGCGCCGACCCCACGCTCGCCAAACGGCTGAAGCTGGAGCGGCAGTGGCTCCACGCGCTCCGGCTCGGCTTCGAGCACCCCTCCGACGGAAGCTGGGTCGAGTACGAGAGCGGCTACCCTGACGACCTCCAGCGAGCGCTGGACGTGGTGCGTGCGGAGAGTGCGTAAGCGTGGACCAGCTCGCCCTGCTCTTCGCCCTGCTGCTCGCTGCCGTGGTGATGGTGCCGCTGGGTGACCGGCTCGGGCTGCCCTCGCCCGTGCTCATGACCCTCTTCGGCGGGCTGCTGGCACTGCTGCCGTTCGTGCCCGACGTGCAGGTGCCGCCGGAGTTCATCCTTCCGCTGGTGCTGCCTCCCCTGCTCTACGCGACGGTCCAGCGCACCTCCTGGCGGCAGTTCGCCGCGAACAAACGGCCCATCTTCCTGCTCGCCGTCGCCCTGGTCTTCGTGACCACGGCGGTCGTCGCGTTCGTCGCCAACGCGCTGGTGCCGGGGCTCGGCATCGCGGGCGCCGTCGCGCTCGGCGCCCTCGTCGCGCCGCCCGACCCGGTCGCCGCGACCACCGTCGCGGGCAAGCTCGGGCTGCCGCGACGGCTCGTCTCCATCCTGGAGGGCGAGGGCCTCTTCAACGACGTCACCGCGATCACCCTCTACCACGTGGCCATCGCCGCCGCCGTGACCGGCAGCTTCTCGTGGCCGGGCGCGGCCGGGGAACTGGTCCTCTCCGCCGTCGTCGCCGTGGCCGTCGGACTCGCGCTGGGCTGGGCGGCCAACAAGCTCGCCGTCTACCTCGGCGACGCCACCCTCCAGACCGGCCTCTCGCTGCTGGTGCCCTTCGCCTCCTACGTACTGGCCGAGGAACTGATGGGCTCCGGCGTGCTCGCCGTCCTCACCACGGCCCTCTACCTCGGCTCGGGGCGCGCGGTCGACGCGGACGACGTGCAGGGGCGGCTCGCCGGACAGACCTTCTGGTCCATCGTCGACACCCTCGTCACGGGCATCGCGTTCGGCCTCATCGGGCTCGAACTCGCCGCCGTCATCGGACCCGTCAGCGGGCGCTGGAACGAGCTGCTGCCCGCGGCCGTCGCCGTGGTCGCCGCCGTCGTGGTCGTACGGCTGGCCTGGCTGCTCCCCGCCGCGTGGCTGGCCAAGCGGCTGCACCGGCACAAGGACCTGGACGAGGACATCCCCGTCAACTGGCGCGAGACCCTCGTCGTCTGGTGGTCAGGAATGCGCGGGGTGGCCTCCGTCGCGCTGGCCCTCGCCGTCCCCCTCACCGTCGACGCCTCGGCGGGCGGCGGGCCCTTCCCCGAGCGCGCCGCGATCCTCTTCATCGCCTTCGCCGTCGTCCTCGTCACCCTCGTCTTCCAGGGGCTGACGCTGCCATGGCTGGTCAAGCGGCTGAACGTACAGGCCGACAGCGCGGCCGAGCGCGAGCTGGAGCGACAGCTCGCCGTCCGCGTCGCGAAGGCCGCGAAACGGCGGCTCAAGGAGATCGAGGAGGTCGAGGAACTTCCCGAAGAGGTCTCCGAGCTGCTGGCCCGGCGGGCGTGGGACGTGGGGGCGCGGATCTCGCCCGACATCGTCGACGACGAGCGGCGGGAGGCGCACGCCAAGCGCGTGAAGCGGATGAAGAAGGTGCACCGGTTGAACGGGGAGCTGTTGTCGGCGGCGCGGCATGAGGTGCTGGCCGCGCGCGGCGAGCCAGGCGTTGACCCCGAGGTCTGCGACCGGGTGCTGCATCAACTGGACCTCCGCAGCTTTCGCGGCTGACGCCGCGTTTGAGGCGTTCCCTTTCCGTTTCGGGGTCAGCCTTCCGCCTAGTGGGGCTGCGCCCAGCCCCTGCGGGGCGACCCTTTCCCGAGGCGGGCCCCTCCTGGACCGTGCGCCCTCAGGGGGTGCGCCTGGTGTGGGTGCCCTTTGGGGTTTCGTTCGCGTGGTGCGGGCCGGTGGCACGGGTTGTGCCCACCCGTCCCGCCGAGCGGGACGCTTGCCCACAACAGTTTTGGCGCCGTCGCCCGGTGGGGTGCCGTCGTGTGGCTTGGCGCCGTGTTCGGCTGCCTGGCCGGTGGCTTCGGTGCGGCGTATGGACCGGTACGACGCGGCTGGCGCCGCGTGATTCATGGCTCGGACCGTGGATATGGGGCCCGTGTGTGGTGGGGGTCGGTGCCGT
>NZ_BAAGSO010000136.1:0-15815 GCF_054782395.1 Streptomyces daliensis | reverse complement strand
CTTGTTCCCATGCTGTGGACCGGTGCTGTACCGGAGGGGCTCCGCCCCTGTCGGGGTAGCTGACGGCGACGGCTCACCACCCTTGTTGTGGGCAGGCGTTCCGCATGGCGAGGGGGCACCTCCCAGCGGTAGCTGGGGGAGGGTGGGCACAACCCCACCACCGGCCCGCAGCACGCCAACGAAACCCCAATGGGGCAATCGGCGAGGCGCACCCCTGCACAGGGGGAGTTGCGCGGGACGGTCGGCCCGTGAAGCGGGAACCGTAGGGTCCCGCGCTGGTTTTCGTGCCGCCGCACGGCGAGGAGTCGCACCCCGCGAAAGGGGGATGGGCGTCAGCCGACCCGGAGTGGAGGTGGGCCACCGGCGGGACGGGGACGGGGTGGGGTGTCCCCGCAGGTCGAGAAAGTCACCGGCGGAAAGCCGTAAACGAGACCTTCACGCCGAGGAGACACCCCACCCCGGCACCGGACACCCCGCACCCACGCGCCCATAACCCCAACGGAAACCCAGAATCACGCGGCGCCAGCCGCACCGCACCGCAACCACACGCCGCGCCGAAGCCACCGGCCAGGCAGCCGAACACGGCGCCAAGCCACACGCGCAGCGCCCCCGTGACGCGGCGCAAAAATCAGCGCGGGACCCTACGGCGCCCACCACACCGGCGAACCGTCCCGCGCAACACCCCCGACGAACGGGGGCAACCCACGTTCCCTTCCGCACCCCGCGAAGGGAGCGGCGTCAGAGGGACTTGCCCGCGCGGTCGGACTCGTGGTTCGGGGACGGCTCCGGGAGGGAGAAGGGCGCACCCGTGGCGGAGGAGAGGCGGATGCCCGGGAGCGCGGACGGGTGCTTTTCCTGGAGCCAGCCCAGCAACTGCTCCCGCACATCGCACCGCAACGTCCACAGATCGTCCGACGTCCGCGCGGTCATCGCGACCCGCAGTTCCATCGTCGTGTGCGTCGAGTCCGTCACGACGAGGCTCCAGCTACGGCCGTCCCAGAAGTCGTTCGCGCGAATGATCTCCTCCGCCTTGGCGCGGATCTCCGTGACGGGCGCGGAGTGGTCGACCTGGAGGAGGACCGTGCCGGTCATCTGGGGACCGCCGCGGGACCAGTTCTCGAAGGGCTTGCTGGTGAAGTACGACACCGGCATGGTGATGCGGCGCTCGTCCCAGGTGCGTACCACGAGGTACGAGACGGTGATCTCGTCCACCGTGCCCATCTCGCCGTCGACCACGACCTCGTCCCCGATCCGCACCATGTCGCCGAAGGCGATGGAGAGACCGGCGAAGAGGTTGCCCAGCGTCGACTGCGCCGCGATACCGGCGACGATGCCCAGCACACCGGCCGAGGCCAGCATCGAGGTGCCGAAGGTCTTCATCGCCGGGAACTGGAGCAGGATGGAGGCCACGGCGATGACCACGACCACCGTGGTCACCAGGCGCTGGATCAGCGTGAGCTGGGTCTTGACGCGGCGGGCGCGTGCCGCGTCGGAGGTGATGCCCGAGTAGCGGACGGTGGTCGTCTCGACCACGGCGGCGACCACGCGCAGCACGAGCCACGCCGTGGCGCCGATCAATATGATCCGCAGCCACAGCTCGATGGTCTCCTCGCTGTCGCGGGCGATCTCGGCGTGGTCGAAGAATCCGTTCAGCAGGGCGACGAAGATGACGGCCTGAAGTGGTACCCGGCCACGTCGCAGCAGCCCCCACATGGGGGTTTCCGGGTGGCGGGTGTCGATCCGCAGCAGCAGCCGGTCCACGGCCCAGGCGACGACGAACGCCAGCACGATCGCACCGCCGAACACGATGAGCGGTCGTAGCACGTTCTCCATGGCGGAATGACTCCTCGGGGGTAGAAGGCCACCCCCGACGGTACCTGTCACCATGGGCGGGATCGTGCCCTGGGCCAGGGCCACGGCAGGTAAATGTGAGGGATGTGACACCTTGGCCACCGTCGTTCTGTTCCACTCCGTGTACGGGCTGCGGCCCGCCGTCCACAGTGCGGCCGACCGCCTGCGCGACGCCGGGCACGAAGTGCACACCCCCGACCTCTTCAAGGGCCGCACGGCGGACACCGTGGAGGAGGGGATGGCGTTGAAGGACGAGATCGGCCGGGACGAGCTGCTGATGCGGGCCGTCACCGCGACCGGTCCGCTCTCGGACCGCGGGCTCGTCTACGCGGGCTTCTCGCTGGGCGGCTCCGTCGCGCAGAACCTGGCGCTCGCCGACGCGAAGGCGAGGGGGCTGCTCCTCTTCCACGGCACCTCGGACATCGCCGAGGACGCGGCCGTGGACGAGCTGCCCGTCCAACTGCACGTGGCCGATCCGGACCCGTTCGAGCCGCACGACTGGCTGAACGCCTGGTACCTGCGGATGCGCAGGGCCGGTGCCGATGTGGAGGTCTTCCCGTACGCGGGCGCCGGCCACCTGTTCACGGACGCGGCGCTCGACGACTACGACGAGGAGGCGGCCGAGCGGGCCTGGCGCACGGCGCTGGGCTTCCTCGACACGCTCTGATCCTCCCCGTCAGCCACTGGCCGTACGGGCCTCGTCCGTACCGGCCCGCGGGTGTCCGCGGGCCGCTCGGGGCGTCCGGGGCCGCTCAGTCGAAGACGTAGGTCTCGCCGAACACGGCGGCGTGCTCCAGCACGTCCTCCATGGGGTCGTCGATCTGGCCCGTCGAGATGAGGGCGATGTGCGGCCCGTTGTGCGAGTCGGTGTGCGTCTCGTCGGCGTGTGCGGTGCCGCTCGCCAGTACGGCGAGCGGCAGTACCGTCGCGGCGACCACGGTCAGCTTGATCATCATGTCGTTTCCTCGCCCGCCCGATTGTCGGATACTGCGTCGACATGCGTATCCACCCGAACGGCCCAAAAGTCACGGGCGCGCACGCGGAGTCATCCGATCTGGTCGCGTGATCCGGTCGTGGCGTCGCGGGCCGGGGGCTACGGCCTGGTACAGCGGCCCGTGCCCTCGCTCTTGTCGGGTGCGCAGAGGTAGCCGCGGTCGGCGCGCTCGTCGCTCAGATAGCGCCCCAGGCACTGGCCGGACGAGGTGAGGCCCTGGGCCTTGCACCAGTCGGCGGCGGCGTGGCCGCTGGCGAAGCCCCCGGCCTTCGTGGGGTCGGGGCCCGCGCGGTAGAAGAACCAGTAGCCGGAGCGCAGCGACGCGTAGTCGTCGCTGTCCAGCCAGCGCACACCGTCCACCTTCCGCGCCAGCTCGGCCTGCTGCCTCGCCCGCGCCGACGTGCCGTCCGACTTCGGTACCGAGGCGAGCTGGGCCACCCAGGAGTCGCCTGGCCCTGCTTTCTCCGGCTTGTCCGGCCTGCCCGCCTCGCCCGTCGTCGCGTCGGGCACCTGGGGCGCGCTGGTGGGCGGAGGGCTGACGGAGGCGGTCGGCGAGGCGGGTCCTGGACCCGGCTCGCCGGGGGCCCCGGAGTCCTTCGCCCGCGCGGACCCGCCGGACTCTCCGGGGGAGGCGCTGGACGCGGGGGTCGCGGGCCGCACGGTCCCGCCGCCCTTGCCCTCGTCCTGCCCTGAGGACCGGGCCAGCCCGTAGGTCACCCCGGCGATGACCGCGGCCGCCGCGACGGCAGCGGCGGCGATCATCGCCCCACGGCCCCGGCGCCCCTCTCTTACGCCGCCCGCGCCGTCGGACGGCAGCGTCGTCCCGGGCGGAGGCCCGAAGGCGCCCTGCGCCGCCGCTCCGGGCCCGGCCACCGGGCCCGCCGCCACGGGCGCTGTCGGCGGCGGCGGATACGGGGCCGCGCTCCGCCCCTCCTCGACGGCCGCGAGCATCCGCGCCAGCCGCTCCTCGTCGGGCCGCGCCGCCACGTCCCGCACCAGCAACGCTTCCAGCACGGGGGCCAGCCCGCCGCTGCGCACGGGCGCGGGGATCGGCTCGTCGAGTACGGCGGCCAGCGTCGCCAGGCTCGTGGGGCGCCGCAGGGGGCTGTGGCCCTCGGTACACACGTAGAGCGTCATGCCCAGTGACCACAGATCGCTCGCCGGGTCCTCGTCCACGCCGCGGATCCGCTCGGGCGCGATGAACTCGGGGGAGCCCAGGAACTCGCCCGTCGCCGTCAGCGTCGTCGAGCCGTGGAGCGCGGCGATGCCGAAGTCGGTGAGGACGGCGGAGCCGTCGGCCCGCAGCATCACATTGGCCGGTTTCACGTCGCGGTGCTGGATACCGGCCGCGTGCGCCGTACGCAGCGCGGCCAGCACCTCGCCGCCGATACGGGCGGCGTCGTGCGGCGGCAGCGGTCCGGCCGCGGTGAGCCTGTCCTGGAGCGTGTCGCCCGGCAGCAGCTCCATGACCAGCCACGGGTACGGGCCCTCGTCGACGATGTGGTGGATGGTGACCACGTGCGGATCGCTGAGCCTGGCCAGGGCGCGGGCCTCGCGCAGCACGCGTGCGCGCAGCATGCGCGAGGCTTCCGAGCCCTCGGGCGTCAACGCCGGGTCCACGGGCCGTACTTCTTTCAGGGCGACTTCGCGCTCCAGCGCGAGGTCCCGCGCCCGCCACACGGTGCCCATGCCCCCGCTGCCGAGCCGCTCCCGCAGCTCGAACCGGCCGTCGACGGTCCGTCGTCGTGATCCCCCGGCACGGTCAGCTCCCCCAGCCATGGGGGTCAGCGTACGGGCTGCTCCGCCCGCTCGACCCGCTGTGTGCCCGAAAGGGAGCGGTAGGAACGACGCACCTCTGCGGTGGCGTTCGGGTCGGTCTTGTCCGAGAGCACGACGTAGTCCATCTGCGCGCGCTCGGCCGTCAGATCGAGGACGCCGTAGCCGTGGGAGTCCATGTCCACCCACTTCACATGGCGGTTGGCTGCCCGCACGGCGGTCTCGGCGACGGTGGAGACGGTGTCGGGGGCGACGCGCAGGATGTCGTCGAGGTTGTCCGAGGTGACGGACGTGACGACGAACTCCGTCGCCACCGGCTCGTCCCACGGATAGGTGGCCGCCTTCACGGGCACGTCGTTGGCCCAGGCCATGTGGATGTCGCCGGTGAGGAAGACGGTGTTGCCGATGCGGTTGTCCCGCAGGTGGGTCAGCAGTTCGCGGCGGTCGTCCGTGTAGCCGTCCCACTGGTCGACGTTGACGGCCAGGCCCTCCTTGGGGATGCCCAGCAGCTCGGCGAGCGGGCCCAGCAGGTGCGCGGGCACGGAGCCGAAGGCGACCGGCGAGATCATCACCGAGGTGCCGACCATCCGCCACTTCGCCTCGGAGGCGCTGAGCCCGGCCTTGAGCCAGTCGAGCTGGGCGCGCCCGGTGAGGGTGCGGTCCGGGTCGTCGATCTCGCCGCCGTTGCCTATGGAGGACTGCTTGTCGCGGAAGGAGCGCAGGTCCAGCAGGTGCAGATCGGCCAGCTTGCCGAAGCGCAGCCTGCGGTAGGTGGTGCCCTGGGTGGAGGGGCGCACGGGCAGCCACTCGAAGTACGCCTGCTTCGCGGCCCTTACGCGCGCCGCCCAGTCGCCCTCGCCCCCTTCGCCGGGGGTGTGGTTCTCGGCGCCGCCCGACCAGGCGTCGTTGGCGAACTCGTGGTCGTCCCACATGGCGATCACGGGGTGCGCGGCGTGCAGGGCCTGGAGGTCGGGGTCCGTGCGGTAGTGGCCGTGGCGTACGCGGTAGTCGGCGAGGGAGACGATCTCGTGGCCCGGCTCGACGGTGCGGACGACGTCGCCCTCCATCGGGTACTCGGCGTGCCCGTACTCGTAGATGTAGTCGCCGAGGTGGAGCACGGCGTCCAGGTCGGAGCGCGCGGCGAGGTGGCGGTACGCGGAAAACCAGCCGCCCTCGTAGTTCGAACAGGAGGCGACGCCGAAGCGCAGCCGGTCCGCGCTCGCGTCCTCGGCCGGCGCTGTGCGGGTGCGGCCCGTGGGGGAGTGGGCGCCGTCGGCGGTGAAGCGGAAGTAGTACGGGGTGGCCGGGCGCAGCCCGCGCACGTCGGCCTTCACGGTGTGGTCGGCCGCGGCCTCGGCGGTGACCGTGCCGCTCGCCACGACGGTGCGGAAGTCCGCGTCCTCCGCGACCTCCCAGCGGGTCTCGACGGGTGCTCCCTTGCCGGAGCCGGGCACGGCGTCCGGGGCCGGTGTGACGCGGGTCCACAGCAGGACGCCGTCGGGGAGGGGATCGCCGGAGGCGACCCCGTGGGCGAAGACGGGGGCCTGCGCGGCGTGCGCGCGGGGCAGGCCGCCCGCGAGGGGCAGCAGGGCCGCGGAGGCGGCGGTGGCGGTGGCCGCGATGACCGTGCGGCGCCCGGGGTGGCCGCCGGGGTGGCCGGGGGCGTGCACGGGCGCGTGTCTGTGGGCCTCCGGAGTGCCGGAGGTGGCGTGGGTGTGGGTCACAGCCGGATGGTACGGGCGGGGAGCGGCAACGGGCAGAGCCGTGCGAGGAGTTCGTCGGCCCGTCGCCTCGTCGTGACCGCGGCTTCTCCGGCGGGGCTCACGGGGGAAGCCGCGGGGGCTGCGGGGCGGGCCCCGGAGCGGGTCCTGCTCCGGGTCCTGCTCCGGGCCCCGAAGCGGCCTCCGGGACGGATCGTCCCGGGATGCCGGGGGGCGCCGGGGCGGTGGTGGCCCGCCCCGGCGCCCCGGAGGCGTCAGCCCTCCAGATCGACGCCCAGCTTCTTCAGCTCGGCCGGGAGCTGCTCCTGCTCCACTTCCTTGCCGTCGATGCGGATGGTGGGCGTGCCCTGGACCTCGGCCTTGTTGAAGCCCGCGACCATGTTCAGCGCCCACTTGTCGTAGGTGCCGTCCTCCACGTCCTTCTTGAAGGTCTTGCTCTTCTTCAGCTCGGGAACGGTGTCCGCGACCTTGAGCAGGTAGGAGCTGTCGGCGAACTTGTCGCTGGTCTCCTCGGGGTGCCACTTCGTGGAGTAGAGCTTGGCGTGGTAGTCGGCGAAGGCTTCCTTGCTGACGTTCAGCGAGGCACCGAGCGCGCTGATGGCCGACTTGGAGCCCTCGCCGCCCATGTTGCCGTCGATGAGGTCGCCCAGGTGGACGCGCAGCTTGTACTTGCCGTCGTCGGCGCCCTTCTTGAGGGCCTCGCCCGCGCCCTGCTCGAACTGGGCGCAGGCCGGGCAGCGCAGGTCCTCGTAGACGTCGATGGTCTTCTTGGCCTTCTCGCCGCCGAGGGTGACCGAGGTGCTGTTGGTGCTGGAGGCGTTCGCGGGCGCGACGAGCTTCTTGTCCTTGGCGGCGTCCCAGCCGCTGGGCTCGTTCATCTTCGAGACGGCGAAGCCTATGCCGGTGGCTATCGCGAGGACGCCGACGACGGAGACGCCGACGATCACCTGCCGACGGATCTTGTCCTTCTTCGCCTGCCGCTCCCGCTCGATGCGCAGCCGCTCGCGTGCGGCGCGCTTGGCTTCCTGGCTGTTGCGCTTGCTCATGGGTCGGTCTCCGTAGATACGCGTATGTGGGTGGGGACGGGTGCCGGTGCGTGCGCGCTTTGGCGGCCGGGAGAACCCCTCCTGCGGGACCGCTGCGGGACCTGTGCGGTCCGGTGATGCGGTCCGGGGCGGGTCCGTGCGGTGCGGGGGTTCAGGCCGCGAGCGCGCACGGGACCGGCGGGCCCCTGCGGTGTACGGAGTGGACGAGCAGCGGCAGCGCGCGCGGCCCGGGAGCGGGCAGCGCGCGGGGCGTACGGCCGGTCTCGGCCGGTACGCGGCAGCGGCAGACGGCCCGGACGAGGCGCAGCGGCCGGAACGCGGTGGCCGCGGCGGCGCGCAGCAGCCGCGCGAGCGCCGCCTCACCGCGCCGCAGCCAGGCGGCGGCGACGAGGCCGACGCCGACGTGCGCCGCGAGCAGCAGCCACGGCACGGCCGGATCGGTGGCCAGCGCGGCGGGGGTGGCCTCGTGACCACGGGCCGTCATGCGGGCGAGCGGGGTGCCGAGGCTTCCGCCCCCGCACAGCAGGTCCACGCCCAGCGACCGCAGCGGCCCGGCGACGGGGCCTCCTGCCCGGCCGTAACAGGCATGCTGGCCTGTGGTGAAGACGGTGTCCGCGAACAGCTCCAGCGGAATCAGGAGGGTGGCGATCCGGCCGTAGCCCCGCTCGCGCTCCGCGCACGCGAAGGCGAGCAGGAAGACCGCACCGCTGATGACGAGCAGCGGCACGAGCGGCACGGGAGCCCCGGAGAGCAGCACATGGGCCCCGGCGGACAGGGTGACGCACAGGGCGGTGAAGACCGCGGCGCGCGCGGTCCTTATCCCTGTCGCGTTCATGTCCGTCGCCCTGCTCATCCGCCTGCTCGTCAGTCCTGCTTCATGCCCTCATCAACGGCCTTGTCGACGGCCTCGTCATCGCCGCAGAAGTCTGCCACGGGAGCGGGTAAGGGGCCCCTAAAGGGGGGCTCCTTTTCGTCGCCCCGGTGCTCCCCGCCGCCCCGGTGCTCAGAGGCCGGGTATCCGGCCGTTGCGGAAGAGGTCCACGAAGATCTGGTGGTCGCGGCGGGTGCGGTAGCCGTAGTCGTGCGCGAAATCGACCAGCATGCCGGGGAAGCCCTCCTCGTCGGCGGCGATGGCCGCGTCGATGGCGCGCTCCGTGGAGAAGGGGACCAGGGAGTGCCCGCTCTCGTCGTCGGCCGCGGCGTGCATCGTGGCGGTGGCGCGGCCCAGATCGGCGACGACCCGCGCGATCTCCTCGGGCGCGTCCAGATCGGACCAGTCCAGGTCCAGCGCGTACGGCGAGACCTCGGCGACGAGCTGCCCCGTCCCGCTCAGCTCCGTCCAGCCCAGCCACGGGTCGGCGTGCGCCTGGAGGGCGCGCTGCGAGATGACGGTGCGGTGGCCCTCGTGGAGGAAGTAGTCGCGGATCTCCGGGTCCGTGATGTGCCGGGAGACGGCGGGGGTCTGCGCCTGCTTCATGTAGATGACGAGATCGTTCTCCAGGGCGTCGCTGTGGCCCTCCAGCAGGATGTTGTACGAGGGCAGGCCCGCGCTCCCTATGCCGATGCCGCGGCGTCCGACGACGTCCTTGACGCGGTACGCGTCGGGCCGGAAGTGGGTGGCCACGGGGAGGGTGTCCAGATAGCCGTCGAAGGCGTCCAGCACCTTGTAGCGCGTCGCGGAGTCCAGCTCGATCGCGCCGCCGCCCGGGGTGAAGCGGCGCTCCCAGTCGCGGATCTCGGTCATGCTGTCCAGCAGCCCGAACCGCGTGTTCGCGCGCGCGGCGCGCAGCGCCTCCAGCACCGGGCCCTCGGCGGTGTCCAGGCTGAGGGACGGCGCGTCGTCCTCCTTGGTGCCGGTGGCCAGCGAGCGGATGCGCTCGCGGTACGCCACGGCGTACGTGCGGACCAGGTCCGTGATCTGCTCGTCACTGAGTGCCTTGGTGTAGCCCAGCAGCGCGACGGAGGCGGCGAACCGCTTGAGGTCCCAGGTGAAGGGGCCGACGTACGCCTCGTCGAAGTCGTTGACGTTGAAGATCAGGCGGCCGTTGGCGTCCATGTAGGTGCCGAAGTTCTCGGCGTGGAGATCGCCGTGGATCCAGACGCGGCTGGTGCGCTCGTCCAGGAAGGGGCCGCCGTGCTTCTCCTCGTCGAGATCGGAGTAGAAGAGGCAGGCCGTGCCGCGGTAGAAGGCGAAGGCCGAGGCGGCCATCTTGCGGAACTTGACCTGGAAGGCGGCGGGGTCCGCCGCGAGCAGCTCGCCGAAGGCGCTGCCGAAGACCTCAAGAATCCGCTCGCCGCGGGCTTCGGCCGAGACGGCCTGCTGCGTTGCCATGGGGTGCCTCTCTGGGTTCCGGTCTGTCTTCCGTGTCCACATCGTCCGCATCCGCGCGGGACGCGCCCCGCGTACGCGGGCGGGGCTGTCGCCCCGGCCGATCTTCCCCCACCTCCCAACGTCCGGGCCGCCGGGGTAGTGCCCGGGCGGCAGGCGCCAGGGCGTGGCGGGCCGACAGGGGCGTCAGGGCCACGCGTGTCAGTGGTGGGTCGTAGACTCTCGAACCGCCCCAGAAGTCCCCCTAGCCGGAGGTGTCCTTCGCCGTGACACAGCAGCCGTTCACGCATCTGCACGTGCACACTCAGTATTCGCTGCTGGACGGCGCCGCGCGGTTGAAGGACATGTTCAACGCCTGTAATGAAATGGGCATGTCGCACATCGCGATGACCGACCACGGCAACCTCCACGGGGCGTACGACTTCTTCCACTCCGCGAAGGACGCGGGCATCACCCCGGTCATCGGCATCGAGGCGTATCTCGCCCCCGACCACCGCAGGAACACCCGCCCGGTCAAGTGGGGCACGCCCCACCAGAAGCGCGACGACGTGTCCGGTAACGGCGCGTACACGCACATGACGATGTGGGCCCGCAACTCCACCGGGCTGCACAACCTCTTCCGCGCCCAGTCCCGGGCCAGCCTGGAGGGCTTCTTCCGCAAGCCGCGCATGGACCGCGAGCTGCTCGCGGAGTACGCGGACGGGCTGATGGCCACCACGGGCTGCCCCTCGGGCGAGGTGAGCACCAAGATCCGTCTGGACCAGTTCGACGAGGCGCTCCAGGCCGCCGGCGAGTACCAGGACATCTTCGGCAGGGAGAACTTCTTCGTCGAGCTGATGGACCACGGCATCGACATCGACAAGCGCGCGCGGGACGGCCTGGAGCGGATCGCCAAGAAGATCAACGCGCCGTTCGTCGTCACGAACGACTCGCACTACACCTACGAGCGCGAATCCGCGGCCCACGACACCCTGCTGTGCATCCAGACCGGCAGCAACCTCTCGGACCCCAACCGCTTCAGCTTCGACGGCGCGGGCTACTACCTGAAGACGGCCGAGGAGATGTACTCCATCGACTCCTCGGACGTCTGGCAGGAGGGCTGCCGCAACACGCAGCTCCTCATCGCCGAGCGGGTCGACACCTCCGGCATGTTCGAGCCGAAGAACCTGATGCCGAAGTTCGACGTCCCCGAGGGCTTCGACGAGGTGTCCTGGTTCAAGGAAGAGGTCAAGCGCGGCATGGCCCGCCGCTATCCGGGGGGTGTGCCCCAGGACCGCCAGGAACTGGCGGAGTACGAGATGAAGGTCATCATCGACATGGGCTTCCCGGGGTACTTCCTCGTGGTCGCCGACTTCATCATGTGGGCCAAGGACAACGGCATCGCGGTCGGCCCGGGGCGCGGCTCGGCGGCGGGCTCGATCGTCTCGTACGCCATGGGCATCACCGACCTCGATCCCGTCACCCACGGTCTGATCTTCGAGCGGTTCCTCAACCCCGAGCGCATCACCATGCCGGATGTCGACATCGACTTCGACGAGCGCAGGCGCGGTGACGTGATCCGCTACGTCACGGAGAAGTACGGCGCCGACAAGGTCGCCATGATCGGCACCTACGGCACCATTAAGGCCAAGGCCGCCATCAAGGACGCCTCCCGCGTGCTGGGCTACCCGTACGCGATGGGCGACCGCATCACCAAGGCCATGCCCGCCGACGTCCTGGGCAAGGGCATCCCGCTCTCCGGCATCACCGACAAGAACCACCCGCGCTACAGCGAGGCGGGCGAGGTCCGGGCGATGTACGAGAACGAGCCGGACGTCAAGAAGGTCATCGACTCCGCCATGGGCATCGAGGGCCTGGTCCGTCAGATGGGCATGCACGCGGCAGGCGTGATCATGTCCAGCGAACCGGTCATCGATCACGCGCCGATCTTCTCCCCGAAGAACGACGGCACCGTCGTCACGCAGTGGGACTACCCGAGCTGCGAGTCCCTGGGCCTGCTCAAGATGGACTTCCTGGGCCTGCGGAACCTGACGATCATGGACGACGCGGTCAAGATGATCCGCAAGAACAAGCAGGTCGATCTCAAGCTCCTCGACCTCCCGCTGGACGACCCCAAGACCTTCGAGCTGCTCTGCCGCGGTGACACCCTCGGCGTCTTCCAGTTCGACGGCGGCCCCATGCGCTCCCTGCTGCGCATGATGAAGCCCGACCACTTCGAGGACATCTCCGCCGTCTCGGCCCTGTACCGCCCGGGCCCGATGGGCATGAACTCGCACATCAACTACGCCCTGCGCAAGAACGGCCAGCAGGAGATCACTCCGATCCACCCGGAGCTGGAGGAGCCCCTCAAGGACGTCCTCGACATCACCCACGGCCTGATCGTCTACCAGGAGCAGGTGCAGAAGGCCGCCCAGGTGCTCGCCGGGTATTCGCTCGGCCAGGCCGACCTGCTGCGCCGGGCCATGGGCAAGAAGAAGAAGGAAGTTCTCGACAAGGAGTTCGTGAACTTCCAGAAGGGCATGCGCGACAACGGCTACTCCGACGAGGCCATCCAGGCCGTGTGGGACGTGCTGGTGCCCTTCGCCGGTTACGCGTTCAACAAGGCACACTCCTCCGCGTACGGCCTGGTCACCTACTGGACCGCCTACCTCAAGGCGAACTATCCCGCGGAGTACATGTCGGCGCTGCTCACCTCGGTCCGCGACGACAAGGACAAGTCGGCGGTCTATCTCAACGAGTGCCGCAAGATGGGCATCAAGGTCCTGCCGCCGAACGTGAACGAGTCCGAGGCCAACTTCACCTCCAGTGACGACACCACCATCGTCTTCGGCCTGACCGCCGTCCGTAACGTCGGCCAGAACGTCGTGGACTCGATCGTCAAGTGCCGCAAGGCCAAGGGGAAGTACGTCTCCTTCCCGGACTTCCTCGACAAGGTCGAGGCCGTCGTCTGCAACAAGCGCACCGTCGAATCGCTGATCAAGGCGGGCGCCTTCGACGAGCTGGGCCACACCCGCAAGGGCCTGACGGCCCAGTTCGAGCCCATGATCGACAACGTGGTGCAGGTCAAGCGCAAGGAGGCCGAGGGCCAGTTCGACCTCTTCGGGGACCTCGGCTCGGACGACGGCGACGACTCGCCCGGCTTCGGCCTGGACGTCGAGTTCTCCGAGGAGGAGTGGGAGAAGACGTATCTGCTGGCCCAGGAGCGCGAGATGCTCGGCCTCTACGTCTCGGACCACCCCCTCTTCGGCCTGGAGCACGTCCTCAACGAGAAGGCGGACGCCGCCATCGCCCAGTTGACCGGCGGTGATTACTCGGACGGCTCGATCACCACCATCGGCGGCATCATCTCGGGCCTCCAGCGCAAGATGACCAAGCAGGGCAACGCGTGGGCCATCGCCACCGTGGAGGACCTGGCGGGCTCCATCGACTGCATGTTCTTCCCCGCCACGTATCAGCTCGTCTCCACCCAGCTCGTCGAGGACGCGGTCGTCTTCGTCAAGGGGCGGCTGGACAAGCGCGAGGACGTGCCGCGGCTGGTCGCGATGGAGCTGATGATCCCGGACCTGAGCGAGGCGTCGGCCAACGCGCCGGTGACCATCACCATCCCCACCGTGAAGATCACCCCGCCGCTGGTGGAGAAGCTCGGCGAAGTGCTCACCCACCATCGCGGCTCCAGCGAGGTGCGCGTCAGGCTCCAGGGCTCCCGCAAGACCACGGTGCTGCGCCTCGACCGGCACCGGGTCACGGCGGATCCGGCGCTCTTCGGCGACCTCAAGGAGCTGCTCGGCCCGTCCTGCCTGGCGAGCTGACCGCGCTGGCCGCGCTGACCAGGCCGAGCGGGCCGTCGGCCGGGCTTTAAGGAGCTTTACGGATCTTTGCGGGCCGTAGAGGATCGTTTGTCCGAATCGAGCACAAGCGCGTCCTACCGTGGCCATAGCACGTTTCGAACGTGAAGCACTTTGGTCCGGAGGTGGTCCCACCGTGGATGCCCAGGCGATAGACAAGGCCGTTTTCCTGCTGCGTGATGTGCACACTTCGACGCACGACGCGGTGAAGGCGCTCGGGGACTACTTCCCCGAGCTGGACTTCGAGACACGGCTGCGCTGCGTGCGGGAAGCGTGGGACCTCAACCACGCGAGGCCGCTCGCCGCCTGAGCCCGTCAGGGCCCGGAGCCTTTCGCAGGCCGAGAGGGCGCTCCCCGGAAACGGGGGGCGCCCTCTTCGCGCGGCGCCCGCGACCGTGTGCTTCCGCGACGACGGCCGCGGAGAAGATCAGTTGTGTCCGAACCGGCGCTGGTGCTTGCGGGGCGCGTCGGTGGTACCGCTCTGCGCGCGGGAGTCGCCGCCCGTCGAGCGCTTCATGCCCTCGTGCACCTGCTCCGCCGCGCTGCGGGACTCGTCCTCGCGCTGCTGCTGGCGGTTCCGGTTCTTGTTCTTGCCCATGATCGCCTCCTGGTGATCTCAGAACGATGGGCCGGGATCAGCCTCGCATGGGCATAGGAAAGGTGCATTTCGAGCAAATACTCTGAGTGAGGCGACTCTTCCGGTTAACGATCCCGATCGCGCCGTACCCGCCACGCCGATGATCGAGTTCGGGCTGATAGGGCCCTGTACGGTCGGGCAGACTCGAAGAAACGCAGCCTCGGCTGTGCTCGCATACCGAGAGTGGGTGGAACGTGGACCGCTGCGTCGTTCTGGTGGACGCCGGGTACCTGTTGGGCGCCGCCGCGAGCCTGCTGGCCGGGGAACCCACACGTTCCCGGATCAGCGTCGATCACGCCGCCCTGATCCGTGGCCTGCGCGAGCGCGCCGAAGCGGACACGCAGTGTGATCTCCTGCGGATCTACTGGTTCGACGGTGCCCCCGACCGCGTCCCCCAGCCCGAACACCGCAGGCTGCGCGTGATGCCCCGGGTGACGGTACGGCTGGGAGCGCTGACGCGGAGCGACGGGCGGTGGGCGCAGAAGGGCGTCGATGCCGCCATGCACGCCGAACTCACCGAACTGGCCCGTAACCGCGCCTGCGCCGACATCGTCCTCGTCACGGGCGACGGCGATCTGCTGCCCGGTCTGATGTCGGCCAAGGAACACGGGGTCGCCGTGCACCTGTGGGCCGTCCAGGCCGCCGACGGCGACTACAACCAGTCCGAGGACCTCGTCGCCGAGGCCGACGAGCGCCGCGTGCTGGACCGTAGCTGGATCACCGAGGCGGTCCGCGCGAAGGACCTCACCGGCGTCTGCGCGCCCCAGCCCGTGCCCCGGCCCGAGATCGCGGCGATCCTCTCGGCGCCGCTGCCCGAGTCCGCGAAGAACGGCGGCCCGCCCGCGGGGGGCTCCGCGAAGGAGCCCGGCGCGGAGGCGGGGGAGCGGCCGGGTGGCGTCGACGGCACGGACCACGCGCGTCCCTCCGCCGCGGAGGGGGAGGGCGGCGACGCCGCTGGTGCGGCGCCGGAGGAGGCGGCGGGCCGCAACAGCGGCGTCCCCACCCCCAAGGACCTCGCGGGCCTCGGGCGGCCCACGCCCGGACCGGCCAGCGCGCCGCCGCCCAGCGCGACGCTGCGGTGGTCATCCGACAAGGGGTGGGTCGAGCGGGGTGCGCCCGGTGAGCCGCCGGAGATCGCGGCCCTGCCGATGCTGGCGCAGTTGACGACGGCGGAGCAGCGGTGGGCCGACCGCGAGGAGGACATCACCGCGGTGAGCGGTGACCCCTTCGAGGTCGGGCAGGTCTTCGCACGGCGGTGGATCGACCGGTTGGCGGCGGGGGTGCACCTGGAAACGCTGTCGCGGGAGTATCCGCGGATTCCGCACCGGATCGACGGGGAGTTGTTGCGGTACGCCGCGCGGTTCGGGTTGCTCGCGCACAAGGACGATCAGATCGACGAGCGGGACCGCTACGCCATTCGCGCCGGCTTCTGGCGCGAGGTCGACGCGGACCTCGCCTCCCCAGAACCGGCCCCTTCGCGGGGGGCGGAAGGAAACGGGGGGTAGGCCCTTCACGGGGGTGTTGCGCGGGACGAGTCCCCTTCGCGGGGGGCGGAAGGAAACGGGGGGTAGGCCCTTCACGGGGGTGTTGCGCGGGACGGTTGGCCGGTGTGGTGC
>NZ_BAAGSO010000135.1:41229-45366 GCF_054782395.1 Streptomyces daliensis | reverse complement strand
AGCATCGCCGCCCACGCATCGAGGAGAGCCTGCGCGGAAGCCTCCGTCAGCAACCGCTCGGGCCAGGAAAGCGTGAGGGTCAGCTCAGGACCATCGGCCCGGTCCTGCACCGCGCCCAACACCTCCAGCGCATGCATCACCGGTGCCCGTGCGGCAGCGCTCGCTCCCACGCCCTCGTCCGACAGTGCCCACTGGCCGTCGCGCCCGACGAACTGGCGCCCGAGGTAGTTGAACCCGATCTGGGCCGAGGGCAGCTCCGCCATGGCGGGCCCGGTCTCGGGGTTGAGATAGCGGAGCATGCCGTAGCCGAGCCCGTCACCGGGCACAGCCCGCACCTGCTCCTTCACCCGCTTCAACACCTGCCCAGCGGCCGAGCCACCGGCACGCAGATCGGCCGGATCAAAGCCACCCGCCGCCAGCCGCACCGGCTGCGCACTGGTGAACCACCCCACCGTGCGCGACAGGTCCACACCCTCACTCAGCGGAACACGGCCATGTCCCTCCACATCCACCAGGAACCCGTCAGCAGCCTGGTCCTGGTTCCTGCTCCGGGCCCATTCGGCGACGGCAGCCGCCAACCCCGCCAGCAGCACATCATCAACACCCGCATGGAACGCGGCAGGAACCCCCGTCAACAACGCCGACGTCACCCCGGACGGCACCGACACCGACACCCGACGCACCGACGCCTCAACATCACGAACCGGATCCACCGGCCCATCCGTCAACAACGAACCGGCATCCCCCAGCAGCGCCTGCCACCCCGACAGCTCCGCAACACGCTCCGCACCCACCGCCCGCGCCGACACCTCACGCGCCCAATGCCGGAACGACGTCGACACCGGGTTCAGCGCTGCTCGCCGTCCCGCCGCCAACTCCTTGTAAGCGGAGGTCAGATCAGGCAGCAGCGCCTGCCAGGACACCGTGTCCACCACCAGGTGGTCCACGACGAGGACGAGCCGACCCTGCACCTCGGGCCCGGCATCCAGCCACACCACCTGAAGCATCACACCGGCCAACGGGTCCAACCGTTCCGTCGCGGCCCGCACCTGCTCGCCGACCGCCGCCGCAAGGTCCTGACCCGTGACGTCCACCCGTCGCACCAGCGGCTCGACCAGCACCGCTCCCCGCTCGGGAACCACCAGCCTGGCCCGGGGCGCCGTCTCCAGCCGCGCCCGCAGCACATCGTGCTGGTCCACCACCGCCTGCACGGCACCGACCAACACCGCAAAGTCCATATCAGCAGGAGTCACCACCGCACTCGACTGCGCGACCCCGCCAACACCGTCCACACCCACCCGGCCCAGCAACTCACACATCACCGGAGTCAACGGCACCTCACCCACAGGTGAGACGCGCTCGCGCTCCACCTGGGTGGCTCCTCCGACGGTGGCGACAGCAACGGCCGCCAGACCGGCCGGGGTACGGTGCTCGAAAACGTCACGGGTCGTGAGTGCGAAGCCCGCGCGATGGGCGTGGGACACGAGCAGCATGGAGAGGATCGAGTCGCCGCCCAGCTCGAAGAACGAGTCCTCCGCGCCCACCTGGTCCAGGCCGAGCACCTCACCGAACAGCCCGCACATCACCGCTTCCAGCGGTGTCTCGGCATCCCGCCCCTCGCTGCGGCTCTCCGGGTCGGGCGCGGGCAGGGCGTTGCGGTCGACCTTGCCGTTCGCCGTCAGCGGCATGACGTCGAGCGCCACCGTCGCGCTCGGGACCATGTACTCCGGTAACCGCTCACCCGCGTACTCCCGCAGCGCACCAGCGTCGAAGTCGTCGTCACCGGCCGGGACGACATACGCCACCAGCCGGTCCTCACGGACCACCACCACCGACTGACACACACTCTCGTGAGAGGCCAGCACCGACTCGATCTCACCGGGCTCGACGCGGAAGCCGCGGATCTTCACCTGCTCGTCGGCTCGGCCCGCGAACTCCAGCAGACCGTCCGCCGTCCAGCGGGCCAGGTCGCCCGAGCGGTACATGCGCCCACCCGACACGAACGGGTTGGCCACGAAGCGCTCCGCCGTCAGGTCCGAGCGACCCACGTAACCACGCGCGAGCCCAGCGCCCGACACATACAGCTCACCCGTCACACCAGGAGGCACTGGCCGCAGGAACCCGTCCAGGACGAAGACCTGCGCGTTCCCGATCGGGGCGCCGATCGCAGGCGGGGCGTCCTGGGCCGTGATGCCCTCGGCCAGCAACGTCGCCGTGGTGATCACGGTGGCCTCGGTCGGGCCGTAGGTGTTCCACACCTTCGACTGGGCCCGCCACTTCGCCGCCAGATCCGCAGTCAGGCGCTCCGCGCCCAGCACCCAGTTCCCCACACCCGGCACCGACTCCGGCTCCAGCACCCCGAGCAGAGACGGCACCACGCTCGCCACCTGCACACCGGCCTCGCGGATCATCGCGGCCAGCGCCTCGGGCTCCAACCGCTCCTCACTCGACGCGACGGCAAGACTGCCGCCTCCGCCCAGCGTGACGGCCACATCCAGCACCGCAGCATCGAAGGAGAACGAGGCGAACTGAAGCGCCGTCACACCCTCCTCCACACCGAGGACGGGACGCATCACCTCCGCCAGATTCGCCACACCACCATGCGCGACCGCCACACCCTTCGGCCGCCCCGTCGAACCCGACGTATAAATCACATACGCCAACTGCTCAGGCACCACCGGTACATCAAGCGCCCCGGACGACTCCACCGCGATCGCCGTCGCGACATCCCCGTCATCCAGCACCACCACAGACGCCGCGCCACCCGCGACCTGCGCCACCGTCTCCCCAACGGCCAGCACAACGGTGGCCGCACTGTCGGACACCATGTACGCCAACCGCTCCACCGGGTACTCGGGATCGAGCGGCACATACGCGCCACCCGCCCTCCACACACCCAGCATCCCCACAACCATGTCCACACCACGCGGCAAGCACAGGCCCACCCGCGACTCACGCCCCACACCCAGACCCGTCAAATACCGGCCCAGACGATTCGCCCGCTCCTCCAACTCCCCATACGACAGCACCTGATCGCCGGACCGCACCGCCACCACACCCGGAGCCGAAGCAGCCCACCCGGCGAACAACTCCGGAACGGAACCCGCCGACACAACCCGCGCCGTGTCGTTCCACTCCCCCACCACCAACGCACGCTCGGACTCCCCCAGCACGTCGATCTCGGACAACGGCGCCGCAGGATCCGCCGCCGCCTGTCCCAGGAAGTGCAGCAACGACCAAAGCACCGCCCGTGTCCACTGGCGGTCGTACAGATCTCCGTTCGCCTCAAGAACGATTTGTACGTCGCCGTCGGCAGAAGGGCCGTTCACCAGAATCCCGAAATCCTCGACCCGTCGGCTCGACAGATCACGGACGGTGCCGTGAAGGTCGCCGAACCGAAGGTCGTCGCCCGTGGGCAGAACATTCACGTAAGGCCCGAAGTGCCAGCGGTTGCCCTCCGGCCAGCCCAGTTCACGGCGCAGATGTTCCCCACGGAAACGCTGGTGTTCCAGCAGTTCGCCAAGTCCGGCCGCCGTCATCCGCACCATGTGTTCCAGGTCCGTGCCGGGCTCGGCGGGCAGCCGCAGCGGCAGCATGTTGGCCATGGTCGACGGCACCTGACGCGCTCGCTCGGTGGCCCTGCCGGTCACCGGCAGGCTCAGAATCACCTCGTCCGATCCCGTAAGCCGCCCCACAAAGCCGGCCAACGTCGCGATGACGCTTCTCGTCCAGCTCTCTCCCACGCGCTCCGCCACCGCGTGCAACGCCGCCATCGTGGACGACGGGAGAGTACCGGTTTCCCTCAGAATCCCCTTCTCATCTTCGGCCGCTTCCGGTGAAAACACTCGGGCGCCGGGGGCACTCACCAGTTCAGGCCGGTCCTCGAATCGATCGCGCCAGTATCGCCGGTCCTTCTCGTACTGTTCCGACCGCCGATAAGTGGCCTCCTCATCCCGCATGTCGCGCATGGCACGCATGGCGCCCATGGGGATGCTGTCGGAAAGTCCGGACGTCTCGTCGTCCGCGTCGAGGAGTGCCGTATAAACCTCCGCCACCCGACGCGCCACCAGTGAACAGGCGAAGCCGTCCGTCAGAAGGTGGTTGTAGCACTGGAACCACAGAAAACGATCAGCATCC
>NZ_BAAGSO010000135.1:0-41056 GCF_054782395.1 Streptomyces daliensis | reverse complement strand
AGCACCTGGGACACCCCGTCGCCGTCCTCGACGAACCGCACACCCAGGGTCTCCGTCTCCGCGACGACCCGTCGCAGAGCCGCCTCGAAGACCTCGACGTCCAGCACCCCACGGATCTCCGTGAACTGACCGACGTTGTACAGAGCACGAGTGTTTTCGATCCGCTGCGCCAGCCAAATTCCCTCTTGGCAATCGGACAGGGGCAAAGCGTAACCGTCCTGGCCCTTCATCTTTCCCCTTCCGATGGGCAGCTTTCCATGGGCAATCCGACATGACTGCTTCTTCGAACAGGTGAGGAAAGGCGGGTCGGGGTGCGCTCGCCTCGAACGATACAGACCGGCCCACGCGGTCCCCAACGGCTGCCGACTTGTTCTCTCCGGGCACTCTTTCCTCGAAAAGTTCCCGCCCAGGGCGCCCCGTGGACAGCGCACGGCACAATAGGCGCCCCTCGCGCGAATCCGGTCGGCTGGGATAATTCAATCGGCAATCACGGGTTTACGAGATCCGTCCCGTAACCACCGCGGCTCGCCACGCACCACGCACCGCATGGCGGATCTCACGCTTGTCTAACCGATTGCTTCCCGCACTTGGACGTAGAATCCGCGCACCACGGCCCACGGCGCCCGCACTCCCGAAGCGCGCGTCCGAAGCAGCGGACCCCCTCAGAGGAATCCGCTTTCGGCCCGGATTCGGTCTACCTCAATACCTTCGCGTCGGCGTCGTCCCTCTTCGGGAGGCGGACGAGGAAGGAGCCGTCACGCGGGGCCGTATCCCGTTCCGCGTTCCGGTTGTCGTGCTCACCGGACGTGGACGGGCTCTCACCCAGGGGGAAGACCGCCTCCACCACGAGGCCGCCGCTCGGCCGGGCGTCCGCGGAGAGCGCGGCGCCGTGGGCAGTGGCGATGGCGCGCACGATGGACAGTCCGAGCCCGTGGTGCCCGTCGCCCGCCGTTCGACGCAGCCGCTGGAAGGGCTCGAAGAGGCGGTCCACCTGATCGGCCGGGACCTCGGGCCCGGTGTTGGACACGGAGACCACCGGACGCCCTTCCGCGACGCGGGTGACGATCTCCACCCGGCCGCCGGGGACGTTGTAGTCCGCGGCGTTGTCGACGAGGTTGGCCACCAGCCGTTCGACGAGCGCCGAATCGCCCTCGATGCGAGCGGGCTGGAGCGCGGGCTCGACGCTGAGTCCCTTGCGTTCCATCTCCGGACGGGAGACCAGCAGCACCCGCTCGGCGATCTCGGCCAGGTCCAGCTCGTCCTGCCGTTCCAGACCGCGCTCGCTGCTGGACAGCGTGAGCAGCGATTCCAGCAGGCAGCCCTGTTGATCGCTGATGTTCAGCAGCCGTTCGAAGTTGGCCCTGAACGATTCCAGCGTCGCGTCGTGGTCCATCAGCGTCTCTTCGAGCAGCGCGCGTTCCAGGGTGAGCGGAGTACGCAGCTCGTGCGCGGCATTGGCGACGAAGCGCTTGTGGGAGTCGAGCGCCGCCTCCAGACGTCCGAGCAGGCCGTCGACGGTGTCCGCGAGATCCTTCAACTCGTCGGCGGGACCCGTCACATCGAGACGCTTGTGCACATTGCGCGCGGAAATCTTACGGATGGTGGAGGTCATCATCCGCAGCGGCCGGAGGACTCGACCGGCGACGAGCCATCCGATGGCGATGGCGATGAAGGTGGTGATCAGCAGCGCTATTCCGGACTGGACCAGGAGATCGTGCATCTGGGCGCCGTGCTGGCTCTCCGCCTGTTCACGCAGCTTCTCGGAGAAGCCGTCGAGCCTTTCCCTTCCGGTTCCCGGGGCCCCCGTGGACACTCGGGGGCTGCCGCCCTTCTCGATCGAGATGATCTTCTTCGGCGTCCGCAGGACCAGCAGATACGTGATCCCGAGCAGCACCGCGCCCGAGGCGACGAACAGTCCCCCGTAGAGCAGGGTGAGGCGCATCCGTACCCGACGTGGCAGCAGCCGGGTGACGAGGGCGGAGCGGGACAGCGCAGAGAGAGGTGACAGGCGCATCGGCATCTCAAATCCGGTAGCCGCTCCGGGGAACGGTCTCGATCACGGGCGGGTCACCGAGCTTGGAGCGCAGGCGGTTGATGGTCGCCTTGACCGTGGTCGTGAACGGGTCGGCGGCCTCGTCCCACACCTTCTGGAGGAGTTCCTCGGCCGACACCGGTCGGCCCTGCGCGGTGAGCAGATACTCCAGCACCGCGAATTCCTTCGTGGTGAGCCCTAAGCGTTGCCCGGCCCGGGTCGCGATCCGCTGGGCGGGGTCCAGCCGGAGGTCGCCGTGTTCCAGTACGGGCGGCAGCGGCGGCTGGGAGCGCCGGGCCATCGCACGGATACGCGCGACGAGTTCGGCGTACGCGAACGGTTTGGGAAGGTAGTCGTCGGCGCCGAGCCCGAGTCCCGCGACGCGGTCGGCGATCGTGCCGGACGCCGTCAGCATCAGCACCCTGGTGCGCAGCGGCTGCGACGTCAGAGAGCTGCACACCTCGTCGCCGTGGACCTTGGGCAGGTCGCGGTCGAGCACGACGACGTCGTATTCGACCTCGGCCGTCTGTTCCAGCGCGGCCATGCCGTCGTATGCGACATCGACCGCCATGCCCTCGCGGCGCAGCACCCTGGCCACGGAATCCGCGAGCTCGGCATGGTCCTCAACCACCAGTACCCTCATCGCCACCCCCACCCGGCGGGACAGCCGCGACCTGGGTGTCCGGGAGGAGAGGGCGGAGGCGGAAGCTGATCCTGACGGACCAGGCACCCGAATCCGGCCTCACCGGTCACCGCTCGCGTCGTCACGTCCCGCGTCTGCACGCCCCAGCGTTTCGTCTTCCCGGCGCACAGAGTACCCCCCACCGCTACGAAATCGGGGCGTTCGTCACACCCTCCCCTCGCCGCCCAGAGGTCACGAACGTCCCGCCAAGGAAGGGGACTTGACGGCACGGGACGTGAGCCCCGCCGCGCGGGCGAGGCGGCGGTAGGAGTCGAGGCGGTCGGCGGGGTCGTAGGTGTTGAGGGTCAGCAGCAGTTCGTCCGCGCCCGTGCGCGCCGCCAGTCCGGCCAGCGCGCGGGCCGTCTCCTCCGCCGTGCCGCGCAACTGGGACGCGCGGGCCTCGTCGTAGAAGGTGCGCTCCCGCTCCGTCATGTCGCGGGCGAGGACGTCGGCGGCGGGGATCATCGGCGCGAAGACGCCGTGGGTGCGCGAGCGTACCGTGGCCCACGCCTCCGGGATCTGCAACGTCTCGGCCTGTTCGGCGGTGGCGGCCGCCGCCGCGTTGACCGAGGCGACGACGTAGGGCTCGAGGGCCTGTGCGGAGGGGCGGAAGGCAGCCCGGTAGCGCTCGATGGCGGCCAGGGTCCGCGACTCGTCGCGATGGACGCCGATGACCAGGGGGAGCCCGTGCCGCGCCGCGAGGTCGGCGCCCGTGCCGATCGCGAGCAGGAACGCGGGCACGCGCAGCCCCTCGGCGGGCGCGGCCCGCACGGTGTTGCCGCCGTCGAAGTAGCCGAGCAGTTCGGTGATCTGCTCGCCGAAGCGCTCGGCCGCGTCCTTGCCGACGCCGAGCGCCTTGCGCACCCCGTCGGTGAAGCCGACCGAGCGGCCCAGGCCCATGTCGATACGGCCGGGGAACAGCGACTCCAGCACCCCGAACTGCTCCGCCACCACGAGCGGCTGGTGGTTGGGCAGCATCACGCCGCCCGTGCCGACCCGGATGCGGGAGGTGGCCGACGCGACGGCCGAGGCGAGCACCGTCGGTGCCGATCCGGCGACGCCGGGGACGCCGTGGTGCTCCGCGACCCAGAAGCGGTGGTAGCCGAGAGCCTCGGCGTCCCGCGCAAAACGCACCGTCTCGCGCAGCGCCTGCCTCGGGTGCTCGCCCTCCCTCGTCAGCGCGCGGTCCAGGACGGACAGGCGCGTCGCGGGCGGGAGCGTAATGGGGGCGGGGGCCGGGTCCGGGGTCGAGGTGGTCACGCTCCCTTCAACGCACACGGCGCGTGAGGATTCCCGGCGCTCCGGGACCCGGGAGTACGGGGCTGGTCAGCGGCCTTCCAGGAGGCCCGCGTCGTGGGCGAGGAGCGCGATCTGGACGCGGTTGTTCAGGCCGAGCTTCGTCAGGATGCGGGAGACGTGGGTCTTGACCGTGGGGACGCTCATATACAGCGTGGCGGCGATCTCCGCGTTGGACCTGCCCTGGCCGACGGCGACGGCGACCTCGCGTTCCCGCTCGGCGAGCCCGTCGAGCGCCGCGCGGGCACGGCTGCGGCGGGTGTCCTCGCCGGAGGCGGCGACGTGGGCGATGAGCTGCTGCGTCACGGCGGGCGAGAGCACGGGGTCGCCCGCGACGACCTTCCGCACCGCGTCCAGGATCTCGGCGGGCGGCGTGTCCTTGAGCAGATAGCCCGCCGCGCCGACCCGGAGGGCGCGCAGCACGTGCTCGTCGGCGTGGAAGGTGGTCAGCACGATGACCTCGGGGGCGGCCTCGGGCGGGTGCGCGCGGGCGCGCAGCTCCTCGGTGGCGGTGAGGCCGTCCGTGCCGGGCATCCGGATGTCCATGAGCACGACGTCGGGCGCGAGCCGCTCCACCGCTGACGGCACCTCGGCGCCGTCAGCGGCCTCGCCGACGATCTCGACGTCGGGCAGGCCCCCGAGCATGAGGCGGAGCCCGGCGCGTACGAGCGGATCGTCGTCGACGAGGAGGAGGCGGATGGTCATGGGGCCCACGGTAGCCAGGCGTGCAGCCGGAAGCCGTCGGCGGTGTGCCCGTGGTCGAGCCGGCCACCCGCGAGCGCGGCACGCTCGGCCAGGCCGATCAGGCCCTGCCCCGAGCCGGGTATGGGCGGCCCGGGCCGCTCGGTCGGGTCCGTGCGGGGCGGGTTCGCGGAGGCGGGGCGGGGTGCGTGCGGTTCGTGGGACGCACCGGGCACGTCCGGTGCGCCGGGTGCGCCGGGTCCGCCGGGTCCGCCGGGCACATCCTGTGCACCCAGTGCGTCAGGTCCGCCGAGTGCGTCAGGTCCATGAGGCGCGTCGGATGCGCCGGGTGCATCCGGTACGCCGGACACGTACGGTCCGTGGGGTGCGCCAGGCACGTCCGCCGGTGCGCCAAGTGCATCCGGTACACCGGACACGTCAGGTCCGCCGGGCACACCAGGCGTGCCAGCTGCGTCGGATGCGCCGGGCGCTCCGGACACGCCAGGTCCGCCGAGTGCGTCAAGCCCGTCGGATGCTTCCGGTGCGTCGGGTGCTCCGAGCGCGTGCGGTGTGCTGGATGCTCCGGGCACGTCCGGTGCGTCGGGTGCTCCGGGCGCGTGCGGTGCACCGGGGGCGTCAGGGCCGTCGGACGCTTCCTGTGCGCCAGGAACCGTGGTGTGGATCTCCACCGTCAGGCCCTTTCCCGGAGCGCCGTCCACCGTGACCGTGACCCGCGCGCCCGGCGCGTGCTTGCGGGCGTTCGTCAGGCCCTCCTGGACGACGCGGTACGCGGTGCGGCCGAGGGTCTCCGGGGCCGTGGCGGGATCGGGCACGCGCTGGCGCAGGGTGACCCGGGTGCCCGCCTCGCGGGACTCGCGCACCAGGCGTGCCACGTCGGCCAGCCTCGGCTGGGGCCGCCCCGAACCCTCGGGCTCCCCGCCCCCGGTTCCGGTTCCGGGCCCGGCGCTCCCCGCGCCCTCCGGTTCCGGTCCCGCCGGACCGTCCCGTCGCACGGGGCTGCCCGCCCGTAGCACCCCGATCACCTCGCGCAGCTCCTCCAGCGCCTGGTGGGCGCTCCCGCGGATCACTCCGGCGGCGCCCGCGATCTCTTCCGGCGGAGCGTCGGGGCGGAATTCGAGCGCGCCAGCGTGCACGCTGAGCAGCGAGAGCCGGTGCGCGAGCACGTCGTGCATCTCGCGCGCGATGGCCTCGCGGGCGGCCCGCTGCGCCTGTTCGGCGCGCAGCGCGGCCTCCGTCTCTGCGCGTACCGCGCGCTCCTCCAGCGAGGCGACGAGCTGACGCCTGGAGCGTACGAACATCCCCCAGCCGACGGGCGCCACCAGCAGCAGCCCCCCGACGAGGAAGCTGAGGGCCGGGGACAGTTCCGGGTCCGGGCGCACCCACTGCTGGAACGGGCCCGCCGCGAAGGTCGCCGCGAGCACGAGCGCGACGGTGCGCAGGCGCCGGTGCACGGCGAGCGAGAACAGCGCGAACATCTGCGGACCGCTGACGAAGTGCGAGAAGACGCTGACCGGGGCACACGCCAGCGCGACGCCCACCGGCCAGCGCTTGCGCAGCCACAGCGCGCAGCAGGCCAGCGCGCCGAGGATCTGGTCCAGCGCGAGCGCGTCCTCCGAAAGGCGCGGGTCGTTGACGTACGCCTCCGACGTCAGCACGCTGAACGCCGCGGCGAGCAGGAAGGCGCTGATGTCGACCGCCCAGTCACGCGCGGAGCGGCGGGTGCGCGGGCCCCTTCCGACGGACCCGTCAGGCGCGGTGGCGGGGAGACCGGGGCGAGCGGGGTGAATGCCGTCCATGGTCACCGAACCTACGCGTGCACGGGCGCCGGGCCACCCCTCGCACGCGAGGACGCTACCGAAGTCAGCGGCGCCGATACTTTCGGCCGACTCCCCGCTCCTCCGCACGCTCATAGCCTCGGTGCCATGAGGAATCTTCTGGGCTTCGTGAGCTTCGTGCTGATCGCGCAGGGCGTGATCGGTCTCGTCCACCACTTCACCGGCTGGTTCGGCGGCGGACTGCTGTACCGGATCGGCTTTCTGGAGGGCTACGAGGTCTACGCGAGCATCGTGCTGCTCGTCGCGGGGGTGGCGGTGGGCGCCGCGTCGGACAAGGTCAGGAGCGCGTCGTCGTGACGGGCTCGTCCCAGTCGACGCGGTAGTGCGTGAGCCACTCCGTCGAGCCCTCCCCGCCCGTCCCGCCCGCCTCGCGGCTCTTCGTACGGCTCTCCACCTCGGCGTCGCGCCGCTCGCGCTCCTCCGGCCTGGGGGTGGAACGCCCGCTCATGCGCGCGCTGTCGGCGACGACCCGCTCCACCCGCTCCCGTCGCAGCCCCTCGTACGCGGCGAACGCCGCGGCCGGGTCCGGCAGATCGCGCAGGCACTTGGCCAGGACCACGCTGTCCTCGATGGCCATCGAGGCGCCCTGCGCGGCGTTGGGCGCTGCGGCGTGTGCCGCGTCGCCGATCACGACCATGGAGCCGCGGTGCCACACGGGGGTGCTGGCGATGTCGTAGGCGTTGCTGCCCACGATGCCGTCGCCCGTGGCGCGGACGATCTCGGCGGCCGGTGAGTCGTCGTCGGCGAAGAGCCCGCTGACGTGCTCGCGCCACTGCGCTGGGGTGACGGCGGCGAGTTCGGCCCTGGTGCGCTCCTCGCCCGGGGTGTTCGCGAACCACCACACCTCGCCGTCCGGGGCGAGGGTGCAGCCGAGGAAGGCGCGCTTGCCGAAGACCATGCGGTACGTGGCAGGGGGCGGTGTCGCCTCGGGGCCGACGCCGCGCGCGTAGCCGCAGACCGTGGTCTGGCCCGTGTGGCGGGGGCGCGGCGCGCCGGGGTCGATGAGCGCTCGGGTGGTGGAGTGGATGCCGTCGGCGCCGATGAGGAGGTCGCCCGTGGCGCTGGTGCCGTCGGCGAAGTGCGCGGTGACGGCGCCGTCGGGGTGCTGCTCGGCCGTCGTCAGGCGCTTGCCGTGCTCGATGGTGACACCGCGCCTGGCGGCCTCGTCGTGCAGGACGCGGTAGAGGGTGGCGCGCTTGAGGGTGTGCGGGCCGAGCACCGCGCGCGCGTGCTCCCCTTCCGTGCCCGGCACCGGCGCCGTGCCCGACGACGGGCGCGAGCCCAGCAGTTGGCCGGTGTGGGAGAGGAGTTCGACGTGCTCGGCGGGGAAGGCGGCGTCGAGGACCGGCTGGTGTGCGTCGACGGTGCGCAGCGCCTCCAGCCCGTTGTTGAAGACGACGAGGAAGGCGCCGACGTCGTCGGCCCCCGTCTCGTACGCCTCGTAGACCGTGGAACCGATGCCCGCCTTGCGCAGCGCCATCGCGGTCACCGCTCCGGCGATGCCGCCTCCGACGATCAGGGCGTGGGTCATATGGCCTCCCGGGGCTGCTGCTCTGTTGCTCTGTTCTCCGTCATGTGCCGCGTATGCCGCGTGTGTTACGTGCTCTGTCTATCGCACGGGTCCCCCTGGGGTGACGGTGTTCAGCCTCGCGCGGTTGCCCGCGGGCCCGGCCCGGTGAGCGCTGCGCGCAGATAGGGCGCTGTCGCGCTGTCCCCGGCGCGGGACACCTCGGCCGGGGTGCCCGTGGCGACGATCCGGCCGCCGCTGTCGCCGCCGCCGGGGCCGAGGTCGATGACCCAGTCGGCGCCCGCGACGACACCCATGTCGTGCTCCACGACGATGACGGTGTGCCCGGCCTCCGCCAGCCCGTGCAACTGCCCCATCAGCACTTCGGTGTCGGCGGGGTGCAGACCCGTCGTCGGCTCGTCGAGCACATAGAGGGTGTGCCCGCGACGGGAGCGCTGGAGTTCGCTGGCCAGCTTGATCCGCTGGGCCTCGCCGCCCGACAGCTCCGTCGCGGGCTGGCCGAGCCGGAGGTAGCCGAGGCCGACGCGCTGGAGGGTGCGCAGGCTGCGCGCCGCCGCGGGCACATCGCCGAGGAACTCCGCCGCGTGGTCGACGGTCATCCCCAGCACGTCGGCGACGGTCGCGCCCCGGTAGGTGATCCGCAGGGTCTCGGGGTTGTAGCGGGCACCGTGGCAGTCGCCGCAGGGCGCGTAGGTGCCGGGAAGGAAGAGGAGTTCGACGGCGACGAAGCCCTCGCCCTGGCAGGTGGGGCAGCGCCCCTCGGCGACGTTGAAGGAGAAGCGGCCCGTGGTGTAGCCCTGAGCCCTGGCCTCGTCCGTCGCGGCGAAGACCTTGCGTACCGCGTCGAACAGGCCCGTGTAGGTGGCCAGGTTGGAGCGCGGGGTGCGGCCGATGGGCTTCTGGTCGACGCGTACGAGACGGTCGACGGCCTCCAGTCCCTTGGCCCCCGCCACGGTCGCGCCGGGCAGCCGTGGCGCGCCGTTCTCCCCGTCCTCGTCGGTGTCCCCGGTGGCGTCGGCGTTCCGGTCCTCGCCTCCCGTGTGTTCGGCGACGAGGTCGGAGAGCACCTGGCTGACCAGCGTCGACTTCCCGGATCCGGAGACTCCGGTGACCGCCGTGAACAGCCCGAGCGGGAAGGCAGCGTCGAGTCCGTCGAGGTTGTGGCAGGTGACACCGGTCAGCCGCAGCCAGCGGTCCGGGTCGGGGGTGCGGGGCGTGCGCACGGGTGCGCCCACGTCGTTCCCGTGCCCGTGCCCGTCGCCGCTGTCGCCGTCGCCGTCGCCGTCGCCCGGGAAGAGGTAGCGGCGGGTCGCGGAACGCGCGGTCCGCGCCAGGCCCGGGACCGGGCCGCTGTAGAGCACCTCGCCGCCGTGCTCGCCCGCGCCGGGGCCGACGTCCACGACCCAGTCGGCCCGCCGCACCAGGGCCATGTCGTGCTCGACGACGAACAGCGAGTTGCCCGCCTCCCTGAGCCGCTCCAGCACGGTGAACAGCGCCTCGGTGTCGGCCGGATGGAGTCCGGCCGAGGGCTCGTCCAGCACGTAGACGACGCCGAAGAGCCCGGAGCGCAACTGCGTCGCGAGCCGGAGCCGCTGGAGTTCGCCGGGCGACAGGGTGGGGGTGGGGCGGTCGGTGCCGAGGTAGCCGAGGCCCAGTTCGGTCAGCACCTCGATGCGCGAGACGAGGTCGCGGGCGAGACCCGCCGCGACGGCCTCCCCCTGCGACGTGGCTTCTTCCGGATCGCTCCCCGCCACGGGCCGCAGCACCTCGGCCAGCCGCTCCAGCGGCAGCGCGGCGAGTTCCGCGATGTCCCGCCCTGCGAAGGTCACCGCCAGCGCCTCGGGGCGCAGCCTGCGCCCTTCGCAGGCGGGGCAGTCGGCGCTGACCAGGTACCGCTGCACGCGCCTGCGGAGCGTGGTGCTCTTGGTGTCGGCGTAGGTGTGCAGCACATAGCGCTTCGCGCTCTGGTACGTGCCCTGGTAGGGCCGGTGGATACGGGCCGCCTCGCGCACCGGGTGCACGGTGACGACCGGCTGCTCGTCGGTGAAGAGGATCCACTCCCGCTCCTCGCGGGGCAGTTCGCGCCAGGGGCGGTCGATGTCGTGGCCGAGCGTGGCGAGGATGTCGCGGAGGTTCTTGCCGAGCCAGGCTCCAGGCCAGGCGGCGATGGCGCCCTCGCGGATGGAGAGGGAAGGGTCGGGGACGAGGGAGTCCTCGGTGACACGGTGGACGGCGCCCAGGCCGTGGCACTCCGGGCACGCGCCCGCGGCGGTGTTCGGTGAGAACGCGTCGGAGTCGAGCCGTTCCGCGCCCTCGGGGTAGGTGCCCGCGCGGGAGAAGAGCATGCGCAGGGAGTTGGACACGGTGGTGACCGTGCCGACCGAGGAGCGGCCCGTGGGGGTCGAGCGGCGCTGCTCCAGCGCCACGGCAGGGGGCAGTCCGGTGATCTCCTCGACCTTCGGGGCGCCGACCTGGTGGATCAGCCGCCGCGCGTAGGGGGCGACGGACTCGAAGTAGCGGCGCTGCGCCTCCGCGTACAGCGTGCCGAAGGCGAGGGAGGACTTGCCGGAGCCCGAGACGCCGGTGAAGGCGACGAGCGCGTCCCGGGGGACGGCCGTCGCGACGTTCCGCAGATTGTGCTCGCGGGCGCCCCGCACCCGTACGTATCCGTCCTCGCTCATCCGTCCATGATCGGGCAATGCGCGGGTCGCCGCTGTCCGGGGGTCCCCCGCCTCATGTAGTACGCAAATCAAGTTTCCGCACGGTAAGTCCTTGACGTGCGCATTGGTCTGGGCCAATGTCTACCCTCACATGTTCACGGAGGGTAGCCGTGCCAAGATCGTCAGTCTCAGTCCGCCACGCGTCGAGAGATTCGGCCCGTTCCCGTCCCCTTCGCCCGCCCCGGCCGCTCCGGCCGCTGCGTCGGCCGCGTCCGGTGGGCCTGCCCGGTCCGCTGGGGCCACTGGGGCCGCTGGTCAGGGGCGTGGCCGTGGCGTCGGCGGCGGTGCTGCTGGCCGCGTGCGGGCTCTCCGGGCCCGGCGGTGACGACGAGATCACGGTCGACGTCTGGCTGATGAAGGACAGCGCCACCAAGGAGTTCACCGACGCCTTCGTCCGCGACTACGAGAAGCGGAACCCCGGCCAGCGCGTCGAGCTGACGGTCCAGCCCTGGGACGGCATCGGCGGGAAGGTGACCAAGGCGCTGGAGTCGGACGTCGCGCCGGACGTCATCGAGGTCGGCAACACACAGGTGGCCCAGTACGTGGAGACCGGCCACGTCAAGGACCTCACGCTGGAGGTCTTCGATCCCGCGGGCACGGACTGGGTGCCGGGGCTCGCCGAGTCGGGCAAGGTCGGCGGGGCCCAGTACGGAGTGCCGTACTACGCCGCCAACCGCGTCGTCATCTACCGCAAGGACCTCTTCGCGAAGGCGGGCATCGAGCGGCCTCCCACGGCCAGGAAGAAGTGGCTGGAGCAGACGGCAGCCCTCGACGCCGTCCCCGGGCAGCAGGGCATCTATCTGCCGGGCCAGAACTGGTACGTGCTGGCGGGGTTCATCTGGGACGAGGGAGGCGACCTCGCCATCGAGCGCAGCGGGCAGTGGAGCGGTTCGCTCGACACGCCGGAAGCGCTGCGCGGCATGGACTTCTACGAACGGCTCCAGTCGCTCGGCGACGCGCCCAAGGACTCCGACGAGGCGCGGCCACTCCAGAGCGACGCGTTCGCGCGTGGCGACGTGGCCCAGATGATCGGCACCCCGGGCGAGGCCCGCCAGGTCGTCGAGGCCAACCCCGAGCTGCGCGGCAAGCTCGGCTACTTCCCCGTACCGGGCAAGAGCGCCAAGAAGCCCGGCGCCGTCTTCACCGGGGGCTCCGTGCTGATCGTCCCGGAGCGGGCCGAGCACCAGCGGGAAGGGTACGACGTCATCGAGCTGCTGACGGGCAAGCGCTGGCAGAAGAAGCTGGCCAGGGCGATGAGCTACGTCCCCAACCGGACCAGCCTCGCCCCCGCCGTCGCCGACGACCCGGGCGCGGCGGCGATGGCGAAGGGCGCGGCGAACGGGCACACGGCGCCCAACTCGCCCGACTGGGGCGCCGTCGAGGCCGACAACCCGCTGAAGACGTACCAGACCGCCGTGCTGAACGGCGCGGACCGCGCCGAGGCGGCACGGACGGCGAGCCGCGAACTCACGAAGCTGCTGGGCGGGACGCCGCCGTAACCGGCGTCGCCGCCGGGTTCGCCGCGACGTTGCCGCACGCCGGGACCGCGCCGCGCCGCCTCCCGTCAATCGCCGGACGGGCTGCCGGTCGGCGGGCGATCGGCCGCTCGCCCGCCTGCCTCGGTCATGGACCGGCCGCACGGTGGTACTCATGGCCGCCATGGAGTGGTTCACGGCGCCCGAGCACTGGCTGAGCAGGCTGGTGTTCCAGCGCGCCCTCGCGGCCGTCTACCTCGTCGCCTTCCTGGCGGCGGCCCGGCAGTTCCGTGCGCTGATCGGCGAACGGGGCATGACCCCGGTGCCGGAGTTCGTGCGCCGGGTCCCCTTCCGGTCCGCGCCCGGCCTCTTCCAGTGGCGCTACTCGGACCGGCTCTTCGCGTGCTGCGCGTGGGCGGGCGCCGCACTGTCCGCCGCCGTGCTCGTGGGCGCCGCCGACGCGGTACCGCTGTGGGCGGCGATGCTGATGTGGGCGGTGCTGTGGGCGCTGTATCTGTCCGTCGTCAACGTGGGGCAGATCTGGTACGGGTTCGGCTGGGAGTCGCTGCTGCTGGAGACCGGTTTCCTCGCCGTCTTCCTCGGCAACGCGGACACCGCGCCGCCCGTCCTGACGATGTGGCTGCTGCGGTGGCTGCTGTTCCGCGTCGAGTTCGGCGCGGGGCTCATCAAGTGGCGGGGCGACCGCTGCTGGCGCGAGCTGACGTGCCTCGACTACCACCATGAGACCCAGCCCATGCCGGGGCCGCTGAGCTGGTACTTCCACCGGCTGCCGAAGCCTCTGCACCGCGTGGAGACCGGCGCCAACCACGTCGCGCAGCTCATCGTCCCCTTCGGGCTGTTCCTTCCCCAGCCCGGCGCCACCGTCGCCGCCGGCATCATCGTGGTCACCCAGCTGTGGCTCGTGCTGTCGGGCAACTTCGCGTGGCTGAACTGGCTGACGATCGCCCTCGCCCTGTCCGTCGTGGACGTTCCCGCGCTGACGGGCGGCGCGGGGAAGAGCCCGTGGCAGGGCACGGGCGGCGGGCCGCCGCTCTGGTACGCCGTCCTGGTGTGCGCGGCGACCGCGCTGGTGGTGGTGCTCAGCTACTGGCCCGTCCGCAATCTGCTGAGCCGTCACCAGCGCATGAACAGCTCCTTCAACGCGTTCCATCTCGTCAACTCCTACGGCGCCTTCGGCAGCGTCACCCGCGTACGCCACGAGATCGTCGTCGAGGGCACCGACGAGGAGCTGTTGACGGAGGACACGGTCTGGCGCGCGTACGGGTTCAGGGGGAAGCCGGGTGACGTGGCGCGGCTGCCGCGTCAGTTCGCGCCGTACCATCTGCGGCTGGACTGGCTGATGTGGTTCGCGGCGCTCTCGCCCGCGTACGCCCGCTCCTGGTTCGAGCCCTTCGTCGCACGCCTGCTGGAGGGCGACCGCGACACGCTGCGGCTCCTCGGCCACAACCCCTTCCCCGACGGGCCGCCCACGCATGTGCGGGCGCTGCTGTACCGGTACCGCTTCACCACCCGCCAGGAGCGGCGCGCCACGGGCGACTGGTGGGACCGCACCCTGGTGCGCGAGTTCCTGCCTCCGGTACGGGGACGTCGGGCATGAGCGCGTCGGCCGTGCGCGGGCCGGGGCCCCTGGCGGCGGGGCGAGATCTGACGTCCTGGTGACGTCCGCACGCCGTGCGCCCTGACGGGCTGGTCAGCGCCCTACGGTGAGCCGGTGAGCACCTGTACGCCCGAGAAGTCCGACACATCCGAAGCGGTGGAGCCGTGCCGGCGGGCGCGCCGGCGGAATCTGTACGACCTGGTCGCGGCCACCGCCGCCGCCCTCCTGTTCACCGTCGCCCTGGCCGTCGGACGCTCCGTCGAACAGCGGGACGGGACGCTGCGCCTGCGCTGGCCGCCCCTGTACGCGTACTGGCTGCCGCACGTGGGCCCCGGCACACCCGCCGCGCTCGCCTTCGCGGTCCTGACGGTGGCGTACGGGCCCGGTCTCGCCCGGCGCCTCCCGTGGCGCGGCCTCGTCATGGCCGGGTGGGGCGGGGCGATGGCGTGGAGCTGGTCGCTGGCGCTCGTCGACGGGTGGCAGCGCGGGGTGGCCGGGCGGCTGACGACGAAGTACGAGTACCTCCGCTCCGTCGACGAGGTGCGCGACATCGGCGCCACGCTGCGCGGCTTCACAGGCCGCATCCTCATCGACGCGCCCGACCACTGGCCCGCGCACGTGGCCGGGCACCCGCCCGGCGCGCTGCTGACCTTCGTGGGGCTGGACCGCGCCGGGCTGGGCGGCGGTGGCTGGGCCGCCGCGTTCGTCATCGTGGCCGGTTCGTCGGCAACGGCCGCTGTGCTGGTGACGGTGCGTGCCCTGTGCGGCGCCGGGGGCGGGGAGACGGGCGAGGAGACGGACGGGGAGGCGGACGGGGAGGCGGACGGGGAAGAGGTGGCGCGACGGGCCGCGCCGTTCCTCGTCCTCGCGCCCGCCGCCGTGTGGACGGGCGTCTCGGCCGACGGCTGGTTCACGGCCGTCGGCGCCTGGGCGGTGGCGCTGCTGACCCTGTCGGCGAAGCGTGCCGTACGGGTGCCCTGGGCGGCGGCGCTGGGTGCGGGGCTGCTGTTCGGGCTGCTGTGCTTCCTCTCGTACGGGCTCGTGCTGCTCGGCTGCGTCGCCCTGGCCGTGCTGGTGGCCGCGCGCACGGTACGTCCGGTTCCGCTCGTACTGGCCGGGCTGGCGGCCTGGTTCGCGGGGTTCGCCGCTGCCGGGTTCTGGTGGTTCGACGGCTACTTCACGCTGGTGGACCGCTACTACCAGGGCGCCGCCGGGATTCGCCCGTACGGGTACTTCGTGTGGGGCAACCTCGCCGCGCAGGTCGCCGTGGTCGGGCTCGCCACTGTCGCCGGACTGCGCAGGGCGGTCACCGCGCGGGCCGGGGCGCTGACGGTGCTCGTGGCGGGCGGGATGTGCGCGGTGCTGCTGGCCGACCTGTCCGGGATGAGCAAGGCGGAGACGGAGCGGATCTGGCTGCCGTTCTCGCTCTGGCTGCTCCCGGCGGCGGCACTGCTGCCCGCGCGGACAGCACCCCGGTGGCTCGCGGCACAGGCCGCGCTCGCCCTGACCGTCAATCATCTGCTGATCACCGGGTGGTGAGTGAGCCGTGGGCCTCTCTCGTTCCGACGCGCCGAAGAACACGCGCACACGTCGCACTGCCGGCATGGTGGGGCGCGTCGCGGGGGTGCTGCCGCGCTTCCGGGGTGCGCTGCACGATCCGCGTACCGCGACAGCCGTCGGGCGATGGCTGGGCGCGGCGGTTCTCGTGTGCTTCGTGACGGGTCTGATCAGTCACCTCCTCCAGGAGCCGCCCGCCTGGCTGGCCGCCCGGCTGACGAGCCGCCCCGTATGGGGCTACCGGCTGACGCAGGGCCTGCACGTGGCCACCGGCATCGCAGCGGTGCCACTGCTGCTGGCCAAGCTGTGGACGGTGTATCCCCGGCTCTTCGAGTGGCCGCCCGTACGCGGTGTCCGGCACGCGCTGGAGCGGCTGTCGATCGCGGTGCTGGTGTCCACAGCGCTGTTGCAGCTCTTCATGGGGCTGCTCAACACCGTGCAGTGGTACCCGTGGCCGTTCTCCTTCCGGCAGGTGCACTGGGCCCTCGCCTGGGTGCTGACCGGCTCGCTGCTGCTCCATCTCGCCGTCAAGCTGCCGCTCGTCGCGGCACATTGGCGCCGGAGAGGGGTGACGGAAGCGACCTCCGACGCGGCCCTCGAAGCGACCCCCGAAGCGGCCTCCGACGGACGTGCGGAGGCCGTGGCACGGGACCGGAGGTCGCTGATGCTGGGCGTGGGCGCGGCTGTCGGCGCGGTGACCGTGGTGACCGTGGGCCAGACCCTGACCCCGCTGCGGAAGCTGACCCTGCTCGCACCACGGCACCAGGACCACGGTACTCAGGGCCTGCCCGTGAACCGTACGGCCGCCGCCGCGCGCGTCTCGGCGACGGCCGTACGCGAGTGGCGCCTGACCGTCGCGGGCCCCCGCGCGTACGAGCTGACGCTGGAAGAGCTGCGGGCACTGCCCCAGCACCCGGCGGAGCTGCCCATCGCGTGCGTGGAGGGCTGGAGCAAGTCGGCACACTGGAGCGGGGTACGCGTCCGTGACCTGCTCGACCGCGCCGGGGCGCCGTCGGATGCCTCGGTACGCGTGGTCTCCCTCCAGCGCACCGGCAACTACCGGGTGATGGAGATGGGCCCCGGCTACGCGCGCGATCCGCTCACGCTGCTGGCGCTGCGTCTCAACGGCGAGGTGCTCAACCTCGACCACGGCTACCCGGCCCGGATCATCGCGCCCAACCGACCCGGCGTCCTCCAGACCAAGTGGGTGCACCGGATGGAGGTACCGCCGTGAAGGATGACGTGGGGAGTGTCGTGAAAAGGGTGCGGGTTTCGCTCGGGGTCACCGGTACGGCTCTGCTGGCCGTGGGCGTCTGGCTGTTGGCGTCGGGCACCCGCGAGGGCACGGCGGGCTGGACCGCGCTGTGGCTCGCGGGTGCTGTGGGGGTGCACGATCTGCTGCTCGCGCCGCTCGTGCTGCTGTGCGGGCTGCTACTGCGCAGGGCGCTCCCGCGCGGGGGCCGGGGCGTACTGCGCGGAGGGCTGATCACGGCGGGCTGTCTGACCCTGGTGGCCCTGCCCGTGCTGCTGCGCCCCGGCGTCCCGCGCAACCCGACCGTGCTGCCCCTGGACTATCCGCGCGGCTGGGCCCTGACGCTGGTGGCGACGGTGCTGATCACCGCCTGCGTACTGCTGGTGCGCGGGACGGTCACGGGCCGGGCCGGTGGGGGCCGGTCGTTGCGCAGGCAGAGGAAGGGGCGTTCATAGCGGGACGGTTCACGGTCGGCGGGTTGGTGGGCGCGAGGTTGGTGGGCGCGAGGTTCGTGGTTGGGGGGCTCGTGGTTGGGGGGCTCGTGCGGGCGGAGTTGGTGCGGGGAGAGTTCGCCGCCCGACCACTCGTCGAGGACGCTCCAGCCCGCCTCCCTAGCCCGTGCGCGCAGTGCCTTCCGGCCCAGACGGGCCCACGGGAAGGCGGGCCCGCGCCCGCCACTGCCGTCGTCCAGGCGTACCTCCACCGTCTCCTCGACCTCGTCCGCCGCCGCCTCGACGAGCAGCAGTCCGCCGGGCGCGAGGAGTTCCGCCACGCGGGTCAGCAGGGCCACGGGGTCGCCGCCGATGCCGATGTTCCCGTCGAGGAGCAGCGCACTGCTCCAGCGCCCCTCCCCCGGCAGCCGCTCGAACACCGAGCGCCGCAGCGCCGTACCGCCCAGCCCGCGGGTACGGGCGACAGCCGCGGGTGACGGGTCGATGCCGAGTACGGGGTGGCCCAGCGCGGCGAGCGCCGCGACCAGCCGTCCCGGGCCGCAGCCGATGTCGAGCACCGCGCCCGTGCAGCGTCGCAGCACGCTCATGTCGGCGGAGTCGGCCCGCGCACACCAGCGTTCCACCTCCAGCGGCAGCAGCCAGCCGTCCTGACGGCGCAGATAGAGGGGGCCGCGGCCGATGCGCAGCGCGTCGGCGTACGGGTCCGTGCACCAGGGCGCGGGAGGCGCGCTCACGGCACCACCACCCGGCCGAGACCCGCGTGCGCGTCGGCGAAACGGGAGCGGTGACCTGAGCAGGAACCCCGGCCGGAGCAAGAGGCCCGGCCGCCGGGACAGGAGCAGTGGTCGGAGGTGAGCGCGGCGATGCGTGCCGCGTCCTCGGCGGTGTCCACGTCGCACAGCACCGGCAGGTCCCGCACCGTGAGACCGGCTGCCACGAGCCGCTCGCGCTGCACGGCGCCCGTGTCGTCCCGCGACATCGGGACACCCCGGACCAGGCCGGGGACGGGCCGCGCGAGGCCCAGGGCCCAGAACCCGCCGTCCTCGGCAGGGCCGAACCAGGCGTCGCAGCCGTGCCACGCGTCGGGGGCCGTGACGGGGGCGAGGAGTTCGGGCGTGACCTGGGGCGTGTCCATGCCGATGAGCAACGCGGGTCCCTCGCACAGCGCGAACGCCGCAGCGATGCGCTCGTCGAGGCCGCCCCCGCTCTGCGGCACGACGTCAAACCCGCCGCCCGCAGGCAGCCACGGACCCGGGCGCCCGGCCAGTACCAGCACGCGCCGCCGCACGGGCAGCCGCGCGACCGTCGCCAGCGTGTCCGCGAGCGCCGCCTCGGCGAGCAGCGCGGCCTCGCGGGGCGTGTACGGGGGTGTCAGCCGCGTCTTCACCTTGCCGGGGACCGGCTCCTTGGCGATCACCAGGAGAGTGACCGGTGAGAGCGGCCGATCGCCGGGCTCGCGGGGCGCGGGCCGCGCGTCGGCGTCGGCCCCGGCCGGTGCGCGAGAGGCCGTCGCCTGACCGGTCCCGGCCCCGGTCCGTCCGCGGGTCCGTTCGCGGGTCCGTTCGCGAGAGGCCGTCGTCTTCGCGGTCTCGGCTGGTGCGGGGAAGGCCGTCATCGCAGGACCGCCCTCATGTCGCGTACCGCGTGCCAGGTGCCCAGCCATGTGCCGGTGACCTTCGACTTGCCGGTACGGGGCAGGTAGTCGACCTCCGTCTCCTCGATGCGCCAGCCCGCGTCAGCGGCCCGCACCACCATTTGCAACGGGTATCCGCTGCGCCGGTCCGAGAGCTGGAGGTCCAGCAGCGGCTGCCGTCGCGCGACGCGCAGCGGGCCCAGGTCGCGCAGCCGGACGCCCGTACGGCGCCGGACCATGCGCGAGAGCGCCCTGTTGCCGAGGCGCGCGTGCAGCGGCCAGGCGCTGCGCGCCGTCGGCCGTCGGCGTGCGAGCACGAGGTCGGCCACTCCGTCGAGGACGGGCCGCGCGACGCGGGGCAGCATGCCGGGGTCGAGGGAGGCGTCGCAGTCGCAGAAGGCCACGAACTCGGCCTCGGCGGCCGTCAGTCCCGCGTGGCAGGCGGCGCCGAAGCCGCGCCGCGCCTCGTGGACCACGGTGGCCCCGTGGGCGCGGGCGATGTCGGCGGAGCCGTCGTCCGAGCCGTTGTCGACGACGATGGCCCGCCATCCGGCCGGGACGCGTGCCAGTACCCAGGGCAGCGCGTCGGCCTCGTTCAGGCAGGGGAGGACGAGATCCCCCCGCACGGAGTGGGAGTTGGTCATCTGCCTCACCCTACGAGCACACTTCGGGCATACCGGACACCCTGTCCTTACGAAACACGGACGTCCGCCCTCTGACCTCACCGGAACCGTTCCGTGCGCCCGTACGGGTGCGAAACTCGGCCACATGCGACCCCAGCCCCCCGCCCCGTCCCCGGACGCCCGTCGGCGCCGGATCCTCGTCGTGGACGACGATCCGACCGTGACCGAGGTCGTCTCCGGCTACCTCCACCGGGCGGGCTTCACCGTCGAGCGGGCCGCCGACGGCCCGGACGCGCTCGCGCGGGCACGCACCGCGCCGCCCGACCTGGTGGTGCTGGACCTGATGCTGCCCGGCCTCGACGGACTCCAGGTCTGCCGCAGGCTGCGCGAGCACGGGCACGCGCCTGTCCCCGTGGTGATGCTGACGGCACGCGGCGACGAGGAGGACCGCATCCTGGGCCTCGAAGTGGGGGCCGACGACTATGTCACCAAGCCCTTCAGCCCGCGCGAGCTGGTGCTGCGCGTCGAATCCGTGCTGCGCAGGGCAGCGGCCCCGCCGCCGGAGGGGCCACTGCTGCGGGGCGGTGGCCTCACCCTCGACCCGGCCGCGCGTACGGCTACCGGACCGCGGGGGCCGCTCGCGCTGACGCTGCGCGAGTTCGACCTGCTGGAACACTTCCTGCGCCACCCGGGGCGCGCCTTCGGCCGGGAGGAACTGATGGCCGACGTGTGGGGCTGGGAGTTCGGCGACCTGTCGACCGTGACCGTGCACGTACGGAGACTGCGCCACAAGGTCGAGGCCGACCCCGCGTCGCCTCGGCTGATCGCCACCGTCTGGGGCGTCGGCTACCGCTTCGACGGCACGGCGGGGACGGGCGCGGGCGCGGAAGCCGAGGCTGGGGTGACCTCGGGGCCGGGTCCCGGGACGAGGGCCGAGGCCGAGGGGATGGCCGGGGCCGACGGAGCCGACGAGGCTCGCCGTGCTGACGACTCGGCCCAGGGGGCGGGTGGCGACGGTGCGTGATCTGCTGCTGATCGCGCTGTACGCGGCGGTCGGCGCCGCCACCGTCGGCCTCGCGGGCGCGCTGGCCCTGCGCGCACTGCGCCGCCGCTCGGTGGCGGTCTCACTCGCGGTGCTGACGCTGGTGGCCGTGGGCGCGACGCTCGCGGGCACACTGTCGGTGGCCTGGGCGATGTTCCTGAACGAGCACGACCTCGGCGTGGTCACCACCGTGTGCGCGGTGGCCGCGGTCACCGCCACGGGCACGGCGCTGCTGCTCGGCCGCTGGGTCATCGGAGGCCACCGCGCCCTGGAACAGGCCGCCCGCACCCTGGCCGGGGCCACCCCACCCGTCGCCGCGCCCGGCGAAACCGCGGAAGCCGCGGAAGCCGCGGAAGCCGACGCGAACGGCGGCTTCGTCGAACCCACCACCCCCATGCCGGCGGAACTCGCCTCCCTCTCCCGCCAACTGGCCGACACCAGCGCCCGGCTCGCCGCCTCACGCCAGCGCGAACGCTCCCTCGAAGCATCCCGCAGGGAACTGGTCGCCTGGATCTCCCACGACCTGCGCTCCCCTCTCGCCGGGCTGCGTGCCATGGCGGAGGCGCTGGAGGACGGCATCGCCGAGGACCCGGGCCGCTACCACCGGCAGATCCGCGGCGAGGTCGAGCGGCTCTCCTCCATGGTCGGCGACCTCTTCGAACTCTCCCGGATCCAGGCGGGCTCACTCGCCCTCACCCCTGCCCGGATGTCCGTCTACGACCTGGTCAGCGACGCCATCGCCGGAGCCGACCCCCTCGCCGCCGAACAGGGGGTGCGGCTGGCCGACGACGGGGTGGAGCCCGTCCCCGTCGAGGTCGACGGCCGGGAGATGACCCGGGTCCTCGCCAACCTCCTCGTCAACGCCATCCACCGCACTCCGGCGGACGGCACGGTCGCGGTCGCCGCACACCGCCAGGACGACGCCGTGGTGCTCTCGGTCACCGACGGCTGCGGCGGCATCCCCGCCGACGACCTGCCCCGCGTCTTCGACACCGGCTGGCGCGGAACCGACGCCCGCACCCCGCCCGGTGGCGCCGGACTCGGACTGGCCATCGTCCGCGGCATCGTGGAAGCCCACGAAGGACGGGCAACCGTACGCAACGTCCCCGGCGGCTGCCGCTTCGAGGTCACACTCCCGGGCGCGCTCTGAACCCGGCCGCTGGGGGGGTGGGGCCCCTCCCCCCCCTCCCCCAACCCCACCCCACGCTCACCCCACCCCCTTCCCGTACATCCCCCGCCCGCCAGAAGCCGACGGTGCGACGGCAGAGACGTGACGGCGACACCGTGCCCCGAGGGGCGGGCACGGGCAGCGTGTGCCGTTTCCTCGTTCAGCCCCCGGCGAGCGTGGCCTTGGCGAAACGCGTCATGCCCTCCGCGAAGTCGACGCGCGCCCGCCAGCCCAGCTCGCGCCGGAAGCGTTCGGAGGAAGCGGTGATGTGCCGTACGTCCCCGAGCCGGTACTCCCCCGTGACGACCGGCTCGGGCCCTCCGTGCGCCGCCGCCAGCGCGTGTGCCATCTCCCCTACCGTGTGCGGCTGCCCGCTGCCGGTGTTGTAGGCCCGCAACTCACCCTCCGGCCGTTCGGACAGTGCTTCCAGCGCGACGAGGTTCGCCGCCGCCACATCCTCGACGTGGACGAAGTCCCGCCGCTGCGCGCCGTCTTCGTACACCCGTGGCGACTCGCCCCGCTCCAATGCGGAGCGGAAGAACGAGGCGACTCCCGCGTACGGGGTGTCGCGCGGCATTCCGTCGCCGTAGACGTTGTGGTACCTCAGGCTGACAGCCCGGCCGCCCGTGGCCCGCGCCCAGGCCGCCGCGAGGTGCTCCTGCGCCAGCTTGGTCGTGGCGTAGACGTTTCTGGGGTCGACGGGGGCCTCCTCCCCCACCAGTTCGGGTTCCAGTCCTGCCCCGCACTCCGGGCACGGAGGCTCGAAGCGTCCACTGTCCAGATCCGGCACGGACCGCGGACCGGGCCGGACCTCCCCGTGGGCCGGGCAGCGGTACCGCCCCTCCCCGTACACCACCATCGACCCCGCCAGCACCAGTCGGCCCACCCCGGCGCCCGCCATGGCTTCGAGGAGTACCGCCGTTCCCAGGTCGTTGTTGCTCACATACGCGGAGGCGTCCGAGAAGCCCTTGCCGAGCCCGACCATCGCGGCCTGGTGGCAGACGGCGTCCACTCCTCTCAGAGCGCCGGGCAGGCGGTCCGCGTCACGGACGTCACCGGTGATTCCCCTCTCTCCCGCGGCCGTGTCGAACACCACGGCCTCGTGTCCTGTCGCTTCGAGCACGTCCACGATGTGGGTGCCGATGAATCCGGCTCCGCCGGTGACCAATACGCGCATGCGCTCACGCTAGGTCCGTTCATTCCGTTTCCCCCTGATTCCGCTCGCCTGTCAGCGTTCCGTAAGTTCTGGCCCCTCTCCCCTTGCTGACTCTCCGCACGGCTCCACGCACCGGCCGCGCCCCGTTCGCGCACCGGCCCCGCACCGGTAGCGGTCTGGTCAGTGCGGCGCGCTTGCTGCCACGATCGGTCCCATGAGCGAGCCGGAGCGCGTTCCTCGGCACACCCGCGTCGGCATCATCGGCGGCGGTCCGGCAGGTCTGCTGCTGGCGCGGCTGCTGTACCGCTCGGGAGTCGATTGCGTGGTCCTGGAGGGCCGTGACCGCGCCTACGCGGAGCAGCGGCAGCGCGCCGGGATGCTCGAACACGCCACCGTGGACGTGCTGCGCCGCTGCGGTGCGGGGGCCCGCATGGAGCGCGAGGGTCTGGTGCACGACGGTATCGAGCTGCGGTTCGACGGACGCTCGCAGCGCCTCGACTTTCCCGCGCTGACCGGCGGGCGCCGCGTGATGATCTACGCCCAGACCGAGATCGTCAAAGACCTCATCTCCCTCCAGCTCTCCGAACTCTCCGACGGCGCGCCCCTCCTCTTCGACGCCGAGGTCACCGGCATCGACCCGGGGCCCGCGAACATCACGGGCGCAAGCACAACCAGCGGCAGCGGCACAACCACCGGCAGCGGTCACGCGACCGTCCGCTACACCCACGAGGGCCGGGAACGAGCGCTGTCGTGTGACTTCGTGGCCGGTTGCGACGGCTCGCACGGCGTGTCCCGCTCCGCCCTGCCCGCCGAGGTGACCCGCACCTACGAGCGTGACTACCCCTACTCCTGGCTCGGCGTCCTCGCCGACGCCCCTCCCTCCTCCGACGAGCTGATCTACGCGCACTCCCCCCGCGGGTTCGCGCTGCACAGCATGCGGTCTCCTTCGGTCAGCCGGCTCTATCTCCAGGTCCCCAACGGGACCGATCCCGGATCGTGGCCGGACGAGCGGATCTGGGACGAGCTGGACGCCCGTTTCGCTCTCACCCACGACCCCGGCTGGCGTCTGCGGCGCGGGCCCATCACCTCGAAGGCGGTGCTGCCCATGCGCAGCAGCGTCGTCGAACCCATGCGTCACGGGCGGTTGTTCCTGGCGGGCGACGCCGCGCACATCGTTCCGCCGACGGGTGCCAAAGGGCTCAACCTCGCCGTCGCCGATGTCGCCGTGCTGGCCGACGCCTTCGCCCGGTTCTACAGCTCGGGCGACACCGGCGGTCTCGACGGTTACTCGGCCACGTGTCTTCGCCGTGTCTGGCGCGCCGAGCACTTCTCGTACTTCATGACGACCACGCTGCACACCTCCCCTGCTCAGTCCGCTTTCGACACCCGCCTCCAGCTCGCCCAGCTCGACCGCATCGCGACGTCTCCGACAGCGGCGGCGGAGCTGGCCGAGAACTACGCGGGGCTTCCTCTCGCCCTCGGCGCACCCACGTCTCCCCCGGCCACCGCGCCGTGAGTGGCGAGGCGGGGCAAGTCAGGCCGGAAGGCCAGGTGGCGGGCAGGGCACGGGCGGCCGCGCTATCGGATCGTTTCCCGGAGCGGAGCCCCTCCCCTTCTCGTAGACCGTCAGTCCTCGCGAGAGCCTCAGCGGCACGAGGATCAGCTCGACCAGGACGGCCTTCCACGCGTAGACGAGGTTGACGATCTTCGTGGGGTAGACGCAGGGGATGTCGAGCAGGACCTTTCTCAGGGGCAGCCGGCGTCTGCGTGCCGCGTACACCAGTGGTGGCACCGTGAAGAGCAGTTCCGCGCCGAACCACCAGGCAAGTGTGGGCAGCACCGGGTGGTCCAGGGCCAGGGTGAGGACGAAGGGGGCGCTCCACCACAGGGGTGCCGTGAGGATCTCCAGCATGGCGAGCAGGACCCAGAGCGCCAGCATCGGCTTGCGCAGGATCAGCCGCCCCGTGTGCAGCCGCACGTTCTGGCAGAAGCCCGCCATCCAGCGCCAGACCTGCTTGCGCAGATAGCACAGTGTCTCGGGGTCGGCGGCCCAGGCGACCGCCTCGCCCACGTATCTCGCGCGGCGGCCGGCGATCTGCTGGGTCCAGGTGAAGTCCATGTCCTCGACGATGGTCCGCTCCGGGAAGCCGCCGAAGTCCGCGAGGACGCGGCGGCGGAAGACGGAGCAGCAGCCGGAGCACACCATCGGGCTGTTGGCGCGCTGCTGGATGGGTCTGTGCCAGTGGAAGCCGAAGAGATATTCGGTGGAGCGGCCCCGCTCCCATACCGTCCGGGTGAAGCGGGTCTGTACGTTTCCCGCGGCGATCACGACGTCCGGGTCCTCGAAGGCGGGGACGATCCGCTCGATGTAGTCGGGGGCGAGGACGGTGTCCGCGTCGACGGCGAGCACGAGTTCGGTGGTGCAGTGCGGGAGGGCGTGGTTCTGGGCCTTCGCCTTGCTGCCGAGGTTGCTCGGTGGCCGCAGGACCTCGACGCCGTGGGCACGGGCGACCTCGCCCGTGCGGTCCTTCGACTCGTCGTCCACGACGATGACGCGCTCCGCCGGGAGGGTCTGGCGCAGCACCGATTCCAGGGTGGCGGGCAGTCCCGCCTCCTCGTCGTGAGCTGGGATGATCACGGTCACGCCGCTGCGCATGCCGCACCCCCGGTCGTGCCGCTCCTGGCATCCCCTGTGGTGCCGCCCCGTGCGCGGTGGCGCCGGAGCCCCGTCAGGCCGCCGCGTAAGACGGCTACGGCGCCCACGGCGGCGTAGGCCAGAACGCTGATGCCGATGATGGGCAGTCCCCCGTGCATAGGTCCGGCTCCCTTCTTCCTTGGCCGACGTCTTTCGTCGGCCGTCTGGAGATGAAGGTAGCCGGGATGGTCACACCGCGTAGCGAGGGCTTGCTTTCAGTGGATGAGTGCGAGGCTGTGGATACGCCGCTCCCTCACACGGGTGAACGAAGGACCCACCCCGCTCATCCCGCCCGGCCCCGCCTCAAGGTCCCGGTTAGGTCCCGGCTCCGGACCCTCCCTGCTCGGCTCCCGCCCGCGCGGGTCCCCCCGGCACCCGTGCGACCTCGGGCGACGCCGTGTCCAGGGGCACGGACCAGGAGCGCACCAGCCCCAACTGCGCGGCCTGGCGCGGCAGTACCGCGTCCAGGAGCCAGTCGGCCGCCACCCTGACCCGGTTTCCCGGCATCGCCGCCAGGTGGTAACCGCGGGTGACCACGCTCGCGAGGGGCCCCGAGAGGGGGATGTGGAGCGGGTTGGCCGCGGCCTGGATCCCGCCGAGGTCGACGGTGAAGCCGAGATCGTGGTGCTTGTACGGGCGCCGCTTTCCGCGCCCGAGCGACGCCGCGACGTTGTCGGCGGCGACCTTGCCCTGGCGGGAGGCGTGCTGTGCCGTCATCGGCGTGAACTCCCCCGGCCTGGTCAGGTCGGGTACCGCCGCCGCGTCCCCGCAGGCCAGGACCTCGGGGTGGCCCGGCACCTCCAGGTACTCGTCGACCAGGAGCCGACCACGCTCCGTCGCCAGCCCCAGTTGCTCCACGACCGGGTCGGGGCGCACGCCCACGCACCAGATCAGCGAGCGTGTCCGGATGAACTCGCCGTCGTCCAGGAGGACTCCCTCCTTCGTGGCCTCCTTGACGGACATCTCCGTGCGGACGTCCACGCCGCGCCGCCGCAGGACGCGGTGCGCGGTCTTCGACAGCCTGCGGTCGAGTTCCGGGAGGACGCGGGGGGCGATGTCGAGCAGCATCCAGCGGGGGCGGGCGTCGTCACGGAGGCCGTTTCCCGCGCGCCGGTGCTGTTTGGCGAGCGAGTCGGTGAACAGCTTGCCGTGCGCGGCGACCTCCGTACCGGTGTACCCGGCGCCGACGACGACGAAGGTGCAGCGGGCGTCTGCCTCGGCCGGGTCGGACTCGTTGGCGGCGAGGGCGACCTGCCGGGTCACGTGGTCGCGGAGGTAGAGCGCCTCCGGCATGCCCCGGAAGCCGTGTGCGTGCTCGGCCACGCCGGGGATGGGCAGCAGTTTGTTCACGCTGCCGACGGTCAGCACGAGCCGGTCGTACTCCAGCTCTCCGTCGCGTCCCTCGGGATCGGTGTAGGTGATCTTCCTGCCGTCGAGGTCCACGCCGCTGACCTCGCCGAGCACCAGCCGGGTGTTACGGAGCGTCCCGGCCAGCGATACGGAGACCCGCCGGGGCTCCAGCACCCCGGCGGCCACTTCGGGCAGCAGGGGCAGGTAGAGGAAGTAGTCGTTGGGATTCACCAGCACGATCTCCGCCGCGCCACGGAACCGGCGCGACAGGGTGCGCGCCGCCTGGTACCCGGCGAATCCAGCTCCAACGATCACGATGCGGGACCGGCTCACGGTCGACTCCAGAACCTCGGAGGGCACGGTGGACAGGTCTCGCAGTTCCCTGCGCCCACCCGCACAAACCCGCCCCGGGCGCGTCCCGGGGACGGTTCCGGGAGCAGTCCCGCGCACGGTTCCGGCCCTGGACAGAGCCCCGGGCACGGACCACTGGGGGGCCGGATCGAGACCGGGCGGGCCCCCCGCGTCGCCGTCCGTCCCTGTACGCCGCGGACCGGCGCGTTCCTGGTGGGAGGGGTGCGCGAGCACCACTCCGCGTCATGTATTGTTCTTTGTGCGCGAGCGGCCAGGGGAACACCCCAGCCGGACGGGCACCGGGACGTGGCGCAGTTTGGTAGCGCACTTGACTGGGGGTCAAGGGGTCGTGGGTTCAAATCCCGCCGTCCCGACCAGCGTTTTCGCAGGTCACGGGCCTTGTTCTCACTACGGTGAGGCAAGGCCCTTTTTCATGTCCGGATCCGCTGTCCGCAGGCAGGTGCCGCACGCTTTTCTCCCGCCGCCCGGCCCACGGAAGCCCGCGGAACAGGGCCGGGCGGCCGGAGAGCGCGTTCACGCCTCCGGGAAGCCGAAGGCGTAACCGTCCTGCTTGAGTTGAGGGATCAGGGTCTCCAGCGCGGCGTAGGTCTCGGAGCGGTCGCCGCCGCCGTCGTGCATGAGGATGATGCGGGCGCCGTCGGCGACCTGCTGCCGCACGGTGCCGACGATGGTCTCGGCGCCCGGCAGCCGCCAGTCGTCGGAGTCCGCTGTCCAGCCCAGCGGACGCATGCCGTTCTTGGCGGCGATCTTGCGGCTCTCGGGGGTGAACGCGCCGCCTGGCGCACGGTAGTAGCGCAGCGGCGCCCCGCCCGACGCCTTGTCGATCATGCGCTTGGCGTCGAGGATCTCCTTCGACTGGTAGGAGACCGGCTTCTGGTCCATGCCCGTGTCGTGGTGCATGGAGTGGTCGCACAGCCTGTGCCCCTCGGCGACGATCCGCTTGACGAGGTCGGGGTTGCGCTCCGCGTTGGGGCCGATGAGGCAGAACGTCGCCTTGACGCGCTCCTGCCGCAGCAGGTCCAGCACCTTCGGCGTCCACGTCGGGTCGGGCCCGTCGTCCAGGGTGAGCGCGAGGGGCGTACGGCTCTTCTCCGCACCCTTTCCTTCGCCCCTCCCTGCGCCCTTCCCCTCGCCCTTCTCCGCGCTCTCGCCCGCGCTTCCGGGCCCGGGCTTCTGCACGCCGTGCGAGATGGACGTCGCGACCGGCTTCCGCTTCTTCTTCGGCTCGGCGGGCGGGGCGGTGGCGGTGTCGCGCTGAGGGAGACCCGTGCTCGTCCCGGCGTAGCCCGTGCCGTGCACGAGCAGCCCGAGCAGAAGCCCCAGCAGCGTGGTCGTCGTGCCCACTGTCACCGCTATGCCGCTGATACGCGGACTCCGGTTCTTGTCCACTGCCGTCCCCACCTGTCTGAATTACCGGACTTTCCATGTGTTCAGAGAGGTCTGAGAGGAAAGCGGTTCTCCCATGGGAACGAGACGCTGGCCACACTCCCGGCTGTTGCGGTGGAAGGCAGTCCGGTTCTGGCCTGTCGGCACCTCTACCGGTCGGTCTACGCTGGTCACAAGGCCCCGGTTCCGGCCGTCAGACGGTTTGTCGAGCCTGCCCGGAGGAGGCGCGTGGTGGACCTGAGCACCGGTGCACCTGCCGCACCCACCGACCCCCGCCCAACCCCGCTCCCGTCCCAGCCCCCGCCCCCAGATCCAGGTCCGGACCGGAGCGCGCTACGGCAGGAGCACGTGCCCGCACCCTCGCATGCCTCCCCGCCACCACCGCCCTCGCCTCACCCCGCCGACGGGTGGTCCATCGTCGCCGTCCACGGCAGCCCGGGGCTCAGCACCCTGCCGAAGCTGCGCCGGACGCTGCTGCCGCACCTCGCCGACGGGGCCGCCGACCGGCTCGTCGTCGATCTGTCGGCCGTCGCCCACTGCGACGTACGGCTGCTGGCCCTGCTCGTGGCCACCGACCGCAGGGCCCGCTCCCGCGGTGGCGCGCTGCGTGTCGTCGCGACGGGCCCCGCCGTGCTCGGCGCGCTGGACCGCAGCGGGCTGGTCAGGATTCTCGCGGTCCACCCCGACGTCGGCTCCGCCACGGAGCACGCCCCCGCGCGCACCGCCCACGGATAACCCGGGCCCCACCCCGCCCCGCAGCTCGCCGCCGCGCGCGACACGGCACGTCACGCCACCGCCTACGCGCCGCCCCGCGCGACGGAACGCGCATAGTGCCCCGACGCGATCACCGACGCCATCAGCTCCGCGTCCAGCAGCGCGGGATCGGCGAGCCGGGTCCCCGCCGAGTACGAGTTGAGCAGCGCCTTGGTGACCCGCAGCGCGGTCGGTGACCGGCGCACGATCGGCTTGGACCAGTCCCGTACGGCATCGTCCAGTTGGTCAGCCGGGACGACGCGGTGCAGCACGGAGAGCCGCTCGGCCTCCTCCGCGCCGAACGCGCGCCCTGTCAGGATCAGTTCCCGTATCCGCGCGGCGCCCGCCTCGTGCAGGAGGCGCGGGAGTGCGCCGCCCCACGCCGTGGGCAGCCCCAGCGCCAGCTCGGGCAGCCGGAAGCGGGAGTCCTCGGAGCCGACCCTCAGGTCGCAGTGGAGCGCGAGGGCGACCCCCGCGCCGACCGCCTGGCCCTGCACCCGGGCGATGGTCACGGCGCGGGAGGCGGACAGCGCCTCGCAGACCCGGCGCGCCTTGTCGCCGGAGGCCCGTATCCCCTCCCCCGTCGCGTCCTCCTCGACCATCGCGGTGAACTCGCGGCGGTCCCCGCCCAGGCAGAAGTCGTTGCCCGTTCCCGAGAGCACGAGCACCCGCACATCGGACAGGTCGGGCAGTGCCGTGAGCACCGTGAGCAGGTCGTCCAGCAGGGGCTCGGTGACGACGTTGCCGTTGTCCGGGTCGTCGAACGCGACGTGCAGCACCGGGCCTTCCCGCACGACGTCGAGGTTCTTCAGGTCCGCGAACATGGTCTCTCCCGGTGCTCTCTGTACGTACTCTTCGCACTCCTGGCGCGCCGCGCGCTCCTCGCGGGCCACGTACCGCTCACGCCGTGACGACGTTCAGCTCGGCCATCCGCCGGAAGGCGACGCGCGGGAAGAAGGACGGCGGCGAGCTGACGCGGAGGGTGGGGAAGCGCCGCAGGAGTCCGCGCAGGAGCGTCGTCGCCTCCAGGCGGGCGAGCGCGGCGCCGAGGCAGTAGTGCGGGCCGCCGCCGAACGCGAGGTGCCCGGTCTTGCGGCGGACGTCGAAGGTCTCCGGGTCCTGATGCCTGCGCGGATCGTGGTTGGCGGCCCCGATCATGACGTGAACCAGCGAGTCCTTGGGGATGCGGACCCCGCACAGTTCGGTGTCCTCCGGCGCCGTCCGCGAGCTGACGTGGATCGCCGGGTCGTAGCGCAGCACTTCCTCGACCGCGTCCCCCGCCTTCTCGGGGTGCGCTCGCAGCCACTCCCGCTGCTCGGGGTTGGCGTCCAGGAGCCACACCACGGCGGAGAGCAGCGTGGCCGCTGTCTCCAGAGCCGCGATGGTGACGAACATCGTCAGGCGCTGGAGCGCGTCGTCGGCCGCCTCCCGGTCGGGCTCCAGCTCGTCCCACGTCCGGATCCAGCCCGAGAGCGCGTCGTCGGAGAGGTTTCGGCGGCGGTCGCGCACGAAGGCCGTGAAGTAGTCGCGCAGACCGGCCGAGGCGGCTTCGGAGAGGGCCAGTTGGCTCTTCGTGGGCAGCAGTTCCTGCGCGTAGACCTGGTCGTGGGTGAACTGCCGCACGAGCGCGTGGTCGGCGGCCGGGATGCCGAGCCAGTGGCCCACGGTGACCACCGGCAGCTCCTCGCTGACGAGCGCCACGAAGTCCGCCTCGCCCTCGTGCAGCCGCTCGCCGAGCATGTCGAGCAGTTCCCCGACGGCCTGCTCGACGACGGGGCGCAGCGTGTCGATGACGCCCCGGTCGAAGACCCGGCCGAGTGAGCGCCGGTGCCGGGCGTGCTGCGGCCCGTTGAGGCCCGCCAGGGTCTTGCTCATCTCCATGGAGGCGGGCGTGTGCCAGCGGACCGACTCCTCCTGGCGGGCGCGCCAGGAGGAGTCCGGTACCGGCCATGACCTGTTACGGAGAATCTGGCCGGACACGTCGAAACCGGTCACCAGGAATCCGTCCCAGGGAGCGGGAACGACATCTCCCATTGACCTGAGTTCCGCGTACAAGGGGTACGGCGCGGCCTGGCCCTTTGGTGTGCGCAGACGGTTCAACAGGGACACCAGGTGACGGCGGTCGACGGATATGTCGGCAGCGGCAGGCACCACGAAAGGCTCCTTAGCGGGACCAGAGGTTATCCCGCCCGATCTACCCCTTTGGTTGAACATGCATGCAACACAGAGTGTCTTGAGTGTCACACTGTAGGTATTACACCTTCCACCACGACAGGAAGGAACTCCACCAACTACCCTGGCGCCCGCGCGCGGTGGGCTGGGGCGGCGTCGGCTGAGGGACGGACCCCTGCACGAACGGGGCAGGCTTGGGCTTTTCCGCCACTACCGGCGTGAATTGGGCGGGAAGTTCGTTCAGTGCCCGGTGAAACGGCCCGGGACGCCATGTCAGGCTCTCGACGGGCACGGACATCTCGATATCGGGCAGCTGATTCAGCAGTTTCTCGACCGCCGCGACGCATATGAGCCGTGCCGGGTCCTTGGCCGGGCAGGCGTGCGGCCCGGCGCCCCAGGCGAGGTGGGCCCGCTTGCTGAGCATCTGACGGGAGTCCGAGAGCGAGGGGTCCGTGTTGGCGGCCGCGAAGCTGATCAGTACGGGGTCGCCTTCGCGCAGCGGTACGCCGTCCAGCTCGGTGTCGGTCACGGGGTAGTGCGCTGCGTAGTTGGCGAGCGGCGGGTTGTTCCACAGCACGTCGTCGATCGCGTCCTCGACGAGGAGGCCGCCGCCGAGCGCCGAGCCGCCCTCGTCGGTCAGCAGCAGACGCAGCGCGTTGGCGATCACGTTCTGCACCGGCTCGGTGCCCGCGCCCATGAGGGTGACGAGCTGGTGGACCATCTCCTCGTCGTTCAGCCGCACCGGGTGCTCGATAAGCCAGGAGGTGACGTCCTCGGCGGGGTGCGCGCGCTTGTAGGTGACCAGCTCGATGAGGGCCTGGCTGAGCTCCGCGTTGGCCCGCTCGGCGTCCACACCGTCGAAGATGCCGGACATCCCGTGGACGAGCCGGTCGCCGATCTCGCTGGGGCAGCCGAACAGCTCGTTGAAGACGAGCAGCGGCAGCACCTTGGCGTACTCGTTGAGCAGGTCCACACTGCCCTGGGCGCTGAACTGGCCGATGAGGTAGTCGGCGACGCGCTCGACGTGCCGGCTCAGGCGGTGCGGGTCGAGCTTGGCGAGGCTGTCGGTGACGGCCTGGCGCAGCCGCGCGTGATCGGCGCCGTCGGAGAACAGGCAGTTGGGCCGGTAGGCGAGCATGGGCAGCGCGGGGCTGTCCTCGGGCACCCGGCCCTCGTTGAGGGCGCGCCAGCGGCGCGAGTCCTTCGCGAAGAGGTCCGGGTTCTGGAGCACCTGGAGCGCTGCCGAGTACCGGGTGACGAGGCTGGCCTGGACACCCGGGGCCAGCTCGACGGGCCCCGCGGCACCGTACTGGCGCAGGAAGGCGTAGAACGCTTCGGGCGCGGCTGCGAATTCCGGCCCGTAAAGCGGAACTGCGCCTCCGCCCTGCTGGCCGCCGCCCTGGTGTGCGGGGCAGCCGGGCGGCGGGGCCTGGAGATCTGGCTGGGTTTCCATTCGGGGGCTCCTAGGGGACACGGTTCATCAGATATTGGACCAGGGTGATCAGAGCACCTGCGGACGACTTCTGGTCGCGGGCGTCGCAGGTGATGACGGGCGTTTCGGGAAACAGGTCGAGTGCTTCCCTCAGCTCTTCCTTGGTCCGGCTCTGAGTACCGTCGAAATGGTTGACGGCAATGGCGTATGCCAGGCCGTACTGTTCGATCAGGTCTATAACGGGAAAGGATTCTTCGAGGCGCTCGGGGTCCACGAGCACCAATGCCCCGAGCGCGCCCCGGGTCATGTCTTCCCACACCTGGATGAAGCGCTGCTGACCCGGCGTCCCGAACAGATAGAGAACGAGTTTCTCGCTCAGTGTGAGACGGCCGAAGTCCATGGCCACGGTGGTCGTGGTCTTCCCCCGGACACCTTTCAGGTCATCGATTCCGGAACCTGCCTGCGTCATGGTTTCCTCCGTGCGCAGCGGGGGAATCTCAGACAGGGTTCCGATGAGCGTGGTCTTGCCCACGGCGAAGTGGCCGACGACGAGGATCTTCGCCGCCGTCTGCACTTCGTCACGTACGTACACGTCTTTATCCAAAGCGAGCCTGGAGCCCATACAGCACCTCCTGGAGGATCTGCCTGTCGACGAACTGAGCGGGAGGCGGCGCGGCCCGGGTCAGGAGGTGACCCTGTTCCGCCAAGTCCGACAGGAGGAGCCTGACGATGCCGATGGGCAGTTCCATGTGCCCCGCGATCTCCGCAACCGACAGGAAACCTCCGGCACAGAGGTCCCACAGCTTGCGTTTCTCCGGGGAGAGGACCTTCGGTGGCTCCTGGTCGCCGGAGATCGTGACCAAGGTGATCAGGGAGAACTGATCGCTCTCGGGGAGTCCGCGCCCGTTGGTGATGACATACGGGCGTACTAATCCGTCGTCGGTCGGTCCGAGCTCGTCGGGGCTGCTCATACCCGGCTGTCGGCGTTCTCGCGCGGTGGCGTCGTGAGCACCTTGCCGAGCTGGCCGACGAGCTGCTGCATACGGAAGGTGATGTCGGCCATGTCGACGTCGGCGGAGGCCGAGAGCGCGAGGTAGGCGCCCTCACCGGCGGAGATCAGGAAGACCCAGCCGCCGTTGAACTCGACCAGCGTCTGGCGCCATTCGAGGCCGGGCCGCGGGTCGCAGAAGCCCGCCACCGTGCGGCTGAGGGACTGCATCCCGCTCATGGCGGCGGCGACGGTGTCCGCCTGGTCCCGCTCGACGTCGTTCGACCGCGCCATGAGCAGGCCGTCGGCCGAGACCAGGATCGCGTGCCGCGCGCCGGGTACTTCCAGCGCGCTGTCGAGCATCCACGACAGATCGTTGTTCACTGAAACTCCTGCCCTTCCCTGTTCGTGTGTGCCGCGCGGCCCGACTGCGTGCCCCGCTGGAACGCGCCCATGATCGACGCGGTTTCCTCGCTGGACCGGGCGGGGGAACCCGGAGCGTCGGACGGCGGCACGATGGCCATGGCGCCCTTGCGTCGGCGCTTCGGCAGACCGCCAGACGTGGTCGCGGTCACCTCGGGGGTTTGCGCTGCCTGCGGCGGTGTCTGCGGAGTTTCCATGCTGGCTGCTGGCGTCTTCTCCGGCTCGGGGATGCTGGTCGTCAGAAGCTCTTCGGGCAGGAGGAGCACCGCGCGCACGCCGCCGTAGGGGGACTCCGTGTCCACGGAGACGCTGAATCCGTACCGCGCCGCGAGCACGCCGATGACCGCGAAGCCGAACTGCGGCGGGTTGCCGAGGCCGGTCACGCCCGTGGCCCGCTGCGGGGAGAGGAGCCGGGCGGCCCGGGTCTTCTCCTCCTCGTTCATGCCGACACCCGCGTCGTCGACGATGATGCAGACGCCCTTGGGGACCGAGCGGATGTTGATCTCGATCTGCGTCTCGGGTGCCGAGTAACTGGTGGCGTTGTCCAGCAGCTCGGCGAGCGCCAGTGCCACGGGTTCCACGGCGCGGCTGACCACAGCGAAGTTGCTCTGGGAGCGGATCTCGACGCGGGTGTAGTGCTTGATGCGGCCCTTCGCGCTGCGGGCCACGTCGTAGACGGAGGCCACGGCGCGCTGGCGGCCCAGCCACCCGTCGCAGAGTACGGCGATGGACTGGGCCCGTCGTCCGAACTGCGTGTTGGTGTGGTCGATCTCCAGCAGGTCCTGGAGTATCTGGGAGTCGCCGTACTTCTTCTGGAGCCGCGAGATGACCAGCTGCTGCTCGTTCGCCAGACCCTGGAGGGTCCGCATCGCCGTCTTCAGCGCGGTCTTGGTGGCTTCCTCCGCGTTGCTCTGCGCTTCGGCGACGGCTGCGGAGTGGCCGCTCTCCAGAGCTGCGTAGTAGTCCCGGAGCCCCGAGTTCTCCTCGCGCAGTCGCGTGTTCAGTTTTCGCCCGCGATAGATCGCGGCAGCGGCAAGAGGAGTTCCAGCGATCAGAGCCCAGAGCGCTGGATCCTGCATGTATTGGGTCATAACACTCTCTTCAAGCGACTGGCCGGGGCGCGGGCGCCTTCTCGGCTGGCCAAGGAGGCGGCTTCCGCTTCCCGGGTGCCGGTCCTGTGCCCCACTGCTGGCTTGATGCTCCTCGGAGGTGATGGCTCGCAGGGCTGATCCACATGGCTTCATCGCGCCTCACGCGCCGTCAGCCCGCCTGACAAGTTTCATGATCGTACCATCGTGGCGGAAGGCCAACGTCCCCTTTATACAAGGCACTTATGAGCTTCCGTCGAACCCGACCGCGATCGGGCAGGCGTGCCCAGGTGACGGGCACTCCGGCGCACGGGACGGGCACAGGCGGGCACATCCGGGCATGCGCGCCGGGCCCCGGGCGGCCGGAAACGGCCCCTGGAACACGGGAAAACGGCCGTCCGGCACGGGCTTTTTGGACAGGGCACTCCGCACAGCGGTGACGGGCAGCACCAGCAGCGGCCGGCCACGGACCGGAACCGGCGCTTCGCCGTCTACGCGGGGAAGACGACGGTGATGGAGAGCCCGCCCTCGGGCCCGGACACCGCGCTGGTCTCGGCGCCGTGCGCGGTGGCGACGGCGGCGACGATGGACAGGCCGAGCCCGTGCCCGTCCGAGGAACCGGAACGCGACTCCAGGCGCTGGAACGGCTGGAACAGCACGGGGATCTTCTCGTGCGGGATCTTCGGGCCGCTGTTGGAGACCCGCAGCACGGGCCAGTCCGCCTCCAGCCCGGTGGAGACCCGAATCCAGCCGCCCTCGGGGGTGTAACGCAGGGCGTTCTCGACGAGGTTGGTGGCCAGCCGCTCGACGAGCCGGGAGTCCCCCATCGTGTAAGCGGGCGAGAGCGACGAGTCGAGTTTCAGCCGCGCCTCGCGCTCCGGCTGCCAGCGGTCCAGCAGTACGTCGCCGACGACCTCGGCCAGATCGAACGCCTCCCGGCGGTCCAGGCCGCGCTGGCTGCTGGCCAGTGTCAGCAGCGCCTCGATCAGGCGCTCCTGGCTCTCCCCGGCCGCCAGCACCCGTTCGCACACCGCGCGCAGCGACTCCGCGTCGGCGTCCGGCGCCGACAGTTCGACCTCGATCATGGCCCGTTGGAGGGTGAGGGGCGTGCGTAACTCGTGCGAGGCGTTCGCGACGAACCGCTTCTGGGCCTCGAACGCGGTGTCCAGCCTGGCCAGCAGGCCGTCGAAGGTGTCGCCCAGGTCCTTCAGCTCGTCCGCGGGGCCCGTGACGGCCAGCCGCTCGTGGAGGTTCTGCTCCGATATCCGGCGGGCCTTGTCCGCCATGAGGCTCACCGGACGCAGCACGCGTCCCGCGACCAGCCAGCCGAGCCCGACCGAGACGGCTGTCATGACGGCGAGCGCGATGCCGGACTCGGTCAGCAGGGCCCGGAGTTCGGCCTCGTGCTGCTCGGAGACGATGCTGCTGAGGTGCGTCTTGAGATCGGGCTGCACGTCCGAGAGACCGCTCTGCTTCCCGTACGTCTGGATCTTCTTGCCCTTGGAAGCGGGACTGCGGGCCACCAGGAAGTAGGTGAACGCCAGCAGCGCCGCTCCTGAGAGCACGAAGAGGGTCCCGTAGAGCAGCGTGAGCCGCAGCCGGGCCGACCAGCGGATGAGGCGCGGGCGCGGGCGGTCAGATGCGGTAGCCGGCATGGGGAACCGTCTCGATCACGGGTGGATCGCCCAGCTTGCGGCGCAGGCGGCTGACGGTGACCTTGACGGTGTTGGTGAACGGGTCGGCCGCCTGGTCCCAGGCCCGTTCCAGCAGCTCTTCGGCGGAGACCACCGAGCCCTGCGCCGCGAGCAGCAGCTCCAGGACGGCCATTTCCTTGGGCGAGAGATCCAGCCTGCGCCCGCCGCGCCGTGCGACGCGCTGGGCCGGGATCAGGGAGATGTCCCCGTGGGTGAGCACGGGGGGAACGGCGGGCTGCGAACGTCTGCCGAGCGCCCGTACCCGCGCGATCAGTTCGGCGAAGGCGAAGGGCTTGGGCAGATAGTCGTCGGCCCCGAGCCCGAGCCCGTCGACCCGGTCCTCGATGGTGGAGGCCGCCGTCAGCATCAGCACCCGGGAACGGCCGCCCTGCCGCGCCAGGGTCCGGCACACCTCGTCCCCGTGCATACGGGGGAGGTCGCGGTCGAGGACGATCACGTCGTAGTCGTGAACGGTGGCCGCTTCCAGGGCCTCCTCGCCGTCGAATGCGAGGTCGACGGCCATGCCGTCGCGCCGTAACCCGGTGGCCACGGTCTCGGCCAGTTCTCTGTGGTCCTCGACAATCAGCACGCGCATGGGGTCACTCTGCCCGAGGCGGGATAACAGCGAAGATACAGCGGCCGTTCCCGCCGTGTAACCACCGACCGCATAGAACTCTCTCCATGTTCACCTCGCACTGGCGCAGACTCACGGGAACACTCGCCTCGGCACCCTCCGCCGGAACGGATTCGGGGATACCGCTTCCGAGCCGGTCCGGCCCGTGCCTGCGCCCCGCCACCGTTCCGGAATTCTTTGGTCCGCAAAAAGGGAACGACGGCGTCCGAACGCACGTCGCTTCTGGATTCGGCATGACCAAGGACGGTGGACGGTGAACGTACAGGAACAGACAGGAAATCACCCCGACGCGTCCGAGAATCCACGGCTGAGAGACGAGAATTTACCGCCCGCCGACGAGGACGGGGAAGTACGGGCGCCCGTCGACAGACGCAAGCCCCGCGGCAAGCGCGGCCCGCTGGCCCTACTCGCCGCGATCACCGCGGTCGCGGCGGCCGGAACGGCCGCCACCGGCGCCTTCAGCGACGACGCGGACCCGGCGAGCACGGCCACGGCCAAGACCGCCACGACGACCACGCCCGTGGAACGGACCACGCTCACCGGCACCGAGACCGTCGACGGAAGCCTCGGTTTCGGTGAGGCGGAGAAGGTACGGGACGCGAGCGGCGGGGGCAGCGGGAGCAGCGGGAGCAAGAGCGCCGGAAGCGGAGCCGGAGTCATCACCTGGCTGCCCGACGACGGCGACGTGCTGGAGCGCGGCGACACCGTCTACAGCGTGGACGAGAAGAAGACCCCGCTGCTGTACGGCTCCACCCCGCTGTACCGCGAGCTGACGGTGGGCTCCGAGGGCAACGACGTGGAGATGCTGGAGCGCAACCTCGACGCCCTCGGCTACTCCGGGATCACGGTGGACGAGGAGTTCACCTCCGGCACCGCCGCGGCCGTCCAGGAGTGGCAGGGGGACCTGAACCGCTCCGCCACCGGCGTCGTCGCCTCCGGTGAGGCGGTCGTCGCGAGCGGCTCCCGGCGCGTGACGGAGGTGACGGCGTCCACGGGCGGCGCGGGCGGCGAGGAACTGCTCACCTGGTCGGGCACCGAACGCGTCGTCACCGTGGACCTCGACACCCAGTACGAGGACCTCGTCGAGAACGGCACGCGCGCCCAGATCGAACTGCCCGACGGAAAGACCGTGGACGCCGAGGTCACCGACGTCGGCACCCCGACCTCCCCCGGCTCCCAGGGCTCCGGGGAAAGCGGCGGAGGCGGCGAGAGCGACGAGGGGAACGACGAGGCCACGCTGCCCGTCGAGCTGAAGATCGAGGACCAGAAGAAACTGGGGCGCTACCAGGCGGCCGGCGTCGACGTCATCCTCCAGGCCGAGGCCAAGAAGGACGTCCTCGCGGTGCCCGTCAACGCCCTGCTGGCCGAGTCGGGTGGCGGCTACTCCGTCGAGACGGAGAAGGCCGACGGTACGTCGGAGTACCTGCCAGTCAAGCTCGGCATGTTCGCGAACGGAAAGGTCGAGGTGTCCGGAAAGGGCATCAAAGAGGGACTGGAAGTGGTGGTTCCCGAATGATCCCGCCCATTGCCGAACTCACAAGGACCTCCCAGCAGTACGGGGATGTCACCGCACTCAACACGGCCGACCTGGTCGTCCGGCGCGGCGAACTGCTCGCCGTCGTCGGGCCCGAGGGGTCGGGCAAGTCCACTCTCCTCCACACCATGGGCGCCCTGTGCCGCCCGTCGGCGGGCAGGGTCCGCGTCGACGGGCGCGAGGTGGCCCGGCTGAGCGACCGCGAACTGCTGGCGCTGCGCGCCGAGACGGTCGGCTTCGTCTCCCAGCGGGACCGCCTCCCCTCCGGCGTCGCGGCGCTGGACACCGTCGCGGACGGGCTGCTCTTCGGCGGCGGGTCCCGCGACGAACGGCGGCAGCTCGCAGAGCTGACGCTGCGCGGGGCCGGCCTCGGCCACCGGCTGCTCCACCAGCCGCACCAGCTCTCCGCCGGTGAGCGGCGGCGGGTGTCGCTGGCCCGCGCCATGGCCGGCGGTCCGGTGCTGCTGCTCGCCGACGAGCCCACCGGCGGGCTCGAAGCGGACGAGGCCGAGGCGGTCGTCGGCCTGCTGCACACGTGGCACAGGGCAGGGACGACGGTCGTCGTCGCCACCCGTGACCACGCCCTCGCCTCGTCCCTGCCGCGCGAGGTCAGGCTGCGCGACGGACACATCGCGCACGACTCCGCCGCGGTGCCGGTCCCGGTGCCGGCGCCGAGGGCGCCCGTGGGCACGCGGGCGCTCACCTCCCGGGCCGTCCATGTGCAGACCGCGCGGTCCGGCGGGCGGCGGGCGCGGAAGGCCATGAGATGAGCCGGTTCCCACGGCGCGGTGCCGCGGGCGCGCTGGACACGCCGGGCTGCTTGGGCGCGGCGGACGGCTCGGACACACCGGGTTCCGTGGACGCGCCGGACGGGCCGGACGCCTCACGCGCCTCGGACACACCACGGGTCCCGGACACGCCGGGCGCCCTGGCCCCGGCGGAGGCGCGGGCCCCCTCGGGCACGCCGAGCCCCTCCCGCCTCGCGGGGCCTGTGGGCGAGGGACCCGTGGGCGAGGGACCCGTGGGCGAGGGGCGTCCCCTCTACAGATCCGGGCCAACCATCGCGGGCCCCGCCGACGTACAGTGGGCGAACGGTTCGGGAACGCGCTCACGCCCCGCACCCGTGTTCTTTCCCGCGCTCGCCATCGCCGTCGCCATAGCCGTTGGCATCGCCATAGGCATCGGCATCGCCGCGATGATCGGCGTGGTCAGCACCTCCACATCCGGCGCACAGGCACCCGTCCAGAAGCTCGGCACTCCGGACACGGGCCTGTTCACCGTCGTACCCGGCCACACCGTCGGCGGGGTACGCGCACCTGTCCCGAACGAGACCGTGACGACGGTCGGCACCGCATTGGGCGTCGCCGACTCCGTCACCACCGCGGGCGGGACCGATCACCGGGTGACCCCATGAGGCCACGGTGGCCCTGCCGTCACCCCGAGCGGCGGGACACCCTTCCCCGCGCCGCTCCGGTCGCCCCCGGCCGGAGCGGCGCCTCCCCCCGGCGAACGCTCGGCGCACGGCAACAGCCGCGAGCACAGAAACAGACACAGGAAAAGGCTGTCCAACCGATGGAATCCCTCGGTTGGACAGCCTCGACATCCAGACTCCCCCCAGCCCCCGGCCCCCGACGTCCACCCCTGAAAAGTCCCCGGTCCCCGAACCCCCGATCCCCCATCCACCACGTCTTCCGCCCCCGAAAGTCAGCCCCCGGTTCTCAGCCCGCAGCCCCCGACCCCAACCCCAACCCCAGCCCCAGCCCC
>NZ_BAAGSO010000134.1:0-723 GCF_054782395.1 Streptomyces daliensis | reverse complement strand
CTGCGAGGATCTGTTGTGCTCGATTGTCAGTCCTCCCGGATAAGTTCGGGGGTATGACGGCGCGAATGCGGGCGGGGGAGAGTTCCGGGCATGTCCGGTACACCTATCGGCTGCGGTTGTCGTCCACGGCCCGGTCCGCGCTGGAGGCCGAGTGGGACCGCTGCCGGTGGATCTGGAACGAAGCGGTCGCCAAATCCCAGCGGGTGCACCGGCACAACCGGGCGACCGGCCAGAGTGTGACGTGCGGCCCAGCGCAGCTCGACAGGATGCTGACCGAGGCACGTGCGCGTATCCCGTGGCTGCGGGAGGGCGCCTCGGTCCCTCAGCAGCAGCTCCTCCGCGACTTCGCGAAGTCGCGGGCGAAGGCGTTGCAGGACATCAAGGCCCGGCTGCCGATGCGGCAGCGGGCCGGGATGCCCAAGTACAAGAAGAAGCACGAGGCGCTGCCCACGCTGAACTACACCCGGCGCGGCTTTCGCCTCAAGGAGGGCCGTCTGCATCTGGCCGGGGGCATTGTGGTGCGGGTGGTGTGGTCGCGGGAGCTGCCCACGGCTCCCAGTTCGGTGCGGGTGTACCGGGATGCGGTGGGGCACTGGTGGGCGTCGTTCGTCCTCGCCGCCGCAACCGAGCCCCTGCCACAGACCGGCGCGGTGATCGGTATCGACTGGGGCGTGCGGGAGACGGCCACCACCACCAGCGACGCCCATGACCTTCCCCACCCGC
>NZ_BAAGSO010000133.1:87848-298400 GCF_054782395.1 Streptomyces daliensis | reverse complement strand
CCACCTCATCGACGGCTGCCTGGCCGAGACCGGACTGGCCATCACTCCACCCTGACCGACACCAACCCGAAAACCTCAGTAAGTGCAGGAACGGGCTTCAGATGGGCGGAAGTTGTCGTTTGCGTGCTTTGGCGTCCAGGCCCTGCGATCTTGCAATTGCAGCTTCTACCGTTGGATGGGGCGCTGGCGATAGCGGCCGGGGCCATGGCGGGACCGCAGGAGTCAGGGGCAGGGTATGGAGCCGCTGTTCGATCGGGTGGAGCGAGAAGAAACGGCTGTCCGTGGCGAGCTGGCCGAACTGCAGATGAAGACTGCGGCGGCCGAGGAACGCCTCAAGCGTCTGCGCATCACACGCGAGACGCTGGCTTCTCTGTTGGACGAGTCTGCTGACGCTCCCGAAGAGCCTTCTTCTGTCCAGACGGCCGACGAAGAGCGGCTCGTGGAGGATGAGTCTCCCGATGCGTCGACGGCGGGGCACGAGCAGGAGCTGGACCGGGAGCCAGTCGGCTTGGAGGAGGGGCGTCAGCGGGCTCTTGCGGTGCTGGCGACTTCCGGGCGGGCGATGAAGGCCCGGGATGTCGCGGTGGCCATCGGTGAGGACGTCTCAGAGGGGCGACGGGTGGAGACGACCCGCACTCGGCTGAAGAAGCTGGTCACAGAGGGCTACGTGATCGAGGAGCCGGCATCGTGGTTCGCCATCGCTCCTACGGCGCTGAAGGTTAACGGCACGGCCGTGGCGCATGCGGAAGGCGGTGGCCAGCAGAACTGACACAGAGGAGGCCGCTGCCCGAACGGGCCGTGCGGCAAGAAGGTGGCACCGCCGAGGGCCTAGCAACCTACTCGGCGGTGCCGGGTGCGTGAGCGCCCTACAGGTGGCTCCCGCACCGCTGAGCGTATCGGGGTATGTCCCGTTCAGCGGGCGGAGCCGCGAAATCGTCATGCCCAGTCGTCTTCCATGCGATTTCGGGCGCGAATCGAGGCTCAATGCCCCAGCTCCCGTTCATCAATGGGCCCGTCCGAAGGCCACAGCCGAATCTGAGTGAAGCGGATAAGGCGTGCGACGGTGGCCACGTCCGGCCAGGACCGTCCGGCCAGCAGGTCCGCGATGGTCTGCCGGTTGACGCCGGATCCGGCGGCGGCGCCCCGCAGGCTGACATCCATCTGCCGCAGTGCGGCTTCAAGGTTGCGGGCGATCTGCCGCACGGCCTCGGCTCCGGCATCGCCGCTGGCCGCATGGGGCCAGGCTTCCGGATTCTCGGTCAGCTCCCGGGGGGAGCGTGCGCGGGCGCGTCCGCCGACCATGCGTGCACCGTTCTGTCTGTGGAGGTGGATCAGTTCGAGAGTGGCTGCTTGGCCAGCCGGTATGCATGGACCGTGGTCCTTGATCCCTCCACCTCTTTGAAGATCACCCGCTACCGGCCGAAGAAGGCGCCGCCGGTCTGGGAGGAGATCGCTCCGCTGGTGCGGTCCGTGGTGGCCGCCACCGTCAGCACGGTGCCCTACGACGTCGAGCGGCTGCTGCACGTGACGGCATCTCTGGCCCTGTGGGCCGAGGAGAGCGGACTGGAGCGGGAGCCGGACTGCTGGCTGCGCAACGAGACCATCGACGCCTACGTGCTCTCCCGCGCGGGCGAGCTGGGTTCGACGTCGGTGATGACCTACCGCACATGGCTGTTGCGGGTGCGGGACGCGCTGGCCTGGTCCCATCGCGGCGAGGCAGCTCCGGCGCACCTGCACGGCCAAGCCTGCCCACACCCGCCCTACTCCGGGGCCGAGCTGGCCGCTCTGCGGCACTGGGCTGCCCGTCTGCGCGGGCAGCAGTGCACGGATGCGCTGGCCTTGATGGGGCTGGGGGCCGGGTTCGGCCTGCAGCCCAGGGAAGTGGTGGCCAGCCGCGGCCGTGATCTGCGCCGCCTCTGCCGCGGGGGCCCGCTGCGGCATGACGGGATCGACCGGACGGTGCCGGTCGTCGCACGAGCTGCCTGGGAGGAAACCCTGGCCCAGCTCGCTGAGCAGGCCGGGCACAGCTACCTGTTCCGGCCGGGTCGCACCACCGCCTACCCCAAGAATCTGCTGGGTTCCTGGACGCACCGGCACCGCCCCACGGGCGGACTGCCGAGCCTGTCGGCGGGCCGTTTGCGGGCCACGTGGATCGTCGAACTTCTGACGGCCCGCATCGACCACGACATCATCGCCCAGGCTGCTGGCCTGGCCTCGGCCGCTTCCCTGGCCCGCTACCAGCATCTGGTGCCCCCGCTGGACACCGCCACTGCCGAACGGCTCCTGCGAGGACGCCGACAGTGAGCATGCCGCGCGCCTGGCGCAGCACTGCGAAGGCCAGGCAGCGCCGTCCCCGGCCAGGCGCCGACGCTCCCGCCCAGATTCCGGACTCCAAGGTCGGCCAACTCGACGCGCTGTTGCATCAGTCGGGAGCCCTGGAGCTGATCGCGGCGGAACTGCGCGGCCGTCCCGGCCCGAGCGGGCTGCCGGTGCGCACCGTGCTGGTCGCCCTGCTGCTGACCCTGCACTACCACGGCAGCGCCACCCTCGCCGACGCCTGCCGGGTTCTGCTGGATGAGCTGCGCGCCCCTGCCCGCGAGTGGCTCGGCGTCGTCGAAACAGACCGGCACGAGGTCCACGCCCGCCTCGCTTTTTGCCAGCGTGCCTACCGTTCCTTCGACCGGCTCACCACCGCGCTCGACCCGCATCGTTGCGATCGGCGCCGACGGCTTCCGCTGGACGACGCGGCCGAGGCCGCTGCGGCCTGGGAGGATGATCAGGCCGAGCATCTTCGCCGCAGAAAGGTTCTGCAGGAGATCAACGACCGGCTCGTGCTGGTGACCGTCCGTCTCGCCCACCGGCACGGATTCCTCAAGGGATGGCACGGCGACGTCGGCATCGACACCACCGCCGTCCCCTCCGGGCAGAGACCGCCCAAATACAGCCGCGATCTGGCCTCCGTGGAGATCACGGCCGGCAAACACTTCAGCGCAGGTGACGAGACAGGCATCTTCGGCTACAGCGCGACACTGACCGTCGCCGCGGCCCGCAGACACCCGGCCGGGCATCCGCAGGCCGGACGACGCTCCAGCGCACACCCTCAACTGGTCCTGGGGCTTGTCCTGGACACCCCGGGCAAACGCATCGGGCCGAACGCCGTTCACACCCTGCGTGCCCTCAAGCCACTGGGACTGCCCACCGGGCTTCTGGCCGCCGACAGGGCCTACACCGACCAGACCACTGAGCACTTCGCGCTGCCCACTCGCCGCCTGGGCTACCAACTCGTCCTCGACTACAAGCGCAATCAGCGTGGTGTCCAAGGAAGCCATCTGGGCGCGCTTCTGGTCGACGGCTCGCTGGCCTGCCCCCTGATGCCCGCCGGACTCGCCAACACCACCCACGGACTGGAGGATAAAACCGTACGGGAATTCCCCGAAGACCTCGCCCAGCAGATCGCTGCCCGAGAGCCCTATTACCTCAAGCTCAAGGAAGGTCCTGACGCGCGCGGCGCCATCCGCTTGCAATGCCCGGCCGCGGGCCCTTCTCCCTCGGTGACCTGCCCCAGGTTCAGCCGCACCCACCAGGCCCCTGCCCCGCCGCCCACTACCGTCGACCTCACCAACCCCCGCGCCACTGCGGCACATCCGGCGGCCAAACCCACTATTCAGGTCTCCAAAGCTGAACGGCTTCGGCCACCGCCCGGGAGAGAACTGCCGGAGATTTGCCAGCAGCCGACCTGGACCATCCGCCCCGGGGACATCGACGTGTGGGACAAGTTCCGGCAGGACAGGCACTACCTCACCCCTGCCTGGCTCGACGCCTACAAGCCCATCCGTGCCCACAACGAGGGCATCAACGGCCGAGCCAAGGGCCACCGCGTCGACATCGCAGAACCGAAGAAGCGCCTCGCCCGCGGACGCGTCGCCCAGACCATCCTCGTCGCCTTGATGATCTCCATCATCAATCTGCAGATCCTCACCGACTGGCAACGCACCATCGGTGACCACACGCCCCTTGTCTCCCACCACGCAGAGTGCAGAGAAGACACCAACCGCCCCCGCGGACGTCAGCAGGTCCCCACTGAGGCCCGGCCCCCACCTGCCGGCCTTACACGACGACGCTCCAACCACTGAACGTCCAGCCCGGCGCAGATCGCCCCCGAGCCGCCGACGGGCACTTCCCCCTGCCCCGCCCCCGTCAAGACACGAGCACCACCACTCACCGACCGCCCGGTGGCCTCCGACCCGGCACTCCCGCAATCGGACACCACCTCGAACAGGCCCCAGAAACGAGAAGATCCCACCTGATCGTGGTGATCAAGTGGGATCTCGAAAACCATTCCTGAGCGAACCCAAGAACGGCCCTGCTGTGGACCTGAGGGGATTTGAACCCCTGACCCTCTCGTTGCGAACGAGATGCGCTACCGGACTGCGCCACAGGCCCTTGCAACGCTCGAAACTTTAGCATCCCCATCGGGTGATGAGGAAATCCGTTCCCGCGCTGGTCATGACGGTCGCGGCAGCATCCGTCGTGAGCCCGTTCACGGCCCGGCCACGCTCCCCGCCACAGCACCGGAGCCCGGACCGGGACCGGAGGGCCCGCCCCGGCCCCGTCACTCGTTGGCGGCGCGGGGCCGGTCCTCGTCCTCGTACTGGTCGAAGAGCGGAGTGCGGCCCCGTTCGCGCGGGCGCCGGGCCCGGGGGTCCGGCTCGGGCGCAGAGGCGGCGCCCCTGTCCCGGGACGACGCGGCGCCGCCGGGCGCTTCCGGCTCGCCCCGGGACGACCGACCGCCGTCCACCGTGCTGGAGCGGGCCGAGCTCCAGGTGTCCGGGGCCTCCAGGTCCACACCGCGCGTGGCACGCGGCGCGACCGGCGCGCTGACGTACGTCGGCAGGGGCACCGGGACCGGGTCCCAGCCCTCGCCCTCGCCCTGTTCGCGGTCGCGCCCGCGCTGCTGGTCGACCCACTCGGCGTGGTCCGTCTGCTCGACGAGCGCACGCCGGTCGGCAGCGCCGGGCTCCTCCTCGGCCAGTGCGTCGTGCGCGGAGGCGTACTCGGCGCCGTTCCCGTGGACCGCCTCGGCCTCGGGCGCCTCACCCTGCTCGTGGATCTCGGCCGCGGCGGCGCGCTGCCGCGAACGCCGCTCGCGCAGCCGCCGTGCCGCGTCCTCCGCCCGACGCCGGTCCATGGTCACCGCGAAGCGGCGGCGCTCCTGGATGCGCAGGTGAACGATGTACATGCTCAGCAGCACGGCCGGAACTCCGGGCGCCCACAGGAACGCCAGCCCGCCGACCGCGGCGACGATGGCGCCCGCGGTGAAGGCGAGGAACAGCGCCATCGTGGTGCGCCGACGCCGGGCGAGCACCTTGGCCCGCTTGTTCTTGCTGCCCTGCGGACGCCCGTCGCGGCCGTCACGCCCGTCACGCCGGACGTCCCGGCCGCGCTGGTCGGCGCGGCCCTGCCGCGCGACGCCACGCTCCGCGTCGTCGCCCTCACCGCGCACCCCGCGCCCCGCACCGGAGCGCCCCTCAGAGCCGGAACCGGAACCGGAAGCGGGGCCGGAACCGGAAGCGGGACCTGCGGCCTGGCTGTCCCGTACGCGACCGCCCCGCGCCCGCTCCCCCCGTACCCGCTCGCGCTCGGCCCTGGCCGTGACACCGTCACGACCGGGCCGGTCGGCGCGTTCGGCCGCGGAGACGGCGGCACGGCGGGAACCGGAGGCGGCAGCCGCCGCGCCGGGGTCCCCCGGGGGAGCCACTATCGCGGTGGGCGCCTCGGGGAGGGAGCCGCCGATCATGGTCGTGGGGTCGGCGAAGGCCCGGACGTCGACCGCGTCCTCCGCGGCGTCCGGAGCACTCGCTTCCGCCACGTCACCGTCGGCCGGACCGGAGTCGGCGGCTTCGGCGAAGCGGGGCCGGGCGTCCGAGGCTTCCGCCTCGCGCCGCTCGGCGTCCTTCGCGTAGCGCCGTTCCATGGCCGCTTTTCCGGACAACAGCCGGATTGCGGTGCTGAAGCGTTCCGTCGGACGGGCCTCGTTCAGCTCGTCCTGTCTACGGAGCCACATCGGCACCAAATAGGCGGCCCAGGCCCCGACGATGACTGCGTAGATGAGGCCACTGCTGCTCACCCTCACACGGTAGAGGGGATCGCACGGGCCCATCTGCCAAATACGGCGGTGTGTCGCACGATCTGGCTGATCTCTCGAACTTTTTTTGTGATTACTGAGATCCGCGTCACCAAATGTGGCCAACTAATGGCCATGAGGGAGTCGTTCCGCGACACGTATCGAACGTTTATCTTATTTCCGTGGATCGCCCAGGGCTCGTGCGGTGCCAGCGGTTCAGCAGCCCCTCCGGGACTTCGTCGGCGGTCAGCGCGAACACCAAATGGTCCCGCCACCCACCGTCGATGTGGAGATAACGGGGCCTCAGGCCCTCTTCCCTGAAACCCAGTTTCTCCACGACCCGACGGCTCGGCGCGTTCTCCGGGCGGATGCACACCTCGATGCGGTGCAGCCCGACCGTTCGGAAACAGTGGTCCACGGCGAGCGCGACCGCCGTCGGCATGACCCCGCGGCCTGCGACGGACCTGTCGATCCAATACCCGATATGGCCCGAGCACATCGAGCCCCAGGTGATCCCCGCGACCGTCAACTGCCCCGCGAGGCGCCCCTCGTGCTCCACCACGAACGGCAGCATCCTGCCCGCCTGGGCCTCAGCACGCAGGTGGCGCACCATCTGACGGTACGTAGGGCGGCGCGGTGGCGCGTGGCCGGGCAGCGCGGGCGGGATGGTGGCCTCCCAGGGGCGCAGCCAGTCGCGGTTGCGCAGGTTCACCTCGCGCCAGGCACGCTGGTCGCGCAGCCGTATCGGACGGAGGGCCGTTGCCCCGTCCGTCAGCTCGACCGGCCAGGAGGCGTTCAGTTGGCTCCCCCTCTGGGATGGTCGCCACCGTGGACCTGGTCGACGGCGTGGACCAGCAGGCGGCCCAGTACGGCGAGCCCGTCGCGCACCCCGCCCGAGGAGCCGGGGAGGTTGACGATCAGGGTGCCCTCCGCGATGCCCGCTGTGCCCCTGGAGAGCGCCGCGGTCGGGACCTTGGCCAGGCCCTCGGCGCGGATCGCCTCCGGGATGCCGGGGATCTCGTAGTCGAGCACCCGGCGGGTCATCTCCGGAGTGCGGTCCGTCGGGGAGATGCCGGTGCCTCCGGTGGTGAGGACGACGTCGAAGCCGGCGGCGACGGCCGCGCGCAGCACCTCCTCGACCGGTTCGCCATCAGGGACGACGCTCGGCCCCTCCGTCTCGAAGCCCATCCCCTTGAGGCCCTCTACGAGGAGGGGGCCGCCCTTGTCCTCGTAGACGCCCGCTGCGGCGCGGTTCGACGCGGTGACGGCCAAGGCGCGGTACGGGGTACGGGGCGTGCCGGGGGCTTCGGGGCCGTCCGGATCCCGCGCACCGTGTGCCCCCTTGCCGTCGTGCATGCCGTGCGTGCCGTGCGTGCCACTCACGCTCCGGCTCCTTCCTGCGTGGGCCTCGACGACTCTTCCGGCCGCTCGTCGCGGGTCCAGTCCCCCGACTTGCCGCCGGTCTTCTCCTCGACACGTACGTCCGTGATGACGGCGGACTTGTCGACAGCCTTCACCATGTCGATGACCGTCAGAGCGGCGACCGTAACCGCCGTCAGGGCCTCCATCTCGACGCCCGTGCGGTCGGTCGTCCGTACCCGGGCCGCGATCTCCACCGCGTCGTCGGCGACCGACAGGTCGAGCTTCACCCCGGACAGGGCGAGCGGGTGGCACAGGGGGATGAGATCCGGGGTCTTCTTCGCGCCCATGATGCCCGCGATACGGGCGGTGGCCAGGGCGTCCCCCTTGGGCACGCCTTCGCCCCGCAGCAGCTCGATCACACGGGGCGAGACCAGCACGCGACCGGTCGCGTGGGCGGTGCGCGCGGTGACGTCCTTCGCGGAGACGTCGACCATGCGGGCGGCCCCGGCCTCGTCGATATGGGTGAGGTGCTGCTGCTCGGCGCTGCTCATCGTTCTCCCGGTCCGTCTCTGTGCCCAGACACGGTACCGGTCACACCTCGGCGCGGGACGGCCGAGTACCGGGCCGACGCCGCCGTACACCCGCGTACGTGGCCGCGACACGGCCGTACGGGGGTGTACGCGACTCTACGGGCGTCCCATGCCGCCCACGCCGCTCCAGCGCTCCAGGGGCCCCTGGCCGGGCGCGCAACGCCTCGGGGAACCGCTGATCCGGTGGACCGCCGATCCGGTGCGCCCAGGGGCATCCGGGGCGCCCGGGCCTCAGTCGAGCGGGAGCACGGTCAGCTCCTCGCCCGGGGCGACCTCCGTGGTCTTCTCGGGGACGTCGATGAGCGCGTCGGCCTGGGCGAGCGCGGCGACCAGGTGCGAACTCGCGCCGCCTACGGGCGAGACGGTGCCGACGGTCTCGCCCTCGGGGGGTGGCGTGTAGCTACCGCGCAGGAACTGGCGCTTCCCCTCGACCGAGGTGAGCGGCTTCTCGCTCTCCAAGCGGGCGCGTACGGGCGTGCGCCGGACGGGATCGCGGCCCATGAGGGTGCGGATGGCGGGGCGCACGAAGAGCTCGAAGGAGACGTACGCGCTCACCGGATTGCCCGGGAGGGCCAGGATCGGGGTGCGCTCGGAGCCGATCAGTCCGAAGCCCTGGGGTTTGCCCGGCTGCATCGCCAGGCGGCGGAACTCGACGCTCCCCTCCTCGTCGTCGATCTGGGAGAGGGCCTCCTTGACCACGTCGTACGCGCCGACGCTCACGCCGCCGCTGGTCACGACGATGTCCGCGCGGATGAGCTGGTCCTCAATGGTCGAACGGAGGGTTTCGGGATCGTCGGAGACCGAACCCACGCGGTACGAGATCGCGCCCGCCGCGCGTGCCGCAGCGGTGAGCACGAAGCTGTTGGAGTCGTAGATCTGGCCGGACGCCAACTGTTCCCCTGGCTGGATCAGTTCGCTCCCCGTGGACAGCACGACCACGCGCGGGCGCGGGCGGACCTTGACCGTGCCGCGGCCGATGGCGGCGAGCAGGCCGACCTGCGGCGGCCCCAGGACCGTACCGGCGCTCAGCGCGACCGCGCCCGCCTGGACGTCGCTTCCGCGCGACCGTACGTGCGCTCCCTGGGTGGCCGCGCAGTGGACGCGGACCTCGCCCTCCGCGCCGCCCGGGGACTCGCCCCGGGGCGTCATGGACTCGGCGGGGCCGCCGCCTGTCCCCCCGTCGGTCCACTCCACGGGGACGACTGCCTCGGCTCCTGGGGGCAGCGGGGCCCCGGTCATGATGCGGGCGGCCTGGCCGGGTCCGACAGCGGGGAGGTCTCCGCTGCCCGCGGCGACGTCCCCGACGACCGTGAGCACCGCGGGGAACTCCTCGCTCGCGCCCTCGACATCGGCCGTGCGCACCGCGTAGCCGTCCATCGAGCTGTTGTCGAAGGGCGGCAGGGAGACGGGCACGGTGACGTCCTCGACGAGGACGCAACCCTGTGCCTCCAGCAACTGGAGCTCGATGGGCTCCAGTGGGCGGACGCCGCGGAGGATGTCTTCCAGGTGCTCGTCGACCGACCAGGTCTTGCTCAATGCCCTACATCTCCTCGCTGACGTAACTGCGCAGCCAGTCCCGGAAGTCCGGTCCCAGGTCCTCACGTTCGCATGCCAGTCTGACAATGGCCCGCAGATAGTCTCCCCTGTCTCCGGTGTCGTAGCGGCGGCCACGGAAGACGACGCCGTGGACGGGGCCGCCGAGGGACGGGTCGGAGGCGAGGGCCTGGAGGGCGTCGGTGAGCTGGATCTCACCGCCGCGGCCCGGCTGCGTCTTGCGCAGGACCTCGAAGACGGCGGGGTCGAGAACGTACCGGCCGATGATCGCCAGGTTTGACGGCGCCTCGTCGGCTGAGGGCTTCTCCATGAGGTCGGAGACCTTGACGACGTCGTCCTCCCCGGTGGGCGCGGCAGCCGCGCAGCCGTAGAGGTGGATGCTCGCCGGGTCGACCTCCATGAGGGCGATGACGCTGCCGCCGTGCTGCTCCTGGATCTGCGTCATCCGGGCGAGCAGGGGGTCGCGGGGGTCGATGAGGTCGTCGCCGAGCAGCACGGCGAAGGGCTGGTCACCCACATGGGGGGCCGCGCAGAGGACGGCGTGTCCGAGGCCGCGGGGGTCGCCCTGGCGTACGTAGTGCATCGTCGCCAGGTCGCTGGATTCCTCGACGCGGGCGAGCTTCGTTCCGTCGCCCTTGTCGCGAAGAACCTGCTCAAGCTCGTAGTTGCGGTCGAAATGGTCTTCCAGGGGGCGCTTGTTCCGGCCGGTGACCATGAGGACGTCGGAGAGGCCGGCTGTGACCGCCTCTTCGACCACATACTGGATCGCGGGCTTGTCGACGACCGGAAGCATCTCCTTGGGCGTGGCCTTGGTCGCGGGCAGAAAGCGGGTGCCCAGGCCCGCTGCGGGGATGACAGCCTTGCTGATCCTCGTACGTGAAGTAGTCATGTCCCGCACCATAACCACTGACTTTATGTGGAAGGTAAGTGTCCGCTGTGTTTGTTGCCTTATGTGGACACAGGAAGGGTTTGGGCACAACGTGAGCGAGATTCACGCTAGTAAGCGGATGTTGCGACAGGACATCCTGGCGGTGAGATTTCGGTTGACTGCCGATGACGCGTCGGCCAGGGCGGCGTTTCTCGCGGAACGGGCACAGGAACTTCCCGAGGTGGCCGCGGCCGATACCGTCGCCGCCTACGTGTCGGTCGGCCGGGAGCCCGGAACCCGCCCTCTCCTGGACGCGCTGCGCGCCCGTGGCGTGCGGGTTCTGCTTCCGGTGCTGCTGCCCGACAACGACCTGGACTGGGGAGCGTACGAGGGCCCCGGCTCACTCGTACGCGCCGGGCGGGGGCTCCTGGAGCCTGGCGGAAGCAGGTTTGGCCCGGAAGCGGTCACCAAGGCGGACGTGGTGCTGCTGCCCGGGCTGGCGGTCGACGGACAGGGCATGCGGCTGGGGCGCGGAGGCGGCTCGTACGACCGCGTACTGGAGCGCCTCGACGCCCACGCCGCCCCCGGGGCGGAGGGGGCGCGGGGGCGAGAGGGCGGGCCCCTGCTGACGGTCCTGCTGTACGACGACGAGATCATCGGCCACGTCCCGGCCGAGCCCCACGACAGGGCCGTGCACGCCGCGGTGACGCCGTCGGGTGTGCGGCGGTTCGACGGCTGAGGGGCACAGGGCGGCTGGGACGCAGGACGGCTGAGCGAGGCAGGGCAGCGAAGGGGACCGGGGACCGGAAAGGAAGCGGGCCGGGCCCCACGGGGGAACCCGGCCCGCTTCACGGCCCTCTACGGGCCGACGCGGCTGTCTACGGCGTCAGCGCCATCTTGTCCTCGGTGCCCTTCTCGACGGCCTTCTCCGAGAACGCCCAGGGCAGCAGCTCACCCTTGGCCCACTTTCCGGTCTGGTCGGTGTAGTGGGAGTTGTACGCGTGCCCCGAGGCGCCGGTGAGGTTGATCCAGCGGGACTTGTCGAGGTCCCCGAGGTTGACGACCATGCGCATGGACGGCACCCAGGTCACGTCGTAACCGCCCGCCGCGTTCCAGCCGGTGGCGTTGACGGCCGCCTCGCCGCCGCCGAGGTCCCAGGGGCCGCGGTTGAGCAGCCACTGCATGTAGCCGGGGCCGTTGGTGCCGATGGTCTGGTTCTTGAGCATCAGCCGGTGGAGACGGCCCCAGCTCCAGGTGTCGATGTCCTTGCCGAGCTTGGCCGTCAACTCGTAACGCGCGTCCTTCATGGCGTGCGAGAGCAGCTCGTCGCGGTTCTTGTCCCCGGGGCGGCGCTTGGTGCCCTCGGTCTTCCACCACTCGTCGTCGGGGTTCTTGATGAGCTTCCGTACGACCTCGTACCAGCGGTCGCCGCCGTCCGGCTGCGCCGAGTCGGGCTTGCGCTCACCGCACTCGCGTACCAGTAGCTCGTTGCCCTCCAGGTCGTCGATGGGACCGGAGTCATCCGAGGGCCGCACGTTCAGGCAGTCGCCCTTGACCCGCAGCTCCTTGGGGAGCTTGTTCCCGAAGGCGAGCATCAGCATGTTGCGCCAGACGGCGTTGAAGTAGGCGGCCGGGGCGGAGTCGGCGTCCTGGGTGTAATCCCAGCCCTCCAGGAGCTTCTGGGCCTCCCGGACGTAGTTGTCCTTGACGTCGACCTTCAGGAGGTACGGCACCAGCAGCTTGGCGATCTCGCTGCTGTTGTCCATCTGCATGGTCTGCATGTCGCCCATGGAGATCTTGCCGCCGTCCTCGACCTTCGACTGGATCAGGTCGTTGATCCGCTGGCTGCGGGCGCCGTACCCCCAGTCCTCGGTCAGCAGGTACGGGTACTTCTCCTGGTCGATGACGGCCTGGTTGGCGGTCACGATGTAGCCGCGGTCCGGGTTGTACTCCCAGGGCAGCGCGGACTGGGGGACGTAGCCCTTCCAGCGGTAGCGCGGGTCCCAGCCCGGCGCCGGGTAGCGGCCGTCGCCCGCGCCCCTGACGGGGATGCGGCCGGGGGCCTGGTAGCCGATGTTGCCCTTGGCGTCGGCGTAGATGAGGTTCTGCGAGGGGACCGCGAAGTCACGGGCCGCCGCGCGGAACTCCTTGAAGTCCGACGCCTTGTTCAGCTCGAAGACGGCGTCCATGGACTTGGTGGGCGACAGCGCGGTCCAGCGGAGGGAGACCGCGTAGCCGTCGCTGCGGTCGGGTGCCGCGTTGTCGACGGGCGCCTCGTCGCCGACCTTCCGCAGCTCGGAGTCACGGTCGGAGATGACCGGCCCGTTGTTCGTCTCCCGGACGGTGATCTCGCGGTTCTTCCCGCCCGCGACCTTGATGGTCTCCTTGCGGGTCTTGTACGGGACGGTCTTGCCGTCGTAGACGTAGCCGCCGTCCCTGATCTTCTGGAGATACAGGTCGGTGACGTCCGCGCCCAGGTTGGTCATGCCCCAGGAGATGTCCTGGTTGTGGCCGATGACGACGCCGGGCATCCCGGAGAACGTGAACCCGGAGACGTCGTACGGGCACGAGGAGCTCACGGTGCGGCAGTGCAGGCCCATCTGGTACCAGAGGGAGGGCAGTTGCGGCGCCAGGTGCGGGTCGTTCGCGAGCAGGGGCTTGCCGGTGGTCGTGTACTTGCCGGAGACCACCCAGGAGTTGGAGCCGATGCCGCTGCCGTTGGGCCCCAGGAGCGAGGGAATCTCGTCGAGCTTCTTGGAGACCCGGTCCAACTGCGTGCCCGCGTTGCTGGCGGCCTGCTGGTATCCCTGGCCCGACGCGCTCTCGGAGGCCGTCTCGCCGCCCTCCGGGTCGAACTCCTTGGTCGCGGGATCGACCGAGCCGCCGTCGACGATCGGCTTGTTCCGCTCGTACGGGTACTCAGGGTAGAGATCCTCGATCTCGTCCTTGGTCAGCCTGCTGGACATCAGGGCGCGGTCGATCTCGTCGGACATGTTGCCGCGCAGGTCCCAGGCCATGGCCTTCAGCCAGGCGACGGAGTCGACGGGGCTCCACTTCGGCGGCGAGTAGTCGCCCGTGATGTCCAGGGCCGCGTACTCGACGGAGGCGGCGGATCCCTTGTGGTCCTTCAGGTAGGCGTTGACGCCGGCCGAGTAGGACTGGAGGTTCTTCTTGGTCTCCGGGGAGAGCTTCGCGTACTCCTGCTCGGCGACCTTCCGCCAGCCCAGCGTCCGCAGGAACGCGTCGGTCTCCACCTGGCCCGCGCCGAACATCTCCGAGAGCCGCCCCGACGTCATGTGACGGCGTACGTCCATCTCCCAGAAGCGGTCCTGGGCGTGGACATAACCCTGGGCCTGGAAGAGGTCCTTGGAGTTGTCCGCGTAGAGCTGCGGGACGCCGCTGCTGTCGCGTTTGACCGTGACGGGGTCGGAGAGGCCCTTGAGTTTGAGGGAGCCGGTCGTCTGCGGGAAGGAGTCCCGCACCGTACTGATGGTCCAGAACGTGCCGCCGCCGATGCCAGCCACGAGCAGCAACACGACTGCGATCACGATCAGGCGGGCGCGTCGCGAGGTCTTCTTGGCGGGCATCGCTGTCCTTCGAGCGGCAGGGTGGACCTTGTGCGTGAAGGCCCGGACGGATCCGTGCTGGAGCAACCATAGGACGAGCCCTCGCACGGCCGTGCAGCGAGCCACCAGCTACGAAGCTGGAACGTTCAAGCAATGGTAAATTATTAGCTACCCAAACGAACTAAGAAGATCAAAAAGGAATCGTCAAGGAAACGGCCGACCACACCCCAGCGAAGCCAGCACGCCACAAGGCAGCGAGCCGTCGCGCCACCCTCCCGACCGGGACGGCGGCGGAGCGGCGAAGCAGCGAGGCCAAGGCCCCCGAAGAGAGGATCCGCCCCTGACTGTCGACCGTCTCAACGAACTGCTGCTCCTCAGCGCCCTGGTCCTCCTCGTCGCCGTCGTCGCCGTACGCCTCTCCTCGCGCAGCGGCCTGCCCAGCCTGCTCGTCTACCTGGGCATCGGCATCGCCATAGGGCAGGACGGCCTCGGAGTCGACTTCAGCAACACCGAACTGACACAAGTGCTCGGCTACGCGGCCCTCGTCGTGATCCTCACCGAAGGCGGCCTCGGCACCAAGTGGCACGAGATCCGCCCGGCGGTACCCGCCGCGGCCGTACTCTCCACCCTGGGCGTCGGCGTGAGCGTGGCGGTCACCGCCTGCGCAGCCCACTACCTGGTCGGCCTCAACTGGCAGACCTCCCTGCTGATGGGCGCCGTGGTCTCCTCCACCGACGCGGCGGCGGTCTTCTCCGTGCTGCGCAGGGTGCCCCTCCCCAAGCGCCTCACGGGCGTTCTGGAGGCCGAGTCGGGCTTCAACGACGCCCCGGTCGTCATCCTCGTCGTCGCCTTCTCCACGCTCGATTTCAGCCCTGACCACTGGTACCTGCTGCTGGGCGAGATCCTGCTGGAACTGGCCATCGGCCTCCTGATCGGCCTGGCCGTCGGCAAGCTGGGCGCGCTCGGCCTGGGGCGTGTGGCCCTGCCCGCCTCCGGCCTCTACCCCATCGCCGTGATGGCCCTGTGCGTCCTGGCCTACGCCGGTGGCGCGCTGGCACACGGTTCCGGCTTCCTGGCCGTCTACGTGTGCGCGCTGATCCTCGGCAACGCGAAGCTGCCGCACCGACCCGCCGTACGGGGCTTCGCCGACGGACTGGCCTGGCTGGCACAGATCGGGCTCTTCGTGCTGCTGGGCCTGCTCGTCACCCCGCACGACCTGGGCGACGACTTCCTGCCCGCGGTCGTCATCGGACTGGCGCTGACCGTGGTCGCCCGTCCGCTTTCGGTTCTCATCAGCATGGTTCCGTTCCGCCACCCCTGGCAGGACAAAGCACTGCTCTCCTGGGCGGGACTGCGCGGGGCTGTGCCGATCGTCCTGGCGACCATTCCGAGAGTCGCCGAAGTGGACGACAGCGAGCGGATCTTCAACATCGTCTTCGTGCTCGTGGTCCTCTTCACGCTGGTCCAGGGCCCGACGCTGCCCTGGTTCGCGCGCAAACTGGAACTCGGCAACGGTTCCGAGGCCCTCGACGTCGACATCGAATCCGCGCCCCTGGAGCGGCTGCGCGGTCATCTGCTGTCGGTCTCGATCCCGGGCGCCTCCAAGATGCACGGCGTGGAGGTCACGGAACTGCGCCTGCCCCACGGGGCCGCCGTCACCCTGGTCGTACGGGGCGGCTCCAGCTTTGTCCCCCTGCCCACGACCGTGCTGCGGCACGGGGACGAACTCCTGGTGGTGGCGACGGACGAGGTACGGGACGCGGCGGAACGGCGCCTCCTGGCCGTCGGCCGTGGCGGCAAGCTGGCGGGCTGGCTCGGCACGGGCGGCAGCACGGGCCTACGGCGCTGAGGGACGGCGGGGACTCCCGGAAGGGCGGGGAGGGGCAGGTCGGCGCACGCGAACGTGGCGGGCGGCCCGACTGCCCCTTCCGTCCCCTCCAGGGGGCGGTGGCCCGTGGGGCCTTCGACACCGAGAACTGAGACGCGGGGCGAGGGGCGAGCAGGCCTCAGGTGCGGGCGCTCCTGGAGGAGGGCGCGTGCTCCGGTCACCGCGCTCCCGCACTGCGCGGGGGCGCCGCCCCGCGCGGGGACGCGCCGTCAGCCGTTACCCTTTTGAAGGCAAGTTTCACCCGACTCTGCCTGATGCAGGGCTGGCGCGGCCTGGACAGGTCATGCGCGAGAGGACAGCCCTCGGCGCGTTCACGCAAGGGCGTGACAACACGTTCACGTAGGAACGTCTGCGACCGAACGTGATCAACCGCGCTACCAGGTGGCAGAAAGGCCCGGCCGTGAGACCCCCGGCCACCACTTCTCACGACAGCGACAAGGGCGCATCACGCCCCGGATACGGCCAGCTCCTGCGCACCCGCGGCGCGTGGACGTTCCTGGTCCCCGGCTTTCTCGCCCGACAGCCGTTCGCGATGCTCACCATCGGCATCGTCCTGCTGGTCGAGCACACCTCCGGCTCGTACGGCACGGCCGGCGCCGTATCGGCGACCGCCGGTGTCGCCATGGCCCTGCTCGCCCCGCAGAGCGGCAAGCTGGCCGACCGCTTCGGGCAAGGTGCCGTGCTGGTGCCCGGCATCTTCCTGCACGCCCTGTTCATCGGCCTGCTGACGGCGCTGGCACTGCTGGACGCGCCCTTGTGGTCCCTGTTCGCCGCCGCTGTACCGGCGGGCGCGACCACCCCGCAGATCAGCCCGATGGTGCGTGCCCGCTGGGCGGCTCGGCTGGAGGGCTCTCCGCTGATGACGACGGCGGCGGCCTTCGAGTCCGTCACGGACGAGTTCACCTTCGTCGTGGGCCCGGTCATCGCCACGGCCCTGTGCACCGGCGTACATCCGGCGGCCGGGCTGATCGCGGAGGCCGTGCTGATGACGCTCGGCGGACTGGTCTTCGCGGCGCAGCGCCGCACCCAGCCGGTACCAGCACGCCACAGGTCCCACGCCACCCCGCACGCGGGTCAGGACGTCGACGGCGGCGCTGACCGGGCGCGGAAGAAGCGGGCGTCCGCGCTCTCGGCGCCCGGTGTCCGCGTGCTCATCGCGCTCCTCTTCGGCATCGGCGCGGTTTTCGGCGGCATGCAGGTCTCCCTGGCCGCCTTCGCGCAGTCCTCCGGCCAGCCCGGTATCAACGGTGTGCTCTACGGCGTCTTCGCCGGCGGAAACATGCTCGCGGCCCTCGCCGTCGGCGCCATCCACTGGAAGCGCAGCCCTCGGGCCCGCCTCCTGGCGGCCTACCCCGCACTCGTGCTGGCGACCATGGCCCTGGCGGGCGTGGCGCAGCTGGGGCCGTGGACACCACTGCTGGGCGGCCTGGGCCTCCTCGCGGGGCTCTGCATCGCCCCGTCCATGATCACGAGCTTCACGCTGGTGGAGATGCTGGTCCCCGCGACCACGCGCACGGAGGCGTTCACCTGGCTGACGGGCGCGGTCGCACTGGGCCAGGCGGCCGGTACGACGGCCTCGGGACAGCTCACCGACAGCTTCGGCGCGAGCAGCGGATTTCTCGCGCCGCTCGTGGGCACGGGACTGGCTCTGACCGTGCTCGTTGCCTTCCGCCGACGGCTCGTCACACCCTCCGAAGGGAGGGTCACGGCACGTGGAGTCGGTCACCGTACGCCGGTCGCAGTGGACTGACGCGCGGGAATACTGCACTATGGAGCGTCGTTAGCACTCAACGAGTGAGAGTGCCAGGAGGAAGAACGTGCCGACCTACCAGTACCAGTGCACCGAGTGCGGCGAGGGCCTTGAGGTGGTGCAGAAGTTCACCGACGACTCGTTGACCGAGTGCCCCAACTGTGAGGGCCGCCTGAAGAAGGTGTTCTCGGCCGTCGGCATCGTCTTCAAGGGCTCCGGTTTCTACCGCAACGACAGCCGCAGCTCCACGTCGAGCAGCACCCCGGCCTCGAAGGGCTCCTCGGACTCCTCGTCCAAGAGCGACAGCGACTCCAGCTCCTCGACGTCCTCGTCCTCTTCGCCGTCCAGCTCCTCGTCCTCCTCGGACTCCGGTTCGTCGAGCACGTCCAGCAAGGGCGACTCCAAGAGCACGAGCAAGGCGAGCAGTTCGGCCGCCTGACCGGAGACCGGTCACCGGGCTTGCCGACCGACCGCCACAACGGCTCCCGGCCCTCTCCACTCGGTCCTTGCCCGAGCTTTGCCCGTCCCGGCCACGGCCCAGCCTCACCCACGCTTGATGCCGGGCGCCCTGTCGCAGGGCGCCCGCTCTCGCGTGTACGGCCCCCATCCACTGCCCGCGCGGCGGCCCTTAGGGTGAGCGGCATGAGCGAACAGGCAGAGATCGGCGTCATCGGCGGGTCCGGCTTCTACTCATTCCTCGACGACGTGACAGAGGTCACTGTCGAGACTCCCTACGGAGAGCCGAGCGACTCGCTCTTCCTCGGCGAACTGGCGGGCCGACGGGTCGCCTTCCTGCCGCGGCACGGCCGCAAGCACCACCTGCCGCCGCACCGCATCAACTACCGCGCCAACCTGTGGGCTCTGCGCGCCGCGGGCGTGCGTCAGGTCCTGGCGCCCTGCGCGGTCGGCGGGCTCCAGACCAAGTACGGGCCCGGCACTCTGCTCGTGCCCGACCAGCTGGTGGACCGCACCAAGTCGCGCGTGCAGACGTATTACGACGGCCATCCCCTCCCCGACGGCAGCGTCCCCCACGTCGTCCACCTGGGCTTCGCGGACCCGTACTGCGAGGCCGGACGCCAAGCCTCGCTGGCCGCCGCGCGCGAGTACGGCTGGGAGCCGGTCGACGGGGGCACGCTGTGCGTCATCGAGGGACCCCGTTTCTCCACTCGCGCCGAGTCGCAGTGGCACGCCGCGCAGGGCTGGGCCGTCGTCGGCATGACCGGCCACCCCGAGGCCGTGCTCGCCCGTGAGCTGGAACTCTGTTACTCCTCCCTCACTCTCGTCACCGACCTCGACGCGGGCGCGGAGACCGGCGAGGGCGTCTCGCACGAGGAGGTCCTGCGAGTCTTCGGCGAGAACGTCGGGCGACTGCGTGAGGTGCTCTTCAACGCTGTCGGGAAGCTGCCCGCCAAGCGCGATTGCGGCTGCGGCAACGCGCTGACCGGGCTCGATACCGGGATCACGCTGCCGTGAGGGAGCCTGCCCAGGTCCGGCTGATGAGACCGGGCTTGGCCGAACCGAGCTGGGACTGACCGGGCCGCCGGAGCAGCCCGGTACTCGGAGGCTTCGGGAACGTCACCGGCGCGCGCAGGGGGCGGGACCGCTGAGGTTCTGAATGCCGGGTGAGACCGGTTGGACGCGTGAGGGTGAACGCGTTTTCCACAGTGGCCCGGCCAGCCACAGGCGCCAGCGGGATTTCCGGAAAGCCTGCACTGTAGCTGCGGTAGACCGACTTCTTCGACCGCAGGCGGTGAGCGTCGTGTCCCAGGACTTCGACCCCAGGCGTGCGCCCGGCTCAGGTGGCGCGAGAGAACCCGTCCGATCCCCACAACCCCCGCTCTCCCGTCGCACTGTGCCGGAATTCACACCGGTACGGGCCGGGCGTGGACGCTACGGGCTGCGGCGGTTCATGCGGAGAAGGCGACGGCTGCTGGCCGTCGCGGCAGCGGTCGCGGCGACCGCTCTGCTGGCCTCCACTCCCCGTACGGAAGACGGCCAGACCACGTCGGCGCCGCCGCAAGGGGCCGGGGCGGGTGCGGATTCCGGCAGCCGTTCCCTTGTCCGTCCGGAAGGGAAACGGGTCGGCGACGCTGAGGGTGCCACCGTCATCGCACCGGTGCGAATCTCGGACGCGGCGACCGTCCGGTTGTTGGAACGCAATGACCGGGTAGACGTGATCGCGAGCAGCAGGGAGTCGGCTTCTGCGCGAGTAGTGGCACGTAATGTCCGAGTGGCTGATGTCCCCGAGTCCGGCGACACTGTCCCGGGCGACGGGGCGCTTGTCGTGCTCGCGGTGCCGCGAAAAACGGCGACCGAACTCGTCGGCGCGGCTGCCACCTCCCGACTGGCGGTGACACTGTGCTGAGGCTTCTGGACGCGCTGGCTTCGCGTGTGGCCCGCTCCGTGCGCCGTGTACGCAGTTGGATCAGTTGGTTCGGGAAGAGGCAGTTCGTTGAGCGAGCAGAAAGCCGCCGAGAGCGGGAAGACAGGACTCCTGGCGGGATTCAAGGAATTCCTGATGCGGGGCAACGTGGTCGAACTGGCCGTTGCCGTCGTCGTCGGAACTGCCTTCAGCAAGATCGTGGACGCCATCGTCAAGGGACTCATCAACCCGTTGGTGGGCGCGATCGGCACCCAGGATCTGGACCAGTACGAGTCCTGCCTCAAGTCCCCGTGCGAGGTGAACGAGACCACCGGCGAAGTGATCAGCGGTGTGCCGATCAAGTGGGGTCCGGTGCTCAGCGCCTCGCTGACGTTCCTGATCACCGCGGCGGTCGTGTACTTCCTCATGATCCTGCCGATGAGCAAGTACAAGGAGCGCCGGGCGGCCAAGGCCGGGCTCGACGAGATGCCGAACGAGGTGACCGAGGTCGAGCTGCTGACGGAGATCCGCGACGCGCTCGTCGCCCAGCGCAACGGTGCGACGGCTCCGGACGCGGACTCCCCCGGCCCAGCCTCGACGGCCTCTCCGGACAGCTCGAGCGACGGTACCGGAGGCACGGGCAGCGGCCCGGCCTCCATGGAGAAGTAGCGCCCAGCGGAGAAACCACGCGGGCCGAGAGAACCGCCCGTAGCGGAAACGTGCGAAACCCAACGCGGGCGGCGTCCGTGAGCGGCGCCCGCACCCGGGTCACCGCGTCGGCCCACGCTCCGCACCAGAGGTGGCGCGGTCAGATGTGGTGCGGCGGCTTCTCGTCCAGGAAACGGGCGAGGTCGGCTGCCGCACCCGCGTCACCGGAGGCCCCGGTTCCGCCGGAGGGCCGGTCGCCCCAGCCACGGTCGGTGTCGTCCGAGGACGGCAGACTCAGCGGGTCGTCGAAGATCAGCGCGGCAGCCGGATCGGCCGGTTCGCGCCGGATGGAATCGCCCGGCTGCCGCGGGCCCCGGCCAGGCTGTTGCGGGCTCGTGCTCATTCTTCAAGGGTACGGCGGCCCCGCCGCACTGGTATCCATGCCACATGGAGACACACGACGCACTCACGGACGTACGGGGATTGCGGGTCGGACACGCGCAGAGGGCCGGGGACGGCTGGCTGACGGGCACGACGGTGGTGCTGGCGCCGGAGGGCGGGGCTGTGACAGCGGTGGACGTACGCGGGGGCGGCCCCGGCACCCGGGAGACGGACGCGCTGGATCCGCGGAACCTGGTGGAACGGATCCACGCGGTGACGCTGACCGGCGGCAGCGCCTTCGGGCTGGACGCCGCCTCCGGCGTCATGAGCTGGCTGGAGGAACACGGCCGCGGCGTCCAGGTCGGTCCCGACCCGGCGCAGGTGGTGCCCGTGGTCCCGGCAGCGGTCCTGTTCGACCTGGGACGCGGAGGCCAGTGGAGCGCCCGGCCGGGCCCGGACCTGGGCCGGGAGGCAGCGGAGGCCGCTTTCCGTACGGAAGCGGGCGCGCCCGTGCCGCAGGGCTGTACGGGGGCGGGGACCGGCGCCGTGGTGGGCGGGCTGAAGGGCGGGGTCGGCTCGGCGAGCACGGTGCTGGCGTCGGGCACGACGGTCGGCGTGCTGGCCGTGGTGAACGCGGCGGGCTCGGCGCTGGACCCGGTGACGGGCGCGTTGTACGGGGAGCTGTTCGGCGGCCGCCCCCAGGCGCCGGAGGAGGACACGCACGCGGAGGCGATGCGGCGACTGACCGAGGCCAGGGAGGAGACGGCAAGGCGCACGGCGGGGCCCCTGCGGCCACCGCTCAACACGACTCTCGCCGTCGTGGCGACCGACGCCGGGCTGACCCGGCCGCAGGCCCAGAAGCTGGCGGGCGCTGCGCACGACGGCCTGGCCCGGGCGGTCCGGCCGGTGCACCTGATGCACGACGGGGACACCATCTTCGCGATGGCCACGGAGGAGCGGGCTCTGGGGGACGGCGAGTTGAACGACCTGCTGGCGGCCGGAGCGGATGTGCTGACCCGTGCGGTGGTCAATGCGGTCCTGGCGGCGGAGAGCGTGGACACCCCGGGCGGGATCTTCCCGTCGTACGGCGACCTCTACGGCGCGAGGCGCCAGGACTGAACGCGCCGAGCGTGCCCCGGTCGTCCCGGCGCGGGCTCGGCCCCGGTGCCGTCCTGGGCGCGGTGCCGATGCCCCGGACTGAAGCCCTGCCAGGGCACGTGGATGGGCACGAGCAGGGACGTGGACGCCTCTGCCGGTTTCCGGGCCGACGACGTATGGAGCGGACGGAGCCGCCGCCGGAGGCCCGGCGGCGGCTGTCCGACAAGGTGTCAGGCGGGAACGCCGACCTTGCCGTCGGTGCCGTTCGCGGAGCCGGGGTCGGCCTGGGCCGCTCCCGCCCCGGTGGTGGCGCCGGGCTGCACGTTCCGGTCGGCCTCCCGCCCATCGGCGGCGTGCTTACGGGCGCCAACTCCCTTGAGCAGGATGACGAGCGCCGCGGTGACCGCGGTACCGGCCGCGATGGCGACCAGGTAGAGCAGCGGCGTTCCGATGAGCGGCACGACGAAGATGCCGCCGTGCGGGGCCCGGAGAGTGCTCCCGAACGTCATCGTCAGGGCCCCGGTCACGGCGCCGCCCGCCATGGAGGAGGGGATGACGCGCAGCGGGTCAGCGGCGGCGAAGGGGATCGCGCCCTCGGTGATGAAGGAGGCGCCGAGCACCCATGCCGCCTTGCCGTTCTCACGCTCGGCCTTGTTGAAGAGCTTGCCGCGCACGGTTGTGGCCAGGGCCATGCCCAGCGGCGGGACCATGCCTGCGCCCATTGCCGCGGCCATCACCATCAGGCTGCCGTTGCCCGGGTCCGCGGTGGCGATGCCGCCGGTCGCGAAGGCGTAGGCGACCTTGTTGACGGGGCCACCGAGGTCGAAGCACATCATGAGGCCGATGAGCAGGCCCAGGAGGATGGCGTTGGCGCCGGTGAGGCCGCCGAGCCAGTCGGTCATGGCCTTCTGGGCGGTGGCGATGGGCGTACCGATCACCACGAACATCAGCGTCCCGACGACCGCCGACGAAATCAGCGGGATGACCACGACGGGCATGATGCCGCGCAGCACGGGCGGGATGTTCACCTTCTGGATCGCCATCACCACGGCCCCGGCGAGGAGACCTGCCACGAGACCGCCGAGGAACCCGGCCTCGATCTGGACAGCGATGGCGCCGCCCACGAAGCCGGGCACCAGGCCGGGCCGGTCGGCCATGCCGTAGGCGATGTATCCGGCGAGTACGGGCACGAGGAAGCTGAAGGCGAGGCTGCCGACCTGGTTGAGCAGAGCGGCCCAGCTATGGACCTCGGTCCACACGAAGTGGTCGGCCACGGACTTGGCTTCGGTGATTTCGTATCCGCCGAGCGCGAAGGAGAGGGCGATGAGGAGGCCGCCCGCGGCGACGAACGGGACCATGTAACTCACGCCGGTCATCAGCCATTTACGCAGCCGGGTGCCGAAGCCGTCCCCACTCTCGGCTTCGTTGTCCATGGGTGCCACGGAGGCGGGAGCACTGCTCTCGCCGCGTTCCGCCTTGCCGCGTACCTCTTCGATGAGTTCAGCCGGCCGGTTGATGGCTGCCTTCACACCGACGTCGACGGTGGGCTTGCCCGCGAAGCGTTCCTTCTCGCGGACCTCCACGTCATGGGCGAAGATCACGCCGTCGGCTGCGGCGATGACGTCGGGGGCGAGCCGTTCGAACCCGGCGGAGCCCTGGGTCTCGACGACGATCTCCGCTCCGGCTTCCCCCGCAGCGCGTTCCAGGGACTCGGCGGCCATGTAGGTGTGGGCGATGCCGGTGGGGCACGACGTCACGCCGACGATGCGGAAGGGGCGGCCTTCCCCGGTACTGGGCGCTGCTCCGGGGGTGTGAGCCTCGCCGGACGTGTTCTCGGGCGACTCGGGGAGGGAGGCCGCTTCATCGCGAGGGTCGCTCTCGCGGGGCTCGGGGTCGCCGGTCGCGCCCTCGCGGGGTTCGGTGGACGACTCGTCCGGCGCTGGGGACCCGCCCTCTGAGGACGCGGCGGCGGCCGGGGCGGGCGTGGTCTCCTCCGCTGATGCGTCGCCCCGGATGAGGGCTGCCGCCTGCTCTGGGTCGGCGGCTGCACGGAGGGCGCCGGTGAACTCCCCGTCCATGAGGTGCCGGGCAAGGCTGGACAGAATGGTGAGGTGGTCGCTGTCGGCACCGTCGGGGGCGGCGATGAGGAAGATCAGGTCGGCAGGGCCATCTGTGGCACCGAAGTCCACGGGTGTGGTGGCACGGCCGAAGGCGAGCGTGGGCTCGGTGACGTGGGCGCTGCGGCAGTGGGGTATGCCGATGCCGCCTTCGAGGCCGGTGGGCATCTGTTCCTCGCGGGCCGCCACATCACCGAGGAATCCCTCCAGGTCCGTGACGCGGCTCTCGGAGACCATGCGCTGGGCGAGCAGGCGCGCGGCCTCTTCCTTGGTAGAGGCGGTCAGGTCGAGGTCGACCAGCTCCGCATTGATCAACTGGCTCATCGCACGGCTCCATTGGCGCTGTCGGGCACTTCGGGGAGTAGGGGGTGGCCCAAGGGGTGGTCGAGGGGGACATCGGCGGTGACGCGAACCGCGTCCTGGCGGAGGTCGGCGGGCGTCGGCATCTGGCTGCCGGGCAACTGGACCGCAGCGGCTCCATGGGCGACGGCGGAGACCAGCGCGTCGGCCCCTGCACCGCCCGCCGCGAGGAAACCCGCGAGCGAGGCGTCACCGGCTCCGACATCGCTCCGGACGGCCTCGACGGGGGCGCTGGCGAAATGTGTGCCTGTGCCGTCGACCAGGAGTTGCCCGGTGGCACCGAGGCTGGCAAGTACGGTGCGGGCGCCTGCGGCCCGTACCTCTTCGGCGGCCTTGACCGCGTCGCCCACTGTCGCGAGCGGGCGGCCGACGACCTCGGCCAGTTCGTCGGCGTTGGGCTTCACGACGTCCGGGCGTTCCCGTAGTGCGGCGCCCAGCGCTGGGCCCGACGTGTCGAGTGCGATACGGGCGCCGATCGAGTGGGCGCGGGCGACCAGTTCGGCGTACCACTCGGGTGCCAAGCCCCGGGGCAGGCTGCCGCAGCAGGCGATCCAGCCGACGCCGGACGCCGACGCATGGGCGTTGACCGTCTCCAGCAGTGCTTCCGCCTCGTCCGTGGACACCTCGGGCCCTGCGGCGTTGATCTTGGTGAGGGTGCCGTCCGGTTCGGCGAGTGAGATGTTGACCCGAGAGGAGCCGCGAACGGGCACGCCCGCCACCTCGATTCCCAGGTCGCCGAGCAGCCGCGCCAGCAGTGCCCCTTCCGGTCCCCCGACCGGAAGCACCGCGACGGTGCGGAGTCCGGCGGCGGCCACCGCGCGGGAGACGTTGACGCCCTTGCCGCCCGGGTCGACCTGGTCGGTGCTCGCGCGCAGCACCGCGCCGCGGTCCAGGGCCGCGATCTCGTAGGTGCGGTCCAGGCTGGGGTTCGGGGTGACGGTGAGGATGGTGTTGATGACGGTCATGGGGTTCAAACGCGCCTTACGTGGGTGCCCTGACGCTCGATGGCGCGGGCGTCGTCCGGGCTGAGGCCGGTGTCGGTGATGAGCAGGTCGACGTGGGAGAGGTCGCCGAAGCGGGCGAAGTGGGTCCGGCCGAACTTCGTCGAGTCCGCCAGGAGCACGACCTTGCCCCACCCCCCTGGCGAGGTGCCTCCGGCCGCCGCGATGAGGGCGCGCTTCACTGCCGCCTCGGCGAGGTCGGGTGTGGTGAGGCCGCCGTCGAGCGAGAAGGCGTTGGTGGCCAGGAAAAGGACGTCGGCGTTGATCTCGGCCAGGGTGCGCAGGGCCCAGGCGTCGACGGCGGCGCGGGTGCGGTGTCGTACGCGTCCGCCGACGACGTGCAGGTCTATGCCAGGGTGGTCGGCGAGCCGGGCCGCGAGGGGCAGGGCATGGGTGACGACCGTCAGGTCCGCTTCCACCGGGATGGCCGCGGCGAGCCGGGCAGTGGTGGACCCCGCGTCCAGCAGCACGCTGCCCTCGGAGGGCAGTTCCTCGACCGCCGCCTGCGCGATGCGGTCCTTCTCCTCGGTGGCGGAGGACTCGCGTTCGCTCAGGTCGGGTTCGAAGTCGAGCCGCCCGGCCGGGATGGCTCCGCCGTGCACCCGTCGTACGAGTCCGGAGCGGTCCAGGGCCTTGAGGTCGCGGCGTACGGTCTCCGGGGTGACCTGGAATTCCGCCGCGAGGGAGGGCACGTCGACCCGTCCGCGCTCATGGGCGAGGCGGAGGATCTCCTGCTGGCGCTCCGGTGCGTACATGTGGGTTTGAGTCCGTTCACTGCCCGTTCCTGTGGTTTCCTCGTCACGTTACGACCGCCGAACGGAAAAGTAAACAGACTCGGGCACCCGCGCAGACCCAACCGGACACCCACCTCGTCTCGCCTCCCCCTCCCCCATTACCTTTTTGGTGGCTCCGCAATGGGGCGCCCGGCCTCTGAAGCTGGCATGACTTTCTCCCCCTGTCGAACGTATGGCCCGGGGGGTGGTGTCACCCGCTCCGGAGGCATCGACAGACCGCTGATTAGGGGCATGACCACCGGCTTCCACGGAGGCCGGGAGGCTCTTCGTCATGTGGATGTGGCGATCGGTGCCATGGCACGGCCGGGCGATGGAACGACCGGAGGAAGCGTGTGATCGACGTCAGCGACATCGGTGCCTTCCTCGGCCTGGACGTCGGCAAGGGCGAACACCACGCCACCGCCGTCACCCCGGCCGGGAAGAAAGCCTTCGACAAGCGCCTGCCCAACAGCGAACCCAAGCTCCGCGAGGTCTTCGCGAAACTCCAGGCCAAACACAAGACCGTGCTGGTGGTGGTCGACCAGCCGGCATCCATCGGCGCCCTGCCCCTGGCCGTCGCCCGCGACATGGACTGCCCGGTGGCCTACCTGCCCGGACTCGCGATGCGGCGGATCGCCGATCTCTACCCCGGCGAGGCCAAGACCGACGCGAGGGACGCGTTCATCATCGCCGATACCGCCCGCTCGATGCCGCACACGCTGCGGACCATCGAGCTTTCCGATCAAGCGGTCGCCGAACTGGAGATGATCGTGGGCTTCGACGACGACCTGGCAGGCGAAGCCACCCGCGTCAGCAACCGCCTGCGGGGCCTGCTCACCCAGATCCATCCCTCCCCTGGAACGGGTCCTGGGACCACGCATACAGCACCCGGCCGTGCTCAAGCTCCTCGACCAGTTCGGCTCCCCGGCCCTCCTCCGCAAGGCCGGACGACGCCAACTGGTCAACCTGATCCGCCCCAAAGCACCGCGGATGGCCGAGCGTCTGGTCGCCGACATCTTCACCGCACTGGACGAACAGACCGTCGTCGTCCCCGGCACCGACGCTGCCGCACTGATCGTCCCCAGCCTCGCCGGATCCCTCCAGGCAGTCCTCGACCAGCGCAAACTCCTCGCCCACCGGATCGAGGAACTGCTGGAGGCCCACCCTCTTTCCCAGGTCCTGACGTCCATGCCGGGCATCGGCGTCAGGACCGGAGCCCGCATCCTCATCGACATCGGCGACGTCGGCAGCTTCCCCACCGCAGCCCACCTCGCCGCCTACGCAGGACTCGCCCCGGCCACCAGAAGCTCAGGCTCCTCCATCCGCGGCGAACAACCCTCCCGACGAGGAAACAAACAGCTCAAACGGGCCTTCTTCCTCTCCGCGTTCGCAGCCCTGGCCGACCCGGTCTCCCGCGCCTACTACGACAAGAAGATCACCCAGGGAAAACACCACACCCAAGCCCTCCTCTGCCTCGCCAGACGACGAGCCGACGTCCTCTTCGCCATGCTCCGCGACGGCACCCTCTACGACCCCCACCCCACCCCCACAGGTTGACGAAACCCATAGGGGCACCCCCTCGCCCCCAGCGCGGGGCCATGCCCCGCCCCGCCTCAGAGGCCCCCAGCCCTTCCCCGGACAGCAGAGAGCCCCGACCCTCGGGGGCTTGGGTTCTAGTGGTCGTTGCAACACCCCAGTTCAGGGGGTGGGCGGCGGCTTTCGCGCCGTCTCCGGTGAGGGCGGCCGTCGGTTGTGCGCGGTTACGCCGCCTCGTCGAAGCCCGTGTCGTGGGCCATCTTCTTCAGTTCCAGCAAGGCATGCTTCTCGATCTGGCGAATCCGCTCCCGGGTCAGCCCGTGCTGCTTGCCGACCTCGGTCAGGGTGCGCTCGCGGCCGTCGACCATGCCGTACCGCGCCTTGATGATCGAGGCCGTACGGGTGTCGAGGCGGCCGATGAGATCGTCCAGCTCCTCGCGGCGCAGCAGCGTCAGCACCGACTGCTCGGGCGAGGCCGCCGAGGTGTCCTCCAGCAGATCGCCGAACTGGGTCTCCCCTTCGTCGTCCACCGACATGTTGAGGCTGACCGGGTCGCGCGCCCAGTCCAGCACGTCGGTGACGCGCTCGGGCGTGGAGCTCAGCTCGGAGGCGATCTCCTCGGGCTCGGGCTCGCGGCCGTGCTCGCGGTTGAACTCCCGCTGCACGCGCCGGATACGGCCCAGCTCCTCCACCAGGTGGACGGGCAGCCGGATGGTGCGGGACTGGTCGGCGATCGACCGCGTGATGGCCTGCCGGATCCACCACGTCGCGTACGTGGAGAACTTGAAGCCCTTGGTGTAGTCGAACTTCTCGACCGCGCGGACCAGGCCCGCGTTCCCCTCCTGGATGAGGTCCAGAAGCGGCAGCCCGCTGCGCGGGTAACGCCGCGCCACGGCCACCACCAGGCGGAGGTTGGAGCGGATGAAGACGTCCTTCGCCCGCTCGCCCTCCGCGACGACGCCTTCCAGCTCTTCACGGGACGCTGTCGCGCTCGCCGAGTCCGAGGTCAGGGGCTTCTCTTCCCCGTCCAGTATTCGACGCGCGTACACCCCCGCCTCGATGGCGAGTGAGAGCTCTACCTCCTTCGCCGCGTCGAGCAGCGGAGTGCGGGCGATCTCGTCGAGATACATGCCGACCAGGTCGCGGTCCGCGACTTCGCTGCCTGCGGCGCGAACACTGCTTGCCGTGTCATTGGCACCGGTCGCGGTTGCCTGACGACGGGCGACGGCACGGGTTGCCATGCGTGCTCCCTTGCGAGTGGACTCAAAACTGGCCGGGTGGCTGCTTCGGACACTCTCCGAGTGCCCTGCATCTGATGGATTCAACGAGGGGAATCCGGACAGAATTCCCAAACTCGCGCATCATTTTCCCGATCATGCAGTACCCTGTCCGGCCAACGAAGGGGGTAGGCCACGGTGGCGGACGTCGCGGAGGTACTGGTCAGAGGGGGCGTCGAGGGTGACCTAGGGGCGCTCACAGACATCTACAACCACTACGTCCGTGAGACGCCGATCACATTCGACATCGAACCGTTCACCCCGGAAGAGCGACGTCCTTGGCTGCTCTCCCATCTGGAAGACGGTCCGCACCGCCTCATGGTTGCGCTGGAGACCGGTACCTCTCGCGTGCTCGGCTATGCCACCAGCAGCCAGTTCCGCCCGAAACCCGCTTACGACACCTCTGTCGAGGTCAGCGTCTACCTGGCTCCCGACGCGGGTGACCGCGGTCTCGGAACGTTGCTCTACAAGCACCTTTTCGAGGCCCTGGAGTGCCAGGATCTGCACCGCGCGTTCGCCGGGATCGTGGTTCCGAACGAGGCGTCCGTCCGCCTCCACCGCCGCTTCGGCTTCGAGCACGTCGGCACGCTGGACGGAGCGGGCCGCAAATTCGGGCGCTTCCATGACGTCCACTACTACGCGAAGCGGCTCTGAGCAGCCCTCGAGAAGCAGCCCTCGAGCAGTCCTCGACAACTCCGGGCCGCGGCCCCCACCCGCGCGCCGAGGGCCCCGTTCCCTGGGGAACGGGGCCCTCGGCGCGCTCAGGCCGCTCAGGCCGCTCAGGCGCTCAGGCACTCAGGCACTCAGGCACTCAGGCACTCAGGCACTCATCAGCGGACGCTCAGTGCACCATCACCGGTATGCGCTGCGCCTCCACCTCGTCGGCGCTGTCGTCGCCGAGCGCGGCATCGTCGGACCCGTCAGTGGCTGCCGCGCTCCCGCCCTGGCCACCGCGCGTCGTCACCAACGTCACGGCGATCACGGCAGAGGTCAGGAGGATGCCGACGGCCCACCAGATGGCCGAACTGTAGCCGTGGACCATGCTCTGGAGCGTGAGCAGACGGCGTGCGGGCTCAGTGGTGGCCCCTGCCGCGTGCGCCGCCGCGTAGGACGTGGTGGCGCTGGCCGCGATCGTGTTCAGCAGGGCCGTACCGATGGCGCCGCCCACCTGCTGCGACGTGTTGACCATCGCGGAGGCCACCCCCGCGTCGGCGGGCCGCACACCCTGCGTGGCCAGCGACATGGCGGGCATGAAGGCCGTGCCCATGCCCAGGCCGAGCAGCAACTGTGCCGGAAGGATGAGGGTCGCGTACGAGCTGTCGACCTCCATCTGCGTCAGGATCAGCATGCCGAGAGCCGCGCTCACGAAGCCGGGACCCATCAGCAGCCGCGGCTGCACCCGCGTCATCAGGCGGGCGCCGATCTGCGTGGAACCGGTGATCATGCCCGCGATCATCGGGAGGAACGCGAGCCCGGTCTTCACCGGGGAGTAGCCCTTGACGATCTGGAGGTAGTACGTCAGGAAGAGGAACAGCCCGAACATCGCGATGATCGCGAGGCCCAGCGACAGGTAGACACCGCCGCGGTTCCGGTCGGTGATCACGCGCAGGGGCAGCAGCGGGGCCTTCACCCGCGCCTCGACGGCGACGAAGGCCGCCAGCAGCACGACCGTCGACACGAACATGGCGATGGTGCCGCCGTCGCCCCAGCCGTGCGACTCGGCGCGCGTGAACCCGTAGACCAGCGCCACCAGGCCGAGCGTCGAAAGCACCACTCCGGGGATGTCCAGGGAGGAGCGGTTGCGCGCCTCGGCGGGCTCCTTGATGACGAGCAGGGCTCCGACGGCCGCGATGACGGCGAAGGGGATGTTGACGTAGAAGGTCCAGCGCCAGTCCAGGTACTCGGTCAGTACGCCGCCCAGGATCAGGCCGATGGCGCCGCCACCGCCCGCGATGGCCCCGTAGATGCCGAACGCCTTGGCGCGCTCCTTGCCGTCGGTGAACATCACCGCGAGGAGGGACAGCGCGGCGGGCGCGAGCAGCGCGCCGAAGAGGCCCTGGAGCGCACGGGCGCCCAGCAGTATCTCGGTGTTCATGGCGGCGCCGCCGAGCGCCGAGGCCGCAGCGAAGCCGACCAGGCCGGTGACGAAGGTGCGCTGGCGTCCCCACAGGTCGGCGATCCTGCCGCCGAAGAGGAGGAGCCCGCCGAAGGCGAGGGCGTAGGCGGTGATGACCCACTGCCGGTTGCCGTCGGATATGCCGAGGTCGGCCTGGGCAGAGGGCAGCGCGATGTTCACGATGGTCGCGTCGAGCACGACCATGAGCTGCGCTATGGCGATGAAGGCGAGCGCTTTCCAGCGTCTCGGATCGAGCTGTCTCACGGAATCGGACATGGGTGGATCTACCTCACGGTGCGGAGTAAGTGAAAACAGGACGTAATGCCACGTAAATGACATGCGCCGGTACACACAGGTGCACAGGCACAGGTGCGCCGGGTATGGCGCGCGGTCCGCGCCGTGGCGCCGGGTGGCGTCACGGTGCGCGTCGCCGCCAGGGAGTGACGGGCGGGGTCGTGCGGGCGGTCGGTCGCGGGCCGCGGACGGCCGCCCAGAGCCTCGGTTACGGATACGGAAGGGGAGGGCGCGGATACGGGTGGCGGGTACGGGCGTCTTTGCGCGTACGGCGCGGGTACGGCTCGGCTGCGGTGACGGCGTCAGCCAGTGGCCCCGGACCGGTCTGCCGGCGAACCGGTCGGGGAAAACGAAGCGCTACGGGGAGGGAAGTTCGGTTCACATGGCGGGTTCCGCCTGGTTCCGTCTCAAGAGCCCTTGCGCAGCTCCTCCAGGGTGGCCGCGTGACCGGGCAGCGTGGACCTCGCCGGGGCGCGCAGCCCGTCGAGGAAGAGCTGTAGGTGACGGTCCACGAAGCGGCCGATCTCGGCGCAGCCGGAGCCCGGCAGCGGCCTGGTGAGCTGGCTGAGGGCGACCATCAGGTCTCCGACGGCCACATCGGGCCGCAGCTCCCCCGCACGCTGTGCGCGGTCGATCAGCTCCTCGACGAGCCCCTCCAGGCGTTGACGCGCGGCGAGGAGTTCGGGGTCCACCTTGTCGAAGCGGGCCGAGAGCATGGGACAGAGCGCGCCGACGCGCTCCTCCACGGCACCGAAGACGAAGCGGCGGACCGCCTCGAAGGCGGCACCGTCGCCGCCCCCTCCGGCCTCGGCCGTCGCCTCCTGGATCGCGGCCCGCGCACGGGTGGCGATCCGGTCGGTCACGGCGAGTACGACGCCCCGTACGAGCGCGTCGCGGTCGGGGAAGTGCCGGTAGAGCGTCGCGTTGCCGATCCCGGCGTGCCGGGCGATCTCGTCCAGGGGCGCGTCCGCCCCGTGGATGACGAAGGCTTCCCGGGCGGCGGAGATGATCCGCTCCCGGTTACGGGTGGCGTCCGCGCGCACCTTCGGGGCCGCGTGCTTGCGGTTCGCCGCGGGTGCGGTGCCGATGCTGCCCATGGCCTGGCTCCTCGACTCTGGTCCGTCTGCTGCCGTTCCCTGGCCCCGGTTCCAGTTCTGGTTCCGGTTCCGGTCCGCTCGCGGAAGACGGAGAACCCTGTAGGGGTCCGCTTCCGGAACGTTCCGGGGACTGGCTCCCCGCTTTGCGGGGACACAGGCTCAAACGGGGAAAGCTTCCCCGTTTATTTCGGGGCTCCGACGTGTCCTGCGTCACAGGGGACACGCGGGGGTTCACAGGCCCCCGTAAGGCCCCGCAGGCCGCCGCAGGACCCCACAGGGCCCCCATGGGCCCATGGAGCCCCCGCCGGGTGAATCCGGCGCGACACTCGCCCCGGCAACGGATGCTCCGTGGGCCACTCCGGTCCAGAATCGGGCATAAGCATGTGAACCCACCGTCCGACTGCCCCCGGCCAAGCGCCGGCGCCGACACCAGCGCTGGCACCGGCACTGGCCGACGCCCATCCGTCTCTGCGCCGCCCCCTGTCCCAAACCCGAACGGAGCCACCCGCACATGGCCACTCCCGCCCCTGCCAAGGTCGCCGTCATCTACTACTCCTCGACCGGCACCAACGCCGCCCTCGCCAAGGAGATCGCCAACACCGCGGAACAGGCCGGGGCCGAGGTGCGACTGCGCCGTGCGACCGAGCTGGCACCCCCGGCCGCGATCGAGTCCAACGCCGCGTGGGCGGCGAACGTACGGGCCACCGCCGACATCCCCGAGGCCGCCCCTGAGGACGTCGAGTGGGCGGACGCGGTGATCTTCGGGAGCCCGACGCGCTTCGGGAACGTGACGTCGCAGCTCAAGCAGTTCATCGACCAGCTGGGCGGCCTCTGGGCCGAGGGCAAGCTGGCCGACAAGGTCTACAGCGGGTTCACCTCCTCCGCCACGCTGCACGGCGGCCAGGAGTCGACCCTGCTCGCCCTCTACAACACCGTCCACCACTTCGGCGGCATCCTGGTCGCGCCCGGCTACACGGCCGCGTCGAAGTTCGTCGACGGCAACCCGTACGGCACCTCCCACGTCGACGCGCAGGGCGAGAACCCCGTCGACGACACCGCGCGCAAGGCAGCGCGCGTCCAGGCGGAGCGCGTCGTGCGCATGACCACCGCGCTCAAGGCGGGCCTCTCCGTCTGAGCCCCCTCCGGTGCTCCTGGGCCTCGGGCCTCTCCGAGCCCCCAGCGTCCTCTTGCGCCTCCGCGCAGCAACTGACGGCCCTGGGCAGCCCTTAGCGGCCCGGGGCCGTCAGTGGACTGGACCCATGAAGTCCCGTGTGGCATCTGGTTTCCGCCCCGGGCCGCTGCGACGATGTGGCCTCTCCGTAGGACTCGGTACGGCTCCGCGGGCCGTACCCCGTAAGGCGAACCCCACATGCCCGCCCTCCCCCCTCGGGCATCCCTGTGCCCCGTCCCGACCACCCCGACCGTCCAGCCCGTCCGGACCACCGGAACCGTCGAGCCCCCGGCTCCACCCGATCAGCCGTGTCCGCCCTTGTCCCACCCGCGCCCTGTGAGGAGCTCCGATGCGCCCGACGCGTTCGACGCAGCAGCAGTCCGCCACCCGTAGACAGGTGCTCGCCTCGGCCGCCGGAGTCGCCGCGGCCTTCGGCGTGACGGGTGCCGCCCGCGCGTCCACGGCCGCCACAGGCGCGTCAGAGAGCTCAGCGGCGGCCTCGGCGACCGCGACTGCCTCGGCGGCCTCAGCGGACGTACAGGCCCGCGCCAGGGCCCTGACGCGCAGGATGTCGCTGGAGGAGAAGGTCGGCCAGCTCTTCGTGGTCGAGGTCTACGGCCAGGCCGCCGACACCTCGCACCCGAGGAACCAGGCGCTGTACGGGGTCGCGACGCCCGCCGAGGTCGTCGCGAAGTATCAGCCGGGCGGGGTCATCTACTTCGACGCGCGGCGCGGCCCCGACAACGTCCGCGAGCCCCGCCAGGTCGCCGCGCTCTCCAACGGGCTCCAGCGCGCCGCCCTCCGCACCGGCGCCCGCGTCCCCCTGCTCGTCTCCATCGACCAGGAGGGCGGCAGCGTCGTCTACCGCATGGTCGAGCCCGCGACCCAGTTCCCGGGCAACATGGCGCTCGCGGCGACCCGTTCGCGCAAGGAGACCCTGCGCGCCGCGGAGATCATCGGCGCGGAGCTGGCGGCCATGGGCATCAACCAGAACTACGCCCCCGTAGCGGACGTCAACATCAACCCCGAGAACCCGATCATCGGCGTGCGCTCCTTCGGGTCGGACACCGCGCTGTGCTCGTCGCTGGTGGCCACGGCCGTACGGGGCTACCACGAGGGCGGCGTCTCCAGCGCGGCCAAGCACTTCCCCGGCCACGGCGACACGGAGACCGACAGCCACACAGGCCTCCCCGTGATCACGCACAGCCGTGCGGAGCTGGAACGCATCGACCTGCCCCCGTTCCGGGCCGCGATCAAGCAGGGCGTGGACACGATCATGTCCGCGCACATCGTCGTCCCGGCCCTGGACGCGAGCGGGGTCCCGGCGACCATGTCGAAACCGATCATCACGGGGCTGCTGCGCGAGGAACTGGGATTTGAAGGGCTCATCGTCACCGACGCCCTCGACATGGGCGGCGCGACGGGCGACTTCCCGCCGGACATCGCCCCCGTAAGGGCCCTCCAGGCGGGCTGCGACCAGCTCGTACTGGCCCCGAAGCTCGACGTCGCCCGTGCGGCCGTCCTCGACGCCGTCCGCTCGGGCAAGGTCACGGAGTCCCGGCTCGACGCGTCCGTCACGCGCATCCTCGCCCACAAGCTGCGCCGCGGCCTGCATCCGCGGCCGTTCGTCAGCGAGACCGTCGCGGCCCGTACGGTCGGCAGCGCGGCCCACCTCTCCGCCGCGGCCTCCCTGACCGACCGCGCGGTCACCCTCGTACGGAACGAGGGCGTCCTCCCGCTCTCCCCCGCCACCGCGCGCTCGGTCCTGGTCACCGGGTGGGGTGCGACGCAGGTGAAGAACCTGGTGACGGCGGTCTCGGCGTACGAGGGGCAGTCCGCGACCGGCCTGGAGACGGGCACGGTGCCGAAGCAGGCCGCGATCGACGAGGCCGCGGCGGTGGCGCGTACCCACGACGTGGTGCTGGTGTCCTCGAACGCGGCCGCGGCGGGGGCGGAGAAGGGCGTCGCCCAGGCGGCGCTGGTGAAGGCGCTGATGGACACGGGCATCCCGGTGATCGTCGCGGCCGTGCGCAACCCGTACGACATCCGCCGCTTCCCCGAGGTCCCCGCCTACCTCGCCACGTACTCCTACGGCGCGCCCGCCCTCACCTCCCTCGCCCGCGTCCTCTTCGGCACGGTGCCCCCACGCGGCAAACTCCCGGTCACCGTCCCGGCCCTGGCCTCCCCGTCCACCACGCTCTACGGGTTCGGGCACGGGCTGTCCTACTGACGGGACGTACCGACGTACTGCCGTACCGACGTGCCGTCCGGCCCCCGCTCCTTTCTCGTTCCCCACCCCGACGCCGGATCAGCTAACCTGTCCTGGGCTCCTCGACGGGGCCTCCCCGCCTCCGTAGCTCAGGGGATAGAGCACCGCTCTCCTAAAGCGGGTGTCGCAGGTTCGAATCCTGCCGGGGGCACCGCACATTACGCCGCTGACCTGGGGTTTCTCGCCCAGGAAGGCGCATCATCCGGCCTCGGACTCCTCGTCCGGGGCCGTTTGCGTGAGCGGTGCGTGAGCGGACGGAGAGTTGATCTCCTAAATTTCCCCCGACGGATCATCACCATCCGGCACGGACTCCGGGCCGGGCTTCTCACCGTCATCGGGCTGGGACTCCGCTTCGGGAGCGGCGTTCTCCGAGGTGGCGCGGGCACGAGGCACCAGCCGGGCTGCGGCCTCGGCGATCGCCAGGTCTGCCTCGGGGAGCAGGCTCGTGTACGTGTCGGAGGTGATGGTGATCGAGGAGTGGCCGAGCATCTCCTGGATGTCCTTCAGGTCGGCTCCGGCCGCGTGAGCGAGCGTCGCGGCACCGTGGCGCAGGTCGTGGAGCCGGATCGGAGGGAGACCGATCTCCTCGTACAACTCGATGAAACGCCGCGTGATGGTGGCGGGGTGGAGCATCTCGCCGTTCTCCCGGGTGAAGACCCTGCCGGTCTCCACCCACGCGCTCCCCCACTCCTCGCGGTCCTTGTCCTGCTGTGCTCGGTGTCGCCGCAACGTCCCGACCGTGTCGGAGTCCAGCGCGATGGTGCGTGCTCCGGCGTCGGTCTTGGGGTCGTCCTCGTAGACCTCCCAGCCGTCCACCACGAGTTGCTTGGCGACCGTGATGAGTGCGGCGTCCAGCCGGGTGTCGGTCCACCTCTGGCCGCACGCCTCACCGCGTCGCAGTCCGCGGAACGCGACCAGGTGGAACAGCGCGTACAGGCGGTCTTCCGCGACGTGATCGAGGAAGCGGCCGGTGTGCTCCGGCGTCCAGACCATCACCGGTGAGGGCCTCTCGCCGGTGCGCTTCCAGTGGAGGATGCGCTCCTCGGTCCACACAAGCGCCTTGGGGCGCTTGCCCGCCTCCAACTCGACGTGGGCGGCCGGATTGAAGGTGATGAGCTGCTGCGCGATCGCGGCGTTGAGCGCGGCCCGCAGCGTGGAGCGGACGCGCTGGCGGGTGGCCGGACCGACGATGCGGCGGTAGGGCTCCATCTCGGCGATGGCGGCCTTCATGACCTTGCGTCGGGCGCGGGGCTCGCGCCCCTTCCAGGGGATCTGCGCGAGTTCCTCGGTCGCTTTGCGTCGCGCGGCGTTTCCCTCAGCGATTTCGACGTTGGCCTCGGCCATGGCCTGGAACATCTCCGACAGGTGGGTGACCCGGAGGCGGTCGAGGCGCAGATGTCCGATGCGTGGCTTGAGATGGACCCGGATGTTGCCCTCGTCGCGGCTGATCGCGCTCTGCCGCCCCTTCTTGCCCGCCAGCCAGGTGTCCAGCCATTCGCCGACCGTGAGACGGCTGGTCAGGTCCAGGCCGTGGCTGAGGCGTCGCCGGGTCGACTCGATGTCCGGCAACGGGGACTTCTGGTCGGCCACCGCCTCCAGCAGCTCGGCGATCTGGTCCAGGCCCTCGGCGTCGTCCGCTTCGGTGAGGCCGATGAGGGCCCTGACGTGGTCGAGGTCGGCCTGGGCCGCCTTGAGGCTCTCGTAGCCTGCCCGGCTGAAGGAGCGTCGGGTGCCGTCCTCGTGAGGCGGGAGTTCCTGGCGTATGGAGTAGGTGCCGTGCTTGCGGCTGGTGAGCTTGGGGCACTTCTTGCCGAGCGGTTTGCCGGTCTCGGGGTCGCGGCAGTAGCAGCGGCGGTGGGTGGAGCCCTTCAACGGCGTTCCTCCGGGGTCTGGTCGGGGTCGGAAGCGGTGCTGGATTCGGTCTGATCGACGTCGCCGAGTGCGGGTGGCAGGTCGGGCGGGGTGGCTCCGGCGTCGCGGATTTCCGCGCGGAGGCGGCGGAGTTCGTACTTGGCGGTGACGGCCTGGTCGGCGTACTTGGTCCGTCGACGCTCGGCCTCTTCCTGCTGGGCACGGCCGGTCGCCGTCTTGGCCGTGAACCGGGCCTGCTCCTCTTCTTCGAGCGCGGCCAGGGCGGTGCGTACGAGACTGGCGTGGAACTCGAAGTCGGGAACCATGCCCGCGTCGTGGGCGAGTACTTCCTCCTCGCCGGTGAAGCGACGCAGGGCGTCCCAGGTGGGCACAAGGTGCTGGAAGGGGAGCTCCTGGGTCTGGTCGACGTATCCGACCGGGAAGATCAGGTAGACCGGGTACGTCTCCAGGGCCGCTGCCAGGACCATGACGTCCACCAGCGGCAGGCCGGCCCGGCGTCCGGACTCCATGTTGGCGATCACGTTGCGCGGGATGGGATGCCCGAGCTGCTCGCACCGGTCCGCCAGGTCTTGTGCGCTCCACCCCCTCTCCTTCCTTCTGCGCCGGACTTCGCCCGCCACGGTCGCCTGGACCCGGTCCATCCACTCCGGGACGTCGTCCTCTTCATCATCGAAACCGTGCTGTGTCATACCGACACACTAGCTTGGCCACCCTGGAAGGGAGACGCCTGGAGCCGGACGTGGCGGTCACGTTCGCCGAGGGCTGCACCGAAAGGGCGCACCGCATGCGCGAAGAGTCGAACGCCGGACAGTCACAGGGGATGAGCCGGGAGGAGCTGCTCGGCCTCCCGGTAGCTGTTGACCTGGAAACAAGCAACCGAGCACTGGGACTCGGCCGGAGCAAGGGCTATGAGCTGGCGAAGCGGGGCGCGTACCCGTGCAAGGTTCTGCGACTGGGCAACGCCTACCGGGTCGTGACGGCGGATCTGCTGGATCTGCTCGGACTGGCGGCATGAAGGGGCGGCAACCTAGCAGCATGTTCTGCGTTGTACTGACACAGTTCCGCTGGACTATTGCCGAGGGTGGACGTACGGTCCGTGTTCCCTCGCGATGGCCCGGCCCCCGCGAGACGGGAACGGGCCCCCGGCGGTGCAACGCCGGAGGCCCCAGCAACCCCGGAACGGCCCGTGAAGAACCAACCCGGCGGCCAGGGCGCGCAAGCCCGCAACCGCCAGACGAGGAGCTGCTTCATGCAACTTGCCACGCCTGACCCACATTCCGCATCCGGCGAAGCCGTACGGCCCCCGCTCGCAACACCGACGCAGGAGGTCTTCTCCGCCAAGGGCCACGAAACCGTCGAGGAGGCGGCCGAAACGGACCCGGAGGGGGCCAGCAACGTGGTCGCCGAAGCACCGGAGCGGGCCGAGGCGCTCGCGACAGCGGCGGATGCGGAGCCTGACGAAGGCGCGGCGCTCCTGGACGAGCTGCGTGCGGCCATCGCCCGCTACGTGATCCTGCCCAGCAGTGAGGCACTCAGCGCCGTCACGCTGTGGGTGGCGGCCAGCCATCTCCAGCCCGCGTTGCAGCACGCGCCACGCCTGGCCGTTGTGGGGCCCGCCAAGCGATGCGGCAAGTCACGGCTGCTGGATGTGGTCACCGAGACGGTGCACAAGCCGCTGATCACGGTCAACACCAGTCCCGCTGTGGTCTTCCGCGCCATCGGCGACGACCCGCCCACCCTCTTGGTGGACGAAGCCGACACGATCTTCGGCAGCGTCAAGGCGGCGGAGCGGAACGAGGAACTGCGGGGCCTGCTGAACGCGGGGCACCAGCGCAACCGGCCCGCGCTGCGCATCTCCGGCCCTGAGCACAAGCCGCAGTCGTTCCCAACGTTCGCCATGGCGGCCCTCGCGGGGATCGGGGACCTTCCGGACACCGTCATGGACCGGGCCGTGGTGGTCCGGATGCAGCGCCGCAAGGACGGGGAAAGGGTGGAGCAGTTCCGCTCCCGCCGGGACATCCCCGCCTTGCACGCCCTTCGCGACCGGCTGTCCGCGTGGCTGCACCCGCAGATGGACACAGCGGCGAACGTGGTGCCGGAGATGCCGGTCAAGGACCGGGCGGCGGATACCTGGGAGCCGCTGGTGCTCGTCGCGGAACTCGCTGGCGACGCCTGGCCGGAGCGGGCCCGAGCGGCGTGCGTGGCGATGTGTGCGGCGGAAGAGGGACAGGACGACGAGTCGAACCTCAAGATGCGCCTGCTCCAAGACATCCGGCAGGCATTCGCCCACTTCGGCGACCCCGACGTGCTGCGCACCCAGAACCTGCTCCAGATCCTGGTCACCAACACCGAAGCGCCCTGGGCGGAGTACGGGCCCAACGGGCTGACCCCGCGCTACTTGGGTCTGCTGCTGAAGGACTTCGGCATCAAGTCCGCCAACTACCGCTTCGACGAGGGACGCCAGGCCAAGGGCTTCGCCCGTGCTCGCTTCGCCGACGCGTGGTCCCGCTACTGCGCCGAGGACCCGGAGTCCGCCGGGCGCGACGCGAGCGGCCCGCCGAGCGCGGACCTGGTCCGGTAGCCACTCGTCTCACCCGTCGCATCGCAGGTCAGCGCCGCGACAGGTGCCGGAGCCGCAACGAGTCCACTCGTATCCGACCCGGTACCCGTACCTGCTCCGACCAGGCATGCGACGGGTGGGACGGAAGCCCGCGCCGCAGCCCACTCGCCCTGCGGTGCCTTGCACGCTGCCCGTCCCTTCCCCTCCCGCCCGTCCGCAGGCATCGGGAGGAGGCACGCCCGCCGAGGAGCGCTCGGCGGGCGTGCCACGATCCCCTGGAGTCACCATCCGCATCACACCCGCCATATCCGGCACCGTAGCGGTCCGCGCCGGCATCGGTCTGCTCGCCGCGATCGGCTTCGCGCTCTCCTACGACGCCCTGCGCCAGACGGCCGTCGCCATCCACATCCGCGGACTGCTCACCTACGCCTTTCCCCTGGTGATCGACGGGTTCATCGCCATCGGCATCGCCGCCCTGCTCATCCTGCGCACCGCGCCGCTGTACGCGCGCCTGTACGTGTGGGCACTGGTCGGGCTCGCCACCGCCACCAGCATCTGGGCCAACGCCCTGCACGCCGTCCGCCTCAACCAGCAGACGCGGCACGAGAACGGCCTGCACCTGGACGACGTCACCGTCGGCGTCCTCTCCGCCATCGCCCCGCTCGCCCTGGCCAGAGTCGTCCACCTCTACCTCCTCATCCGCCGCCACCCCGTCCACCGCCACAACCGGGCCGAAGAAGCACAGGCCGCGATCCGCCACACCGGCCACCGCCCATCCGCCACACCTACGCGGGCGCTGCCGGAGCCCAGCACGGGCGGCGAAGACAAGGCGCCCGACGTGGCGAAAAGGACCGCGATCACGCCGCCGAAGCCGGACACGGCCGCGACGCCCAGCGCACAGGGGCGTCAGCCCAGTGCCTCGATGGACGAACTCCTGGCCATCGGCCGCACCGCGCCCCGTGGCCGAGGCGGACGCATCTCGCGCCGCAACGTCGAAGAAGCCATCCGCGCCGCAGGCCACACCATCGGCAAGGACCGCCTCACCGAGGCCACCCACACCCTCCAGGCCGAAGCCGACCGCCACGAGGCCCAGCGCGCCCTCGCGAACACCTGATCCGCCCTGGCTGCGTGGCGGAAGCCCACCGCCACATCCGCCACCCACGCCCCCGCACCACGAAGACCCCACCGACCCCGTACGACCGGAGACCGCCCCATGCACAACAACAGTCCCCAGCCCCGCACCGAAAACGCGAAGACTTCCACCACTCCAGCCACAGACGCAGCAGCAAGTTGTCGGGTAAGGAATCCTTCCCCGAACCCCGCCCCGGGGGTGGCGGGGCAGACCGGCCCGGGGGTGCCGGTCGAGGGGGCGGGCCCGGTCGACGCCGAGCCGCCGCGACGTCGTCTGCGTCAGCCCGCCCTGCGCGACCGCCGCATCTGCCCCCGCTACAGCGCCGGTGAGTACGCCGAGCTGGAGCAGGCCGCCGACGCCTGCCGGATGACGCCAGGCGGCTACCTCGCCGAGGCGGGCCTTGCCGCCGCCCGCTCCGACAACCCCCAGGCCGCGGTGGCCGACTACCGCCACGCCGTACGCCAGGTGATGGCCGCCCAACGGCAGGTCGCCGCCATCGGCAACAACCTCAACCAGCTCACCCGCCACCTCAACAACGACCAGCCACTCCCCGAAGCGGAAGTCGTCCACAGGCTGTTGGCGCAGGTGCACGAGGTCCTGGACGGGATGGACCAGGCCGTCGAGCACCTGACGCGACGGTGACCGCATGATCCCGAAGATCATCCTCGGCACGGGCAACTCCACCCAGCTCATCCGCTACCTCTACGGGCCCGGACGCGCCAACGAACACACCGACCCCCACCTGGTCGCCTCCTGGAACGACTTCGCCCCCGACCCCGGACGCCACCCCAGCCGCACCACCGCCCAGCTCGCCCGCCAGCTCGACCACCCCGTCAAAGCCCTCGGCGAGCGCGCGCCGAGAGACAAGGTGTGGCACTGCCCCGTGCGCGCCGACCCCGGTGACCGGCACCTGACCGACGCCGAGTGGGCAGACATCGCCCACCGCATCGTGCACGCCACCGGCATCGCCCCCGCAGGCGATGCGGAAGCCTGCCGCTGGGTCGCCGTCCGCCACGCCCCCGACCACATCCACATCGCCGCCACTCTGGTACGCGAGGACGGCAGGCGCCCCGTACGCGACTTCGACCGCAAGAAGGCCCAGGCCGAAGCCCGCCGCATCGAGACCGACTACCGTCTGCGCCGCCTCACCCCGGGCGACGGAAGCGCCGCCCAACGCCCCACACGGGCAGAGCAGGAGAAGGCCCACCGCAGCGGCCACACTCGGACCGCACGGGAGCGGCTGCGCACCACCGTCCGCACCATGATCGCCGCCGCCACCAGCACCGAGGAGTTCCTCGACCTGATCGAGCGGACCGACGGCATCGACCTACAGGTCCAGCGCTTCCCGTCCGGTGACGTACGCGGCTACAAGATCGCCCTTGAAGGCGACACCAACACCGCCGGGCAGCCCGTCTGGTTCGCCGGCTCCACCCTCGCCCCCGACCTGTCACTCCCCAAGATCCGACAGCGCCTCGACGCCACCAAAACCGCACCCACCAGCCAGCGCACGCCCAACCCCTGGCACGAAGCGAGCGCCGCCACCGAACGCATCCCCTACCACCTCGACCAGGCCGACGACGCAGCCGCCCAGGCCCACCTCGCCGCCCTCGGCGAAGCCCCCGACGCCCTCCCCCTCATCGCACCACCAGCGCTCCGCCCCCACCTCCACCAGGCGGCCACCACCTTCGAGCCCGCCACCCGCTCCCGCACCCGAGCCGAACACCACCACGCCCGCGCCCTGCGCAACGCCGTCCGCTCCGTGCTGCGCGAACCGGCGCCGAAGGACACAGCCGCGCTCGCGATGCTCCTCGACGCGGCGCTCCTCGTCGTCCTGGCCGCCGAGCGCTGGCACGAGCGGCGCCACCACCAGCAGCAGGCCAACGCCGCCCGCCACACCCTTGCCCCGCTCCAGACCGCCTACGAGCAGGCCGCAGCCGCACCCCTGGCCGCGCTCGCCGAGCGCAGGCCGCCACACCAGACGCAGGAACGGCACGCCGCCCTCGTTCGCGACGTGCTGCCCGCACACGCGGACCAGATCATCAACAGCCCCGGGTGGGAGGCCCTCACCGCTGTCCTCACCGACGCGAAAACCGCAGGACACGCCCCAGCCCGCCTCCTCGAACAAGCCGCAGACGAACGCACCCTGAGCGACGCCCGCGCCCCGGCCAACGTCCTCATCTGGCGCATCAACCGCCTGAGCCAGCACCCCGCACCCGACCCCCGAGCCCAAGCCGCCCAAGCACGCAGCAGCGCCACGCACCGCGTCGCCCCCTCGCAGGTGCCTGCCTCCGCCGCTGTCCCGGCCCAGCCACAAGCCGCCCGACGACACCGCCGCTGATCTTGCACACAACGTCGGCCCAGAGCGCCTCTCAGGACTGTGTGACGGGGTCGAGTACGAGCCTGGTGGAGGACTTGTCCAGGACCGTCACGGAGGGCAGTTGCTCGTCCGGCGTTCCAGCTGGGTAAGCGGTGATGGTGGGGTGCGCATCACGGTCGGTGTCCCAGTCGCGGATGCTCTGGACGAGACGGTTGGCGAGTGGCTGGCCATTCGGGCCGTGTCCGACGGCACCGAGTTCGGCGCCGCGCTGGGGGTCGTCCAAGCGTCGGAGGGTGAAGTAGGCCAGGGAGTCGCCTTCGGCGAGGGCGGGGCTGCGGACCGGGATGGCGGGGTTGCACAGTCCGGATCGCACGGCGGTGGTGTCGGCGGCGATGCGGCAGGTGCCCTGCTCGGTGGCGGTCAGGCGCAGCCATACGCCGTCGAAGGAGTCGGTCGGGCCCACTGTGACGTGTGACCAGGCTTCGGTCCGCTGCTCGCCGAGCACCCCGTGCAGTGTGTGGGGGTCGATGTCCTGGTCAGCGTCCCAGTAGAGGGTGACGTGGCCGCCGTCGTCGATGGTCCCGTCGTGTTCGCCTTCCTGGCCGATCATGGGGACGAAGCCGCACAGTTCGACGGAGTCAGCTCGCAGACGGTCGGGTTCGCGGACGAAGGCAATCGAGCGGGTCTGGCCGCGCCAGCGCAGCGGGACCACGAGCCGTCCGCCGGTGGCGAGCTGATCCCACCAGGCGGTGGGCAGGTCCCAGGAGCCGACGGTCAGGATGATTCGCTCGTACGGGGCATGCGCGGCATCGCCCAGGGCGCCGTCACGGGTGGCGACGTGGACGTGCTCGTTGCCGGTGGCCTTGAGTGCTCGGGTCGCCTCGGCAGTGACGTCAGGGTCGATGTCGACGGTGGTGACCGCGCCGGTGGGGCCAGTGAGGTGGGCCAAGAGCGCTGCGTTGTAGCCGGTCCCCGCGCCGATCTCCAGAATGCGCTGGCCGGGCCGGACGTCGAGCTGCTGGAGCATCATGGCGACGATGGAGGGCATGGACGCGCAGCTCAACGCCGTACCGTCATCGGCGCGTTTGGTGATGACGGCCTCATCCGCGTATGCCTCTTCCAGGCCGGCTGCCGGGAGGAAGCGGTGGCGGGGAACATCGCGCATGGCCTGAGTGACGCGTGGGTCGCGCAGGGTTCCCTCGGCGGTGAGCTCGTCGACCAGACGGGTGCGCAGCTCTTCGGGTGAGGAGCCTGTGGCGGTGTTCATCGGGGTCCTAGGAGTCCTTCCGTGCGGTGCCCGGCGTGGGAAGCGGAGAGCAGATCGTAGTGGATTGGCCTGGTTTGCTGGGCCGGTCCGGGCCTCTATCCGGCCAGCAGGAGGCAGGCGTCCCAGCGGGCAGTGCCCGAGAGGGCTTCGGCAGTGGTGAGGCGGATGCCGGTGGTGCCTTCCAGCAGCCCTGCGGCCTCGGGTGCCCCGTTCTGGTGCAGATGCTGGCCGAGCCGCTGATGCAGGGCGGTGAGGCGGGCGCTGAGCTGGGTGTCGGGGTGAGCGTCGGCGGCAACAGTGCGGGCGGTGTGGAGGAGACCGGCCCAGCCGTGGCACAGCGAGGCGTCGGTGAGCTGACAGAGCTGGGCTTCGTCGTCCAGGCATGCGGCCAGGGCCTGCTCGGCCCGTCGCTGAGCGGTGGTGTCGCTGAGGGCGAGGGCGGCCAGTTGCTGGGCTCGGACCAGGCCGGGGGTGCCGTAGCACCAGGAGGGTCGACCGGGGCCATGCCAGGTGACGACGTCTTGGGTCTGCTCGGTGCGAGAGAGCGTCTGGGGCCACCAGGGTGCCTCGGCCGGGCCCTGCCGCCAGTGGTCGAGCCAGGAGCTGACGCGCGTGAGCATGCCGGTCTGACCAGGAACGACGATGCCGTGGCGCGTCGCGGTGGCGGCGAGGGCGAGGGGTCCGGCGATGCCGTGGGCCAAGCCCAGGTTGCCGTGCCCGCCGAGCGGGCAGGGACGGCCGCTGGTGTCGTCCGAGGTCCACCAGCCCGGCAGCACCCCGCCGTCAGCCTTGACCGGTTCGGCCAGGCGTACGAGGTAGGTCAGCACCTCCTTGAGGAGCGCTTCCCCGCTGTCCTCGTGTCGGTGGAGGAGGTAGGCGCCGAGACCGGTGAGGCCGCGGATGAGGTCGAACTCCCGCAGCCGAGGCTGGTGCCCGGTGTCGATGCGAGCATGCGCGGTCTCCAGCCGGGTGCGGACCAGGACGGCGATGTGGGCGTCGAGTCGGGCGAGGGCAGTGGCATAGGCGGGGTGGCCAGCAGTGTGGAGGGCGAAGGAGACAGCGGGGGCGCCGTGAAAGAGGCCAGCAGCGTCCGGGTGGGCGAGCACCGGGGCGCGGGTCATGGCCGAGGCCCAGGCGTGCGCCGTCTCCCAGCCGACGTCACCGTTGCGGGCGGCGGTGAAGTGGGCCAAGGCGATGCCGGGGGCTCCGGTGGACAGCGACTGGCTCCATCCGGGCGCCGGTTCCCTGTGCGGTGGCGGTCCGCCCGCCGGGAGGAGGGGCACCGCGCGATCCCGCCTTGTCGGGCCTGCCAGGTGACGGCGACTTGTCGGGCAAGGCGACGACAGACGGCCTCGCCTTCGCGTTCGATGCCGCGCTGCCGGTTGTGGTGCATGTGCAGCAGGGACTCGACCACCCCGTCCAGGTCGGTCTCGGGCGGGAGAGCACGACGGTAAGCGGCCAGCGCGCGGTCACGCGCCTGCCAGGCGGCAGCAACCTCAGCGGGCAAGCCGTCGACGACGTTCGGTTCGGCCAGACGGAGAGCGTGGTCGGTGACCATGCGGTCGGTCGCGCTGTTGGGAGCGGGACGCGCGTACAGCCATGCCATGGCCTCATGCTGGCCGAGGAGACTGCGGACGGTGGCGACCATGCCGACGGCCGTCAGCGCGAGCGGATCGACCACGTTTTCGGGCAGGTGTCGCAGCTGTGCGGCGACCACAGCGGAGTCGGCGGCGAAGACCTCCTCGGCCGCCTCCATCACACTGCCTGCTCCGTAGCGACCGGTCTCCGGGAGGTAAGTGCCCAGCGTGAGCGGCCCGGCCAGATCGGCCTCGCGCAGATGCTGTGCCCACTGGACGAGCGCTGTGGTGCGCGCGACGCTCTCCTGGGCGTCGCGGGTACGCAGCCGCAGGCGCAGGTGGTCGCTTTCGTAGGCGCTGCGGTAGCGCACGAACCACCAATCGCGGTCCGCCTGGAGGGCTGTCAGCAGCGCGGGAAGGTGATCGGTGATGATCTCCGCCATCCGCTCCGGATGGGTGGGGATCTGCGCGTGCAGCCAGCGAGCCTCCGTGTGGACGGGCAACTGTCCGTGGGCGGAGTTGGCCAGCATAGGCAGTGGGCCGGACAGCGGGTTGGGAGCGGGTGGTCCGACGGCGGTCAGGGGGAAGGCAATCTCGTGGGCGTAGCCGTCAATCCATCCCAGCGATCCGGTGGTGTCCCGCGCTTCGGTGAGCTGGGCGGTCTTGTAGCGGTCCAAGTGGGCCTGGAGCAGCGCGGTGTGGGCAGGTTCGTCCAGGTCGAGGCGGAGGCCGCGGTCTTCGTCGCGCAGTTCCACCAGGCCGGGGCAGTGCCAGCGGCGGCGCCAGGCGGCCAGCGCCTCGCGCAAGCAGGCCACGTCGGAGGCGCGGCCGTGGGGCAGGGCGAGGTCGCCGCGCTCCAGGCGCCAGCGGGCCGGGGAGAGCACGCTGCGGCGGTACCGCACCCTCGGTAGGTAGGGCAGCTTCGCGTGCGGGCCCCAGTCGAACTCGGTCCAGGCCGCCAGACCGCCACGAGGGACCTGGAGGAGGAAGCGAGCCAGAGGCGGGAGCTGTTTCTCGATCGACAGGGCGTGGAAGATCTGCGGCTCGATCACACGGCGGCGGGAGACGCTGACCAGGTGCAGGCGTTCACGGGTGGCGGTCAGTGCCAGGTCCTCCAGCCCGATCACCTCCGCGCCTCTGCCGTCCGTTTCCGAGGCCGGCTCCCGGTGTTCGCCAAGCGGGATGAGGTGCGGCAGGAAGGCGCCGGTACGGCAGATGTTCTCCGCGTGCGGGTAGACCGGGGGAACCGAGACCTGGGCGGCCAGCGCTCCGTCGGTGACGGTGGGCAGCTTCGCGTACACCTCGGCAAGGCCGGGCGCGATGTTGGTGAAGCGGGCGGTCAAGGTGCCGGCGGACCGGCCCGGGGAGACGGTGAGCGTGAACTCGCCACGGTCGACCGCTGCCGCGTCGGTCGCGTGCAGTCGGGCGGAGATCTCCACGTGTGGCGGGATGTACCTCTCGTCGAGGAAACCACCGGAAAGCTCGTCGACCATGGCGTCGGTGAGGGTGATCTCCTCGGCGCCGTCGGCGACAGCCTGCCAGGCCAGCGCGGCCAGCCGCTCGTCCCGGCGAGCGAGGAGGGGGCGCGGGGCGGGCCGGGTGCCGCTGGGGTATCCGGCCGGGAAGCCGAGTCCCGCATCAGGATGGACGGCCTCGGTCACGGGGACGAGGGTGCCGGTGCCGTAGCGCTCACAGAAGGCGACGAAGTACTCGCGCCACGCGGCTGGCCCGGTCGGCTCCCGCGTGAGCCGTATCAGCGCGGAGGCGGCCCGTTCGGCCTCCCGCGCCACCTGCTCGGGCAGCCGGACGTCGCATCCTAAGCGCAGGTCGAGACCGACCGGAGTACGTCCGGCAGCCGAGAGGCGCCGCATGCGCTGCCCCAACTCGGTACGGATCCGGTTCTGCTCATGACGGTCCGCGCGATGGTGGCGGTGAAGTCCGGCCTGCACGGCTTCCAGTCCGGCCAGCAGCCCGGACGCCTCCGGCACCTTGGCCGCGCCCGCAGCGTGCAGCGTCTCCACCAGGTGAGCCAGCGGATCGGGAGCCGTAAGCGGGGAGCGGAGACTGGTGATCAGGAGGCCGCGTCGCACCAGTTCGGTGAGCATCTCCCGCGCCCTCTCGGACGCGGCCCCAGGAAAGCGCGCGGCCAGCCTCTCCACCGCAGCGCCGAAGGGGATCGGGACGGACGTCACCTCCCAGGCCGCCTCCACAGCCGGAGTGGCGCGGACGGCGACCCGGCCGGGACCGTTCGGGGCCTCGATATGCCGACCGCGACGGACAGCGAGGTTGGTGAAGACCACCGACAGCCGCTCCAACAGGTCCGGCAGGGACTCAAGCCGGGCTGTGACATCCACGATCCACTGCGCATCCACACGGGCAGTCCCCGTGTGCTCTTCGCACCAGCCCACGCGAGCCGGACCACCGAGTGTGACGGGCGCGGCCCCGGCGAAGAGCCCGAAGGGAGTGGGGCGAGAGACGGTACGCAGCAGGTAGCGGGCCACGGACAGGGCAATGCGCCGCGTCCTCGGTACAGCGGTGCGGTGTCCCTTGCAGACCGCGTCCACGCGCTCGGCGAGGCCGGGGCTGGCCAGACGGACCGCCTCGGCAAACCGCGTATCGGTCCAGATGCGCCCCAGCCACTCCCGCGTGGCTTCGAGATTGTCCAGGTCGGGCCAGGAGCCGGGGGTAGACGTCAGGGGTGTGGAGGCGGCGCGCAGCACTGCGGTGCTGCCGTGTCGGTACAGCAATGGATGGGTCGGTGTGCGCATCGGCATCCCTTCCAACCGGTTCGCCGGGGACCAGGCGGGTGGGGCCGGGAGAAGGCTCCGGCCCCACCGGGCGGACTGTCGGTCAGGTGCTGGCGCAGGACGAGGCGCAGCTCGGCTTGCAGCCGTCGTCGGTGCTACAGGCTGTCGGCAGCAGGTCGGGGCGGACGTCGGAAATGACGTGCACGTCGAGGACAAAGGGGTCCTCGCCGGTCTCAGCGACAGGGGCTGGGGGCGCCGAGACGGTATGGGTCTCCGCCGGTGCCTCGCGGGCGAGTGTTTCGGTGGTCATCTGACCTCCTGCGGTTGTGGATGGGCCCCTGCCCACTCGTGGCAGGGGAGCTGTAAAGCACGCGGCGCGGAGCCGAGCGGGACGGCACGGCACGTGGCCAAGTTGAGGAGCGGGATATGGCACGGAGGGAGCGACTGGTGGTGCCGGCTTCGGCCGGTGACGCGCTCCCATGTGACGAGCCTTCAGCTCTCGGCACGGGTGCCGCAAGAGTGCCTATGCCGTCGTGCCCCGGTGGACGGGCGGGGCGGGGCTGTGAGGACCGTCCGCGTCGCGGCATACGTGCCGGGACTCGCCCGGCGGAACGGAGGACATGATCGTGTCCTCCGTCATCACGGCCGGGCACGAGGCTTGAGCGTCCTCCGCAGTCAGGGCATCAGGGACCACCGCCGCGTGCAGGCTCTCGGGAGTCTGGCTGACGACGGCGGCACCGATACCGAAGACATTCGCAGCCACCAGGACGATCCCTGCGAACACGCCGTCCCCGTCCGGCTTTGGCATGCGGTGGCGGGCGCTCACCGGTCCGCCCGCCCAGCTTCGGCCGGGTCGAGCAGCTCGGTGTCACGGACGAGGGCCTGGCGTTCGGTGTGGTCGTCCACCCGCGCCCACAGAAACGCGCGGTCCGCGTCCACCCCGGCGTAGCCGCTGCCGATCTGCACCACCGTGCCCTGGAACTCCTCCGACGCCTCCCGCTCACGCCGCTCGGCTGGCACGTAGGAGATGCCGCGCACCCGATCACCGACCCGGAAAGGAGCCACATCCCGCCTGCTCACGCGACACCGCCTCCTGCGGCCTCTGGGGCGGGACGTCCGCAGTGCTCCAGGTCCAGGTAGACCTCGAAGTCCTGCGCGCTCCACAGGTGAGGAAGGCCGTGGGCCCTGCGGAAGGCGACGGCCTCAGCGGCTATCGGAGCCGTCGGCCGCCCGGCCACCAGGCACGGGGTACTCGCCGGTTCGCTGAAACTGGAGCGCAAGGACATGCCGCCTCCCAAGGCCGATGCCGCAGTGGGGTGGTGGGGCCTGCTTGCTCCCGCCGAGGGCGCGGGAGCAAGCAGGCCCCCTTCGTGCCCGCCGTCTCAACTCCACGAATTCGGGGGCTCATTCACCGTGGCCGCAGGCATAGTGGGGCCGCAAGTGAAACCGCACTGAAAACGTCGCTGCGGGGAAAATGGCACATGCCAGGGCAAGCGCATCGCTGTTTCAGCAGGCGCGTGCCGTGCCACACTCCGCACATCGCAGCGGCAGCGCACGCATACGCGGGGGAGGCAAGCAGGTGCCAGCACGAGCCAGACCAACAGCACGGCGCATCGAACTGGGCTACGAGCTGCGAGAGTTGCGCAAGCAGGCCGAGCTCACCCTGGAAGAGGCCGTCCACGGGCTGCCGCTGTCGGACACCAAGCTCTACCGCGTCGAGACCGGCTTGCAGGACCTGCGCAATGCCGGCGACCTGCGCAAACTGCTCGCCCGGTACGGCGTGGCCGAGGAAGAGGACATCGAGCGGCTGCTGTCTATCCAGCGCGCGGCATCCAGCCGCGAATGGTGGACCCAGTTCAAGGGATCGATGCCCTCAGGGATGCCGCGCTTCATCGGCATCGAGTCCGCCGCCGTCGATATACAGGCGTTCCATCCCGTCGTGGTCCTCGGGCTGCTCCAGTCCGAGCGCTACGCCCGAGCCCTGTACGAGATCGCCAAGCCGGTCGAGGACACCACCAACGAGTTCATCGACCAGGGCGTGACGCTGCGCATGAAGCGCAAGGAGTACCTGACCCGCGCCGAGGAACCCGGCAAGCTGTGGGCGATCCTCTACGAGCCCGCCCTGCGCTACCTCGTCGGCGGCCCCGAGGTGATGCGCGAACAGTACGACGAGATCACAAGGCTGGCCGCGCTCGACAACGTGACCGTCCAGGTCCTCCCGCACACCGTGCGCGGGTACGTCGCGGTGAACGACTTCAGCATCCTCCACCTCGGCGACACCCTGCCGGTCACGGTCCAGGTAGACAACGCCTGGGGCGCCTCCTCGGTCTCCGACACCCCGCGCGAGGTCGCCAAGTTCTCCCGGAAGTTCAACACCCTGGTGGCGTCGTCCCTGCCGCCCGAGGACACCCCGAAGTTCCTGCAACAACTATCGCGAGAGATCACCGAATGACCACACACCCCCGCACCCTCACAGCAACCGACCTCGCAGGTGCGGCCATCTGGTTGAAGTCGTCCTACAGCAGCGGCTCCGGCAACAACTGCGTAGAGATCGCCGACCTGACCCACACCCCCCACCGCGCAGTCGCCATCCGCGACTCCAAGAACCCTGACGGCCCCGCCCTGCTAATAGAGCCCGAGCAATTCAGTCACCTCATTAACTGCGTACGCGGAAGGCAAGCCACTACCTGACCCCTTGTTCCGCTCACCGGCAGACCTCGCCCGCCGCCTGAAAGCGCGTATACCGACCGCTACGGAACTTGGGGCAGCTCAGCACAGACGGGGCATCCGACCGAGGCCGGTGCTCGTAGCATCTACCAGCCCGTAATGACAAAAAAACCTCTACCCTGAACATCGGCCGTCTGATGCGTCTGAAACGTGAGGGTCGCGAGTGAGACTGAGGCAAGAGGCTCGTGTCCTCAAAGAGAAGGCCGTTTCTTCGATGGTCGCGGCGGCCGAGGCATTCAACTCGCCGCACGATCGAGGGCGAGAAACGAAGGTACTTCTGCACCTTCAGCACTCCTTCGAGATGCTGCTGAAAGTTGTCCGCCGTGGCGGTGGTCGCTGGCGATGATCTCGGGGAAGTGCTTGTTGAGGCGATTGACGTCGCTCATGCCGATACGGCGCGGCGATGCGGTGCCGGGTGCGGCTGCTGCGGCGGCAGCCTCCGCGATGCTACCGACCGCTCCTCCACCTGCCGAACTACGCAGTCACCGCGTTCGGCGAGCGCCTGGACCGGCACGGTACCGAGCCGGGGTTCACGGCCGTCCTCGCCTACTCGGACGGACATCCGGTCGGCTACGCCTACGGCAACACCATCGAGCACGGCGACCGCTACTAGCAGCGAACCAGCCCGACGCCGGCGGAGAAGTACACCGAGCGCCCAGCGGTGGCCCTGAAGGAAATCGGCGTCCGACCGACCTGGCGCAAGACCGGCACCGCCCGCCGCATCCACGACGCCCTCCTCGCCACACGCGACGAATCGTTCGTCACGCTCATGGTCAACCCGGCCGCTGGCGACGGAAAGGTCCACGCGCTCTACAAATCGTGGGGATACGAGGACATTGGGCAAAGCCAGCCGTCACCGGCTTCACCGGTCCTCATCGTAATGATCCGCGACGCCCTCTGACCCAAGAGGCAGGCAGGCTAAAACGTCGGGGCGACCGAGGGGGTCTGGTGCGTATGACGGCGGCGCAGACGGGTTCGCTCGCCCCGACGCGGTCATGAGCCTCGACGGCGTCACGTGCTCGCGTCGCATGATCAGCCGTCGTCCCTTAGCTCGAGCTTCAGGCCGAGGGCACGAGCGACCTTGGCGATAGTCGCGGTCGTGACGTCATTGTTCGCCTCGATGCGCGCGATGGTCGGACGCGATACCCCTGACCTCTCGCCGAGCTCCCCCTGTGACCACCCCTGCTTCTTGCGGGCCTCGCGGATGACGTCACCAAGGCTCGCCTCGGACTCCTGCTCCATGCGCCTTATCCCTCGGTCTCGGAGCACACGTCCCGGTGGGAGCTGTGCTCGGCGTGGAGGGCGTCCGCTGCGATGTCGGCGATCTGCCCGATAAACGCCGGATCGGTCACGTACGACTGGATCTCTTTCGACTCGTTCACCGTCTTCAGGACCGCGAGCCCGACGGCACCACTGAAGCCCTCGGACGCTTTGAGCTGGGCGACGGTGTTGTTCTTGGCCATCGCCACTGCCTCCTCGTTCGCGTCGAGGAAGCCCCAGAAGGTCGTGATGAACCCGGAGACGCTCTCGGGGCTAACGTCGACGCCCTTGGCCTTGAACATTTCGTTGACCTTGTCTATGGCCTCCTCGAGCGGGCCGCGCTTCGGCGCGGCACTGCCCATGTGCTCGCCGTCGAAGATCGGGAGCTTGATGCCCTCACCGCTCCCCTCACTCACCGAGTGGTCCTCATTGATAGCGGAGGGCACGAGCTTGACGCCGGAGAGCTGCACGCCCTCAAGGAAGCTGTCGTCGTGGTCGTTGCCGTCGGTGTGGAGGTTGCGGCCGAGCAGCGTCGCCAGGATCGCGCGGCGGTGCAGCTCCGGGTCCTGGTAGTCGACGATCTGGCTGAGGAACTGCCACGCATTTCGGTACCCGAGCACGTCGGCGCGGAACGACTCCAGCTGCTCCTTCCGCGCCTTGTCCTTCGAGAGCACTGCCTGACGCCACTGGCCGCCCCAGCGGTTCTTGATCGGCGACAGCGCCTTGGCGAGCGCCTCGCCACCGGCGTCCTTGAGGAAGGCGTTGGCGACGGCGTCCATCTCCTCGTGCGTGTAAAGCCCGGCTGTGTCGAGACGCTCCCCCACCGTGATCAGCGCGTTGGGATCAACGTCGCCGTCGACGTGCGCGTCGGAGTAATAGAGCTTGAAGTCCTTCTGGACGCTCGCCGGAGTGTTGCGGAAGTCGACGACCATCGGCGCGGTCTTGCCGGGGTAGATCCGGTTCAGCCGGGAGAGGGTCTGCACGGTGGCGACGCCGGAGAGCTTCTTGTCGACGTACATCGCCATCAGCCGCGGCTCGTCGAAGCCCGTCTGAAACTTGTTCGCCACGATGAGGACTCGGTAGATGCCCTCTTCGCGGAACGCCCTGCCGACGTCGCTCACGCCGTTCACCGACACCTCGGTGACACTCTCGCCGCTTTCGTCGGTGAGCGACCCCGAGAAGGCAGCGAGCGTGTGCAGGTCGTAGCCCTTCTCTGCGATGTACGCGTCCATCTTCCGCGACCAGCTCAGCGCCTCGACGCGCGAGCTCGTCACGACCATGGCGCGCGCCTGACCGCCGAGCATGTGCATGACGTTGCGCTGAAAGTGCTCGACGACGACCCGGACCTTCTGCGCGATCGCGGTCGGGTGCAGCCTCGCGTAGCGGACGATGCTCGAGACCGCCTCGCCCGTGTTGACCTGGATCTCGCTCTCTGACTCCTCGACCTCGAGTGTGTTCTTCACCCGAAGGAACATGTCGTAGGTCGAGTAGTTGGTGAGCACGTCGAGGATGAAGCCCTCCTCGATCGCCTGGGCCATCGTGTACGTGTCGAAGGCATCCCAGCGGTCCCCGACCTGAGTGCCGAACAGGCGCAGGGTCTTCCCCTTGGGCGTCGCGGTCAGGGCGATAAAGGTGATGTTGCTCGACGCGGCGATGGCTGAGTCCTTGGCCATGAGGAGGTCGTCAGCGCCGATGTCGTCCTCCCCTGCGTCCAGCTCGACGTCGGCGAGCAGTTCTTTAAGCTGACGCGAGGCCGAGCCCGACTGCGATGAGTGCGCCTCGTCGGCGACTACGGCCCAGCGCCGGCCGCGCAGCTCCTGGGTGTCCTCGATGAGCTTCATGACCTCTGGGAAGGTCTGCAAGGTACAGGTGATGATGTGGTCGCCCTCAAGGAGCGCCTTCTTCAGCTGCGGCGACTTCGCGCCGGACTTCTCCCCGACGGCCACGACGAGCCCCTTGCTCGACTGCACCAGGTTCATGTCGTCGCGGATGTTCTCGTCGAGGACCGTGCGGTCGGTGACGACGATAACCGAGTCGAACGTCGACTTTGAGTCGGCGCTCATGTGGCGGATCAGGCGGTGGCTCAGCCAGGCGATCGTCTTGGTTTTGCCCGAACCGGCCGAGTGCCAGATCAGGTAGCGCTTGCCGGTGCCGTTCGCCTCGACGTCGGCGACAACGCGCTCGACGGCGCGCAACTGGTGGAATCGAGGGAAGACGAAGCGGCCTTCGTCCTTCTTGCCGGACTTGCCCGGCTCGAAGAGCGCGAAGTCCTTGAGGATGCGCATGAAGGTCGGGCGGGCAAGGATCTCGCGCCACAGGTAGTTGGTCGACGAGCCAGTCTCCGACGGCGGATTGCCCGCATGGCCGTCGTTGCCCTGGTTGAAAGGCAGGAACACGGTGTCCCCGCCTTGGAGCTTCGTCGTCATGTAAACGAGGTCGTTGGAAACCGCGAAGTGCACGAGGGCGCGCCCAGGCGCGAGCAGCGGGCGGCTCCTCCCCGGCTTTCGGTCTTCCTTGTACTGGCGGATCGCTTGGTTGACCGTCTGCGTGTTGTCGGTCTTGAGCTCCAGGGTAACGACCGGCAGGCCGTTAGCGATGAGCACGACGTCGATGCTCTCGTTGGTCTTCGTGTCGAAGCGCACCTGGCGCAGGATGCGGAGGCGGACGGAGCCAGCCGCCTCGACCACCTCGGTCAGGTTCGGGTTCGCCGGCGGGAAGGCCATCATCGCGCCAAACTTCGCGGCAGGACGGCCTATCTGGGCATAGGAAAAGCCCTTGCGCAGCACGCCGAGCAGGCCACCGACCGGGTGCCCGGTCGTGGGGTCCATCCGCGTCACCTTGGCGAGCTCCTTGGTGATGTGCTCGAGGAGCTTCCGCTCAGCGTCCGCCTTCTGCTCGCCGACCAGGTCGCCAGGGACGGCCTTCTCGTACTCGTCCGGGTACTGAGTGGCCAGCCAGTGCAGCACGTCGGTCGGCACCATCGCGAGGCCGACGTCCCAGCCGGTCGGCTTCCCGTCGTCCTCGTACAGCCAGCCGCGCTCGGCCAGCTCCGAGCAGAGGTTCTTCTCGAACTCCCGCTCCATCATCTGCGCGTGGCTCATGCGACTTCCTTCTTGCCGGTGACGACGTCGGTGATAAGCGCCGCTCGGCGCACAAGGAGCAGGGACTTGAGATCAGCGACCTTCGTCAACATGTCATCGACGCGAGCGGCCGCTTTATCAAGCTCGTCTGCGATCCTGATCTGCTCGTCGAGGGGCGGCAGCGGCACTGGAGTCGCGTCCAGCACGGTCTTGGTCACCCGCTGGGCATTCGGGCGCACGCCTGTCGCAATAGCGGCGAAGTAGTCGATGTACCGCGAGCTGCGGAAGAGATGGTGGACGTAGCGGGGCTCGAAGCGGTCCGAGATCCAGAACGCCTTGTAGTCCGGGCTGATGTACCCGGTGAGCGACGACACCCCAAGCCCTCCGTGGTTGAGCCACATCATGTTGGCCGCGAGCTGGCCCGGCCGCACGACCCGGTATTTCGAGACGTCCAGCGACGCCTGTTGGCCTTCGGTTCTCGTGTTCAGCTCCACGCCCCGGTACTCGGAGATCGAGAGCAGCGGCCCAGGCGGGTCGTCGCCGTTCCGCTCGGTGCTCTCGGTGAAGTCATAGCCGAACTTCGTGCGGTCCCAGTGGTCGGGGATGCCGGACAGGGGCGAGTGGGCACTCAGCTGGGAGGTGTCGTGAATCGCGGGAAGACCGCAAACCAGGCGTGTGCGTACGACGGCCTCGCGGTTCCGAAGTATGCCCGCCAGATCATCGAGCTTGCCGATGATCTCTTCGATCTCACCCGTCTCTCGGTCGAGGTAGTCACTAAGGAGGGCCTGATCATCACGCGAGGCATCAAGCACTTTGTATTCCTGCACAAAGCGCGGCGTGATCCGCCGGAGATTGCCCACGCCTTGCAGTGAATGCGCCCCCTCGTCCAGGAACGGCTGGCTCTGAAAGGTGTACTGCAGAAATCTCGGGTCAGCGCCATCGTTAGCCCTGACAACATGGACCTCAGTGGAGGCAAGACCAGCGACGGAAGGGATGTCAGCGATGATCGTTCTTCCAGCCTCGAACGTCGGCGTGATCTTCGGCACGAGGATGTCTCCTCGCCGGAACTGCGTGTAGCTCAATTTCGGCGACCATGGCAACGTACGACTGTAGTCGCAGTTGACACCAGGCCAGATCGCTTCCAAAGGCATGAAGGCGACGTCGGTGCCATCAGCTAGCGACTTGAACTCGGGAGTTTCCGGGTTGACTTCTGCGAATTTCCAGACAGGAGCGAAAGCTTTCACTCTGCGCTCACCTGCCGGAACAAGTCGCCCAGCTCCCCCATGAGCTTTTCCACATCGGAGTCGATCTCAGCGAGAGGTCGGGGCTCCTCCGGAACGTAGAAGATCCGCGTGAACGGGATGTCCGTGCCGTGTTTCGCTTTGCTCTCGTCCCACTGCGCATCGGGGGCATACGGGAGCACTTCGCGCGCCATGTGCTCGTCCAGGTCCTCACTCAGAGGCACGCGCTCCGTAATCTTCCAGCCCGGGACGATTACAGGTTTACCCTTGCGATCGACGGCGAGCGGCGCGGAATCATCCGCGACGCCCATGGTCTCCATGACCGCGTCGACAAGACCGACGGGGGTCTTCAGCCCAGCGGCCTTCGCCGCTTGGGGGAACGCCTTCGGCAGATCGTTCCACGGGGTGCCGTCGAGCGACTGCAGCACCGCGACATGGTCCTGAGTGAAATCACGACGGCTGCGCAGCGCCTCGACCGCGGCATCACTGAAGCGTGTCGCGAACCGGGCCTGCTTGTACACCGGCACGTCGCGGAACATGAAGTCCTCGTGCGCCATCACGCGAGAGATTGCAGGATCGGCGAACTCGAACGCCTTGTACGCCTCCAGCAACCTGGCTCGGTGGGCCTTTCCCATATTGCGGCGCTTCTCACCCATGGGCTTCCGCAGCGATTCCGACTGGTCCGAGCCGTCGAGGAGCTGGATCTTGTGCTTGCGCTCAGCGTCCTTGTTCGTGTCGAGAATCCAGACGTAGGTCGCGATGCCGGTTCCGTAGAACATGCTCGTGGGCAGGGCGATGATCGCGTCGATGAGGTCCTCTTCCAGGAGCCACCGGCGGATCGCGTTCGGCCCGTTGTCGCTGTTGAACAGGGGCGACTGGTTCGAGACCACCGCAGCGCGGCCGCCCCGCCCATTCTTGCCAGCGGGGCTGAGCTTCGAGGCGCAATGGGCGAGGAAGAGCATCTGCCCGTCGGAGGTGCCGGGCAGGCCGTGGCTGAAGCGCGAGCCTTCGGTCTTGGCCTGCTTCCGTACCGACTCTTCCTCGACCTCCCAGTCGATCCCGAACGGAGGGTTCGAGAGCACGTAGTCGAAGGTCTGCCCTTCGTAGAGGTCCTCGACGAGGGTGTTGCCCTTCTTGATCGCGTCGGGACGACCGCCCTGGATGAGCAGGTCGGCCTTGCCAAGCGCGAAGGCGGACGGCATGAGCTCCTGGCCGTAGAGCGTGACGTCGACCTTCTCATTGGTGCGCTTTAGCGCCTCCTGAGCGATCAGCAGCATGCCGCCGGAGCCGGCCGTCGGGTCGTAGACCGAGCGCGCGGCGTGGTCGGACGCGATCGTGTCGTCATCATCGCTGATGAGCACGTCGACCATGAGCCGGATCGCGTCTCGCGGCGTGTAGAAGTTACCGGCCGCCTTGCCCTTCTTGTTGAAGGCGCGGTACATGACGTCCTCGAAGACGTCGCCCATGCCCGTGTTGCTCAGGCTGCCGGGACTGAGGTCGAGCGTGGAGAAGTGCTTGACGACGGCGTGCAGCCGGTTGGCGTCGGCGAGCACCTTCGCGCGCCGGTTGAAGTCGAACGAGATCCAGATGTCGGCGATGTTGTTCGAGAACCCGTCGATGTAGCTCTTGAGGGACTTGTCCACGTTGTCGTCGACCGACGCGATCGCGGCCAGATCGAGCGGCGAGACGTTGTAGAAGCCCAGTCCGAAGCGGTCCTTGACCGCGATGTCGATTAGGTGCTGAGGCATGCCGGCCAACGCGTCGACGTACTTGTCGACATCGTCCTTGCTGTCGGCAAGCATGCACTCCAGACGCCGAAGCACCGTGAACGGCAGGATGTAGTCGCCGTAGTCCTCTTCATCGACGATGTTGCGCAGGTACTTGTCCGCGGTGTCCCAGACGATCCGTGCTGTCGTCTTCCTGGATGCCTCTGCCGACTCGGCCATGCGTGCTCGTTCCCGATTGTCCCAGTACTGCTCTGCATCAAAGACTTTACATCGGCACCTGTATCAGGAACGTGACATTGCGGCTCGCGTCCGAGGCGATCGGACCACGCCGGCGATGCGCGTTCCGCGAGGCCCTCCGCCCCCCCCGAAGCTGCCCGATCTGTCCGATGCCCTGACCTGCTAGGTTGTGACTATCGCGGTTCAGGGTGACCCCCGTTCGTCATTCGGGACGAAGAGGTAGTGCGTCAAAGCGTTCCACAGCTCCGCGAGGGCTGGTCCAGAAACGTCGGCGGTAAGTGACGGAAGACTTGCTGGCCACACGGAGAAATGCGTGAGCGATGCGTGAGCGGACGGTCCAGCATCAGCCGTCAGGTGCAGGAACAAGCAGCATGCCGGACGCTGCTGAGCTGCGAGGACAGCACCGTCCGGCATGAACGAGCACCCTCGATCAAGGATTCGATCCCACTCCTAAAGCGGGTGTCGCAGGTTCGAATCCTGCCGGGGGCACCGGACAGAAGGCCGTCTGCCCACCCGGGCGGGCGGCCTTTCGCGTTCCAGGGATCAGTGCCGTGGGACGCATGTATACCCGCCAGTAACGCGGGCTGCTTTGATGGGTGGGCTCATGCAAACCCCCCACATCGCAGGAGACGCAGTGCGCAAGCCGATAGCGCGGATTCCGGTTCGGGTACGGGCAGGCAGGACGGCGGGGGCCGTCGTCGGGGTCGGGGCCGCCGTGGCGGTGCTGGTGGCGGCCGTGCCCGCCACGGCCGTCGGCCACGCATCAGGGCAGGCATCCGGGCAGGCCGTCGGGAAGAGCTCCCAGCGGACGGAGACGCCCCGGCTGAAGGTCCTCACGTACAACGCGTTCTTGATGAGTCGGTCCCTGTACCCGAACTGGGGCCAGGACCACCGGGCCCAGGCGATTCCCGCGGCGGACTTCTTCCAGGGGCAGGACGTGGTCGTGCTCCAGGAGGCGTTCGACAACTCCTCGTCCGAGGCGCTGAAGCGGAACGCGGCCGACCGGTACCCGCACCAGACGCCCGTCGTCGGACGGAGCAGGAGCGGGTGGGACGCCACGGGCGGCGCGTACTCGGCGACCACCCCGGAGGACGGCGGCGTGACGCTGCTGAGCAAGTGGCCGATCGTACGGCAGGAGCAGTACGTGTATCCGGACGCGTGCGGCTCGGACGCGTACTCCAACAAGGGCTTCCTGTACGCGGTGCTCGACGTGCACGGCACCAAGGTGCACATCGTCGGCACGCACACCCAGTCCACCGACTCGGGCTGCGGCGAGGGGGAGGCCGTCGCCGACCGCGCGGCGCAGTTCCGGCAGATCGACGCCTTCCTCGACGCGAAGCACATCCCCTCGGACGAGCAGGTCATGCTGGCCGGTGACCTGAACGTCGACTCGCACGGCGACGAGTACGGGTCGATGCTGGCGAACGCCGGTGCCGTGCCCGCCGACGCGCGTACGGGGCACCCGTACTCCTTCGACACGGACGAGAACTCCATCGCCGCCGAGCGCTACCCCGACGACCCGAGCGAGGACCTCGACCACGTGCTGCACCGGCGCGGCCACGCCCGCCCGGACAACTGGCGGAACCACGTGGTGAAGGAGCGGAGCGAGCCCTGGACGGTGTCGAGCTGGGGCAAGGACTACACCTACGTCAACCTTTCGGACCACTACCCGCTGACGGCGGGCTGAGCGGGCACGGCGAGAAAGCCGATTAGACGGCCCGAGGCGAGGTACCCGGCCCGGCGTGACCGACGTAGCGCAGCAGACAGGGAAGCGGCACGTGGACGGGCAGACGCCCGTCAGCACGCTCGTCTCCCGCGCCTCCGCGCAGCTCTCTCAGCTCGTTCGGGACGAGATGCGGCTGGCGTGGGTGGAGCTGAGCGTCAAGGGCCGGAGCGCCGGGCGCGGCGGTGGGCTGTACGGCGCCGCCGGGCTCCTCGGGCTGCTCGCGGCCATGGCTGGGGTGGCGACGGGGATCGCCGGGCCGGCCGAGGTCTGGCCGGTGTGGCTGTCCGCGCTCGTCGTCACCGGCGTGCTGCTCGCCCTCGCGGGCGTGCTCGCGCTGATGGGCAGGGCGCAGTTGCGCAAGGCGGCGCCGCCCGTACCGCGGCAGGCGATCGAGGGCGTGCAGGCGGACATCGAGACGATCAGGACGAAGGGCAGGACACGCCGATGACCTCGAAGGACACCCGTACCAGCACCGATACACGCGCCGATACGCACGCCGACGCGAAGAGCGCGGCCAACGGCGCGGGCGCCGCGGACTCCGACGGCGTCACGGACACCGACGGTCTGCGCGCCAGGATCGACCGTACGCGCGACGAACTGGGCACCACCATCGAGGAGCTGGTGGCCAAGGCGGATGTGAAGACGCGGACCCAGGAGGCCGCGGCGCACGCCGTGGAATCAGGCCGCCGCAACGCCAAGCCCATCGCCGCGGCCGGTGGCGCGCTCGTCGCCGTGACCGCCGCCGGGCTGCTGGCCCGCCGCCGCTTGGGCGGCAAGGGTCACGGCGCGGGACGGGCACGCGCCCTGCGCCGCCTCGACGCGCTGAACGCGCCCGCCGTGCGCGAGCACGCCGAGGCCCTCGGCGCGGCTGGCAAGGCCGCGGGAAAGAGCGCTGGCAAGACGGCCAGGCGGACCGCCCAGCGTGCCGCGCGGGAGACCGCGCGCAGCGCGCGCAGGACCACGGACACGGCAGGGTCGGCGAGCAGGCGCGCGAGCCGGACCACGAGCAAGGCGGCGGGCAAGCACGGCAAACGGTGGTACAGGAGCGCGCGGCACACCGTGCCGTTCGCGAAGCGGCACTGGTACGACTCCGTGCCCGGCAGCACCGCCCTCGCCTACAAGGCGGGCAAGGCAGTCGGCGCGACGAAGCGCGGCACGAAGGACGCGGTCCACCACTGACCGACGGCAACAGTGCCGGTGGCCGGTGACGGGCCGCCGGTCCGTCACCGTTGCCACCGGCCACCGGCATCAGCGCCGACGCGGCGGGCGGGTCCTGGCCGGGCCCGCCCGCTCGTCGTGCCCGCTGACCCGCCCCGTGGCGCGCGGCGCGTCGTCGCGCGGCCTCAGTCCTCCCCCGCGACGCTCCACTGACGGGACGGCAGGTGGACGAGGACGAGCACGAAGGCGCCGACGGCGAAGTTGCGCGCCGCCGCGTCCAGGCCGTTCCAGTCCGAGGACTGCCACATCGCGAACCACTCGCCGCCGACGGCTATGAACCCCGCGCCGAACAGCAGCAGATGCATCACCAGCCCCAGCGTGCTCGCCCTGCGGGCCCGCTCGTACGTGCCGGGGCGACGCAGCCCGCCTGCCCACAGCGCCGTCGCCCAGACCAGCACGAGGGCCGTCACCGTCTCCCAGGCGATGATCGCGACGTACGTGGCGTCCTGAAGCCCTCTCGACTCGATCGCGCGCCACATCAGGTCCTCGTCCTTGAACGTGGTGTCCATGGCGAGCACGTGCCGCACGAACTGCTGGTTCGTGCCGAAGTCCGTGATGTTGCCGAAGGCCACCAGCGCCATGTAGAGCGCGAGCGTGCCCGTCAGGGCCGTGGCCACGACAGGGAGCGTGCCCAGCCGCAGCACCCCTCCCCGCGCGCCACTGCCGCCTCCGCGAGCACCGCCGCCGGCACCGGCCCGGGCCGACGGCCGTCTCCCCGTACGTTCCTTCTCCCTCATCGTTTCCCCTCCCCGTCCCCGCGCCCCGGTGCTCGGGTGTCCCGTTCTGGGCCCCGAGGACTAAGCCGAAAGGCCGAGCACATTCCGAAATAGCGTTGCTTGTCGCTCCCGTTGGAATGGACAAGCCTGTCAGCAGAGCCGTACCACCGGGACGTCAGGAGAGACCGACCATGTCTGTTCAGCTCAATCACACCATCGTCCATGCCACTGACAAGAAGGCGTCGGCCGACTTCCTCGCCACCCTGCTCGGCCTCGAAGTGCAGCCGCAGTACGGGCCGTTCATCCCCGTCGTGACCGGCAACGAGGTAGCTCTCGACTTCGCCGACGCGGGCGACGGGCCGATCACCCCGCAGCACTACGCGTTCATCGTGTCCGAGGACGAGTTCGACGCCATCTTCGGCCGCATCAAGGACAGCAAGATCACCTACTACGCGGACCCGCACCGCCAGCGCCCCGGCGAGATCAACCACAACGACGGGGGCCGCGGCGTCTACTGGTCCGACCCCGACGGCCACATCCTGGAGATCATCACCCGCCCCTACGGCAGTGGAAGCGGTAGCTGACGCGAAGCGCCATCCCCTCGACCACGGGGCGCACGACTACGGGCCGGGACAGCGTGTCCCGGCCCGTAGCGTGCGGCTTCACCGTGAGGCGTTATCCGAAATTGGTTATCTGTTAGCTGTCAGCTGATACCCGTCAGCTGACATCCGTCAGAGGATGCGGGTGAGCTTCGAGCCGAAGCTCGGCTCGCTCATGTCGTCCTGGAGCGCGACCGGTACGCGCACCTGGCCGGGGCCGTCGCCCACCGTGAGGTTGCCGACCACGTCGCCGGCGGCGCCCTCGTGGGGAACGCTCTTGCCCTTGTCGCTCAGCGCGAGCTTGACCTTCAGCCCGGACCAGCCGACGGCGGACACGTCCTTGGTCGCGACGACCGGTGTCTTGCCGCCGAGTTGGTCGTCCACGTAGCCGACGACGTCGCCCTTCTGCACGACCTTGCGGGACTGGAGCGCGTCCTGTGCGGAGTCGATCAGCTTCTTGCTCTCGCCGAGCACCGTGTCGAGGATCGACGGCTTGTACTGTCCCAGCACGGCCCCGATGATCAACTGCTTCGTGCCACCGATTTCCTTCTCGGCCGCGAAGAGCAGGTTGCCGCCCGCCCTGGTGGTGGTGCCGGTCTTGATGCCGACGACGCCGTCGAGCGGAACGAGCCGGTTCCAGTTCAGGTGCTTCTCGCCCTTGGTGTCGGTGTACGCCGGCAGCCGGACCGTCTTGTTGAACAGGTCGATGGCCATTGCCTTCTTGGCCAGCTTCACCTGGTCAGCAGCGGTGCTCACGGTGGAGTGCTTGAGACCGCTCGGGTCGGTGTACTTCGTGTTCGTCATCCCGAGGTCCTTGGCGGCGGCGTTCATCTTCTTCACGAACGCCTCCTCCGAACCCGCGTCCCAGCGGGCGAGGAGTCGTGCGACGTTGTTCGCGGACGCGATCATGATGGCCTCCATGGCCTCGCGCTGCGAGATCTTGTCGCCCTCCTTCACCTCCACCGTCGACTCGTTCTGCGCGCTCAGGCCCGCCTCGTCCTCCGCCTTCTTGTCGACGGGGATGTTCACGCCGTCCGAGCCCTTCTTGACGGGGTGGTCGCGCAGGATGACGTAGGCCGTCATCACCTTGGCCACACTCGCGATCGGCACGGGCTTCTGCTCCCCGTAGGAGCCGAGCGAGCCCAGCCCCTGGACGTCGAGCACCGCCTGCCCCTCGGAGGGCCACGGCACCGAAGGCTTCGAGCCCTCGAAGGTGAACGTGTCCGAGGCGGTGAGCGTGAGCGTGGACTCCGGCAGCGGGCGCACGGCCTGTGCGATCACGAACAGGACCAACAGCAGCAGCACCAGCGGAGTCCAGATCTTCACCCGGCGCGCGGCCGTGCGCAGCGGGGTCTCCGGAGGCGGAGGCGTATTGGTGAGCTGCGCCAGCAGGTCCAACGGCGCCTGGTCGGGCCGCGGCTGCAAACGCGTCAGCTCCGCCTCGGTCAACGGGCGCTGCTCCGCCTGCGGCTGCGCCCCGGCCTCCGACGGCGCCGCCGCGGAAGCGGACGCCGCTGCCGCGCCCTGGCCGCCCGCGGACGGTTCGGCCTGCGGCAGCGGAAGCCGCGGGTCCTGGGCGCCCGTACGCGGCTTGCCCGAGGGCTTCGGGGGCACGGCGGGCGTGGGCTTCTTGGGGGCACGCGGTGCGTCGTCGGCGGACTTCAGCGGTACGAACTGGCTCGTCCGCTCCGACTCCGACTCCTCGACGGGCTCCTTGTTACCGCCCTTGGCGTCCTTGGCGCTCTGGTCGCTCGCGGCGCCCTTCGCACCCTTGGCTTCTTCGGCGCCCTTGGTGTCCTGCTTGTCCGCACCGAGGGCGCGGAAGACGGCCGTGGGCTGGTCGACGGCTCCGGCACTCTCGTCCTTGGCGCCCTCACCCTTGTCGGAGGGCGCGTCCGAGGCGCCCTTGTCCTCGGCCTTGCCCTCGTCCCCGCCCTTGTCGGGGCCGACCGCGCGGAAGGTCGTCGTGGGCTGGTCGACGGCCGCCCACGAGGGCGTGCTCTTTCCGGACGGGGCGGCCTTCTCCGAGCCGGAACCCGTGGCGGACCCGGGGCTCTTCGCGGAAGTCCCCTCGCCCTTGCCGCCCTTGGCGTCCTTACCGCCCTCGTCCTTACCGCCCTCGTCGTCCGCGGAGTCCTTGTCGCCGTTCTTCGCTGCCGTCGGCTCGTCGTCCTCGTCGCCACGCTTCGTGCTGCCGAAGAAGGCCGAGGTCATGTGCTCGGCGCGACGCGCCGCGGCCTCTTCGTCGTCGGCGTCGGCGGTGCGGTCGGCGTCGGGCCGCAGGACGCCGAACATGGCGGTCGGCTGGTCCACCTCCGCCTCGGCGCCCCGGGTGCCCTCGGCCCCCTCAGCGCCCTTGCCGTCGTCCCCACCACCGGCGACGGCACCAGCACCGCTCTTGGCCGCCCCGGCGCCCTTCGCACTCTTGGCAGCGCCCTTGGCGGCACTCTTGCCGGGCTTGCCACCCTGCTTACCGCCCTGCTTGCTGCCGGACTTGCCACCCTTGGCCGCCCCGGCGCTCTTACCTCCCTCGGCACTCGCGGCGCGCTCGCCGCCCTTCTCGGGCTCCTCCGGGTCGCCGTCGCCCGGCTTCGGGCGTATCGGCAGATCGCTCGGCGCAGCTTGGCCGGAATCCCCCTCGCCCTCCGGCGCTTTACCGCCCTTGGAACCAGAGGCGGCGGGTTCGTCGCCGCCGCTCCCCTTCTTCTCGGACCTGTCGGCTTCGTCGGCTTCACCGGGTTCGTCAGCTTCGCCGGAGTCCGCACCCTCCGGGTCGTCGTTCGCGTTCGCAACCCATGCGGCGACGGCCACCTTCAGCCGCTCGTCACCGCCGCCCTCGCCGTTGCCCTTACGGTCGCCCTGCGCCTTGACCTCAGTGTCACCGTCCGAAGACGCAGTGTCACCTTCGGTCTCGACGGCCGGGGACTCCACCTCGGGTTCGGCCTTCGCGGCCCTCCCGTTGTCGGACGGAACCACTCCGCCGTCCGCCGTCGTCTCCCCCGACGACCTCTCGCGCTTCGACTTGTCGGGGGACTCGCCCGCCACCGATGCCTCCTGATGCTGATGCTCGCCGCTCGCCATACCAGTTAACAGTGTCCTGTGCACCGTGCCCGCCACGTCACGCGGCGGCGGCTCCACAGGTCTGCTACCGGCCTTCCCAACCGGGCAGACGAGAACGACATACCTACTGGTTCCCGCCCATAACGTCCACGCACTCTCGACAGACCATTGTGAGAGGGGTCACCCTGTCATTCATCCACGCGGGGAGGCATGGATGGGCAGGAGCCGCAGAACAATTCCGGAGGAGCTTCTGTTGCTCGCCTTGGACCCGGCCACGGGCACCACGGCGCAGCCACAGTCGCTCGACCTCGGCCTGGCCGGGGCACAGCTAGTGGAGCTGGCTCTGGCAGGACGGATAGCCCCTGATGGGGATCGTATCGCCGTGGTGCTGCCACGGCCGACCGGAGATCCGACTCTGGACTCCGCGCTTGAGTTGCTGCGAAGGCGTGGCAGCCCGGTGCGCGCCGTTCACTGGATCGGCGGACCCCGGCTGGGGTTGCGCCAAACCTATCTCACACACCTGGAGCGGTGCGGCATGGTGCACGCCGTATCCGGCCAGATGTGCGGGGTGCTGCCGACGACGCGCTACCAGGCGACGGAGACAGCGATCAGCCGGGAGATCAGGACCCGGCTGGACTCGGCGATCCGCACCGGCGTACCGCCGGACCCGCGGACCGCGGCGCTCGCCGCGCTGGCCCACGCGGTCGGACTCGGCAAGCACCTCTACCCCGGGAACGAGGGGCGGTCATGCCGCTCCCGCCTCCGGGACCTGATCAGGCACGACCCCATGGGTGGTCTGGTCGCGCACGCCGTCATGGACGTGCAGAACGGTGTCGCGGCCCAGCCGCGGCGCCCGGCGGGGAACAACAGCGGTGGCGGCCCGGTCGGCCGCCCACCGGCGACGGCGCGGGCGACCTCATCCCCCGGGCCCACGCAGTCGCGGCAGTTCCCCGAGCAGGCACGGCAACCGGCGGGCGGCATGGCCCGCGCCGGCGCCCGCTGAGGCAGGAGGAGCACCACCGCGCGTACGTCCGGTCACCACCAGGGCATGGCGCGGGCACGGCACCAGGGCACCACTGAGGGCGTACGACCCTGGCGCGCACCACAGCACCACAGCACCACAGCGCCACAGCACCGTAGGCAGGCAGCACCGCACACAGCACGAGGCAGTACGCCGTACCCACGGCTGAACCACCACCGGGAGCCGCGAAAACGCGCGGGGTGGCGATCCGACCGCCTAGGACGACGGCCGGGTTCGCCACCCCGCGCGGGCGTGCGCGGCCCCGTAAGCCCTCCACGGAGGGCCCTGGACCCCGGGAGCAAGGGCACCCCTGTGGCGCGGCGACAGAGCGCTCGGGGGCGTGCCGAAGGGCCTGCACGGGCATGCGCGCACCCCACGTCCGCCCGCGCACAACCCTGCCGCGACTGAGGGCGGAGTCCGTACGCGTACCGCCGTCGGCCCCGTACGCCCACGTGCGGGGCGGTGCTCACTCCGCGACGCCCGCGCGCCGGTTGTGCGCGCGGCTGGCCGTATCCCGACGCAAACGCGTACTCAAACAGGCACCCTCTGTTGCCATTTGCCAGCGCAGCCGCACATGTTGGTGGCAACCTGCTGGAAGTAGTCGTACTTACGCGGAGGTGCAGATCCAGTGGCGTCCAACGTGAACCCCACCGTCCGACGCCGAAGGCTGGGGCAGGAACTGCGTCAGCTACGCGAGCGGAAGGGCATGACGGCCGAGGAGGTCGCGGACCGTCTGCTCGTGTCCCAGTCCAAGATCAGCCGCCTGGAGAACGGGCGCCGCAGCATCAGCCAGCGCGACGTCCGTGACCTCTGCGGGGTCTACGAGGTCGACGACCGGCGGATAGTCGACTCGCTCATGCAAATGGCCAAGGAGTCCCGCCAGCAGGGCTGGTGGCACGCCTTCGGCGACATCCCGTACAGCGTCTACATCGGCCTGGAGACCGACGCGTCCTCGCTGCGCGTCTACGAGCCGCAGGTCGTGCCCGGCCTGTTGCAGACCAGGGCGTACGCGGAAGCGGTCTGCGTGGGCGCCCTCCCGGAGGCGTCCAACGCCGACATCGAGAAGCGGGTGCAGGTCAGGATGCGGCGCCAGGAGCGCATCACCGACCCCCGGCAGCCGCTGCGCCTGTGGGCGGTACTGGACGAGTCGGCGCTGCGGCGGGAGATCGGCGGCCGTCAGACGATGATCGAGCAGTTGGAGCACCTCAACGAGATGGCGACCAAGCCCCACGTCACGATCCAGGTGATGCCGTTCTCGATGGGTGCGCACCCCGGGGTCAACGGGCAGTACGCGATCCTGGAGTTCCCCGACACCTCGGACTCGTCGGTGGTCTATCTGGAGGGCGTGACGAGCGACCTCTATCTGGAGAAGTCGCACGATGTGCAGCTCTACAGCGTGATGTACGAGCATCTGCGCGCCGAGGCACTGAACCCGGAGGAGACCCGCCGGTTCATCGAAAAAGCGGCCAAGGATTTTGCCAAACCCTGAGGGCGGAGAGGGTACCCCTCGCCTGTCTGCGGTGTGAAGACCGGACTGGAATATGCCATCCAGTCGAGTGAAGGACCTCTTCGCGCCCCGATATCGGGGCGTACGGTCGATCACAAGGCACCAACAAATGGAGCAGACATGGCTATTCGACAGGGAAACACCGACAACTGGACCAAATCGACCTATTCTGCCAACGGCGCGTGCGTCGAGGTGAGGTCGCCGATCGTGTCCGCGATCGCCGTCCGTGACTCGAAGGCGCCTGGCGGCCCCTCGCTCAGCTTCCGTCCGGAGAGCTGGACCGGGTTCGTCGACGCGGTGAGCGCCAGGGTTCTCGACCCTCGCTGACCGACTCGGCTTCTGCCACGTATTCGGCGCGGCAGAACGCCACGAGTGCGACAAGGTAAGTGACACCAGCAACACCCAAGAGCCCTCTCGACTGGTCCGCCGTCCCGGCCGAGGGGGCTCGGCCTTGCATCACCCCGCATCACCTCGCGCCGCTCCGCACCACCCCACGCCACCCCGTCGCGCCGACACTCCCGTCCTTCGGATGTCCGCCCGTTTCGGGAACTGCCTCTCCTCCTCCGCAGTTGTCACTGTGAGGAGCTTCCGTGAGGGTCCTCCCCGCGTGTCCCTCCCCTCACCCTCACCGGAGTTCCTGACGGAGTTCGTCCACGTAGGTGTCGGTTCCCGGCACCGTCGGGAGGAAAGGAGCCACCAACTCCACGCGTCCCAGGCCCGAACCGGCCACCGCCTCGTCCAGGCCCGTGAACCATGCCTCCCAGCACTCGCGCGGGTCCTGCTCCAGGAACCACAGCAGCGTGAGCCGGGTGCCCACGCCCTCGACCTGCTTCACGTACGACATCCGGTCACCCGGCAGCGGTGTGGGCCGGAAGAGGGTGACCATGGCCGTCGGTGAGCCCTTCAGCCGCTCCGGCAGGTGCGTGTCGCGCAGCCAGGCGGCGAGTTCGCCGCAGCGCTCCGGGCTCTCGGCGTCGATGACCTGCATGACCAGCCCGCGGTAGGGGTGGTCGAGCGCGTGGAAGTCGCGGGGGCCGCTGTCGCCGTCGCGGTAGACCGTCGCCTCGTGGTCCTGGAAGCTGGTGAAGACGTGGGTGCGCTCCTGGTGCACCCGGTTGTCGCGGTTGAGGCGCTTGTTGATGCCGACGGTCCACTTCATGTGTTCGTCGTAGCGGCCCTCGGTGATCCAGTACGTCGAGAGGTAGCAGCCCGCCGTCACGGGCTTCGCGACGGCCGAGTCCTCCGGGTAGCGCAGGAGTTGCAGCGTGCGGGTGGCGACCCAGCGGCGGCCCGCGTAGATCCAGGGCATGGCCATGGCGCCAGCGATGAAGTGGTCGTCCTCGTACCAGCGGTTGTAGGCGTGCTCGTGCCCCGGGTGCGGCTCGACCATCGTGATCAGGGCGTGTCCGGGCCGCACTCCGTACGGGCCGACCGCGGCCAGCTCGGCGTACGTCCCGCTCCGTGTGTCCTCCGGCATGGGTGCCTCCCTGTGGCGACGACGGTCCCCCCGCACCCCCGCACGTATAGCTGAGGTGGCATCAGAAGACGAGGGGTGCGACGCACGGGGAGGGCGCCCGGGGCGTGCGCGGCTCTGGTCTTCTCGCGGGCGCGTCCCTACCCTGACGAGCCGTCAGTTACGGCTCAGCGGGTGGGAGGGACCGACAGTGCTGCTCGAAGGCAGGACCGTGGTGGTGTCAGGCGTCGGCGCGGGGCTGGGGCACCAGGTCGCCGCGGCGTGCGTGCGGGACGGGGCGAACGTGGTGCTGGGGGCCCGTACGGAGACGAATCTCGCCAAGTCGGCCGCCGAGATCGACCCGTCCGGTGCGCGCACAGCCCATCTCGTCACCGACATCACCGACGACGACCAGTGCGCGGCGCTCGCCGCGCTGGCCGAGTCCCGCTTCGGCGGGATCGACGCGGCCGTGCACGTCGCGGCGCTCGACAGCTACATGGGCGGCCTGGAGGACGCCGACTTCGGCGCCTGGCGCGACGTGCTCGACGTCAACCTCCTCGGCACCCTGCGCATGACACGGGCCTGCCTGCCCGCGCTCAAGCGGCGCGGGGGCGGCGCCGTCGTCCTCATCGGCACGCAGTCGTCCGTGGCCGCGCCCTCGCAGGTGAGGCAGGCCGCTTACGCGGCGTCGAAGGGCGGGCTGGTGTCTGCCATGTACTCGCTGGCCCGCGAGCTGGGCCCGCACCGCGTCCGCGTCAACACCGTGCAGCCCGGGTGGATGTGGGGGCCGCCCGTGCAGGCGTACGTGCGGTGGACCGCCGACGCGGAGGGGGTGCCGGAGGAGGAGGTGCGGGAGCGGCTGGCGTCGCGGATGGCGCTGCCCGAGCTGGCGACCGACGGGGACGTCGCCGACGCGGTCACCTTCCTCGCGTCCGAGCGGGCCCGCTCGATCACGGGCCAGTGCCTCCTGGTGAACGCGGGCGAGCTGATGCGCTGACGCGTGACGCCGGCCCCTTGGCGGTGTGCCTCCGCTGAAACCTCCCGGCCGCCTCCCTCTTCGGCGTCCCGCACGCGAGATGCCCCCAGTCCCTCCAGGGAGCCGTTACGCGCGCGGGTAGCGGAGGAGCCAGGCCGGGCTGGCAGCGCCGGGGGCGTGGAGCGCCGGGCCCTGCGTCATCTCCATCGCGAAGTCGTCCGCGAGTTCCAGGATCGTCGCGCGCCCCTCCAGCTCCGCCACCCACCCGGGCGGCAGCGCGGTCTCCCCGTGGATCGCGCCGAGGAGGTTCCCGCAGACGGACCCCGTCGAGTCGCTGTCCCCGCCGTGGTTGACGGCGAGCAGCAGCCCGTGGCGGACGTCCTCGGCGACCAGGGCGCAGTAGACGCCGATCGACAGCGCCTCCTCGGCCGTCCAGCCCTCTCCGAGCGCCGCGACGCGCTCGGCTGTCGGCATGCCCTGGCGCACGGCGCCCAGGGCGCGCTTGAGCGCGTCCGAGGTCTCCTCGTGGCCCGGGCGGGCGGCGAGCTGGGCCAGTGCCTTCTGGACCGCGTGGTCCAGGGAGTCGCCGCGGGCCAGCGCGTGGACGATCGCGGCGAAGGCGCCGGCCGCGAGGTAGCCGGTGGGGTGGCCGTGGGTCTGGGCCGCGCATTCGACGGCGAGCTGGAAGACGAGCTGGGGCTCCCAGCCCACGAGCAGCCCGAAGGGCGCGGAGCGCATGACGGTGCCGCAGCCCTTGGACTGGGGGTTCTTGGGCGTCTCGACGGTGCCCATGCGGTCGTCGGCGAGACCGCTGAGGCAGGCGTTGCCGGGCGCGCGGCGCGCGTACAGCCACTCCTCGCGCGCGAGCCAGCCGTCTTCCTTCTTGCGCTCGTCGGGCCCCCAGTCGCGCTGGGTCGCCGCCCAGCGGCGGTAGGCGGCGTGCACGTCGGTGGGCGGGTGCCAGGCGCCCGTGTCGCGGCGGACGTGGGCGCGGATCAGGCCGTCCATGGTGAACAGCGTCATCTGCGTGTCGTCGGTGATCGCGCCGCGTCGCCCGTAGGCCGCTACGTAGTCCGTGACGCCGCTCGCGCCGTGCGTGCGCCGGATCGTGTCCAGCGAGTCGAACTCGATGCCCGCGCCGAGTGCGTCACCGATCGCGCCACCGAGCAGACAGCCCCGCACCCTGCTGCGGAAGTCCTGCTGTTCGGCGCGGCCCCATATGGCATCGCTGCCGGAAGCGGCCACCGTCCTCCCCTTCCCTTGCTCCCTCGTGTCGCCGTCGTCTCGCTGGCCGCGCGGGGAACGCGTCGCCCTGCTGTGCCGTTCCGGACGCTGCCGTGCCGGACGTACGCCTTCCGCCCCGCCTGACCGGGTCAGCACTCTAATCGACAAGGTTCTGTCAGTTGTGGGCGCTGTGTGAGCTGTCCGTGGTGTCCGGATGACGGGGCGGAAGGGGCGGGCAGTGGGTTCAGCGGGGGTCAGTCGCCCAGTACCGGCAGCAGCTCCGGGAGGTGGCCGTCCGAGGCGTGGGCCGCCGCGCTGCGCTCCTCGGAGACCGGCCCGTACGTCGTCGTACGGACCCTCGCCGGGCGGCCCGCCTCGTCGGCGATGGCGATCAAGTCCTGGATGGAGCGGTACGAGCCGTAACTGGAGCCCGCCATGCGCGAGATGGTCTCCTCCATCAGCGTGCCGCCCAGGTCGTTCGCGCCGGAGCGCAGCATCTCGGCCGCTCCCTCGGTACCGAGCTTGACCCAGCTCGTCTGGATGTTGGGGATGTGCGGGTGGAGCAGGACGCGCGCCATGGCCGTGACCGCGCGGTTGTCGCGGGTGCTGGGCCCGGAGCGGGCGATGCCCGCGAGGTAGACGGGGGCGTTGGTGTGGATGAAGGGCAACGTGACGAACTCGGTGAAGCCCTCCACGCCCTTCGCCTCCGCCTTGCGCTGAATGTCCGCGAGCAGCCGCAGATGGCCCAGCCAGTGGCGGGGCTGGTCGACGTGCCCGTACATCATCGTCGAGGAGGAGCGGATGCCCAGTTCGTGCGCGGTCTCGACGACCTCCACCCACGTCGCCGCCGGCAGCTTGCCCTTGGTGAGGATCCAGCGGACCTCGTCGTCCAGGATCTCGGCGGCCGTGCCCGGGATGGTGTCCAGGCCCGCTTCCTTGGCGGCCGTCAGCCACTCGCGGATGGACAGGCCGGTGCGGCTGGCGCCGTTGACGACCTCCATCGGTGAGAAGGCGTGCACGTGCATGCCCGGGACGCGCTCCTTCACGGCGCGCGCGATGTCGAAGTACGCCGTGCCGGGCAGGTCCGGGTGGATGCCGCCCTGCATGCAGACCTCGGTGGCGCCGACGTCCCACGCCTGCTGGGCGCGGTCGGCGACCTGGTCGAGGGAGAGGGTGTAGGCGTCGGCGTCGGTACGGCGCTGCGCGAAGGCGCAGAAGCGGCAGCCCGTGTAGCAGACGTTGGTGAAGTTGATGTTCCGCGTGACGATGTAGGTGACGTCGTCGCCGACCGTCTCGCGGCGCAGGTCGTCGGCGGTGCGGCACAGCGCGTCCAGCGCGGGCCCGTCGGCGTGCAGCAGCGCGAGGGCCTCGTCGTCGGTCAGCTTGGTCGGGTCGTCGGCGGCCTGCGAGAGCGCGGCCCGTACGTCCGTGTCGATGCGCTCGGGCACCATGCCGGGCTTGGCGCGCTCGCGCAGGTCGTCCCAGTCGCCGTAGACCTCGTCGAAGTCGTCGCGACGGTCGCCCGTGCGGCCCTCGGTGTCGATGGTGCGGTGCAGGTCGGTGCGGCCGACGGGGGCGATGTAGCCCTCGTCTGGCTCCTGCCAGGGGCGGCCCTCGACGGTGGCGTCCTCGCGCGCGAGGCCCGTCTCCGGGTCGGCCAGCGCGGTCACGTGGGGCAGCAGCCTGGGGTCCATCCAGGGCTCGCCGCGCTGGACGAACTCGGGGTAGGCACACAGCCGTTCCCGCAGCTCGAAGCCGGCCGCCGCCGACTGTGCGGCGAGTTCGTCCAGCCGCGGCCACGGCTTCTCGGGGTTCACGTGATCGATGGTCACCGGGGAGACTCCGCCCCAGTCGTCGATCCCGGCGCCGATGAGACGCGCGTACTCGCCGTCGACGAGGTTCGGCGGCGCCTGGAGGTTCCCGGCGGGGCCCATGATGTGCCGGGCCACGGCGACCGTCGCGACGAGCTCGTCGAGGTCCGCGTCCGGCATACCGCGCATCGCCGTGTCCGGCTTGGCGCGGAAGTTCTGGATGATCAGCTCTTGGATGCCGTGGTACGCGCGGGCGACGCGGCGCAGCGCGAACAGCGACTCCACGCGCTCCTCGTACGACTCCCCGATCCCGATGAGCAGCCCGCTGGTGAACGGCACGGAGGAACGGCCCGCGTCCTCCAGCACCCGCAGCCGGACCGCCGGTTCCTTGTCCGGGGAGCCGTAGTGCGGCATTCCCGGCTCGGACCACAGCCGCTCGGCCGTCGTCTCCAGCATCATCCCCATGCTCGGCGCGACGGGCTTGAGCCGCTGGAAGTCGGTCCACGACAACACGCCCGGATTGAGGTGCGGCAGCAGACCGGTCTCCTCCAGGATGCGGATGGAGATGGCCCGTACGTAGGCGATGGTGTCGTCGTAGCCGTGGGCGTCGAGCCACTCCCGGGCCTCGGGCCAGCGGTCCTCCGGCTTGTCGCCGAGAGTGATCAGCGCTTCCTTGCAGCCGAGTTCGGCTCCGCGCCGCGCGACGTCCAGCACCTCGTCGGGCGACATGAACATGCCGTGGCCCTCGCGCCGCAGCTTGCCCGGCACGGTCACGAAGGTGCAGTAGTGGCACTTGTCGCGGCAGAGCCGGGTCAGCGGAATGAAGACGCTCTTCGAATACGTGATCACTCCCGGCCGTCCCGCGGCCTCCAGACCCGCGTCCCGCACCCGGGCGGCCGAGGCGGCCAGATCGGCGAGATCGTCGCCGCGCGCCTGGAGGAGCACGGCGGCCTCCGTCGCGTCCAGCGCGACACCGTCGCGGGCGCGGCGGAGTGCACGTCGCATGGCGTTGGCTGTGGGGACTGCCTGCGCGCTCGAAGTCATCCCCCGAGCATACGAGCAAGCGCTTTGTGCGGTTCGGGGCGGTAAGGGGGCTCGCGGGGGCCAGGGCAGGGCGGGGCAGGGCGGGCCGCTCCGGGCGCGGCGCGACGGTCAGGACGGCGCGGCGCGACGGTCAGCGCGCCGTGTCGGCGGTGTCCAGTTCCCCGCTCTCCTCGTCGCTCAGCGAGGACCGCAGGCGCGCGCTCGCGCAGTTCATGTGCGCGGCCATGGCGCGCTCCGCCGCGTCCCCGTCGTGGGCGCGGATCGCCGCCAGGATCTCCGCGTGCTCCTTGAGGGTGCCGGACACGGTGCCCTCGACCCCGCCCGCGCGCTCCATCCACACCTGGAGCAGCGCGCGGATGCTGTGCAGGATGTCGCTGAGCACGGAGTTTCCCGCGATGTTCGCGGTCTCCAGGTGGAAGGCGATGTCCGCCTCGACGAACGCGGGCACGTCGTCGCCCGCCTCCCGCATCCGGTCCAGGAGCTGCTGGAGCCGATCGGCGTCCTCCTCCGACGCGCGCTCGGCGGCGAGCCGCGCGGACACGTTCTCCATGAACGTCCGCACCTCGACGAGGTCATGGGTGCGGCGCTGGCCCAGCATGAGGCCCCAGTTGATGGCGCGGGGCAGGAACTCGGAGGTCCCGGCCCGCACGTAGGAGCCTGAGCCCGGGCGGATCTCGATGATGCCCAGCACGTCGAGCGCGGAGAGGGCGCCGCGGACGCTGGAGCGGGCGACGTTCAGCGCCTCGGCGAGCTGGCGCTCGGCGGGCAGCCGCATGCCCGGCTTGAGGTGCCCCTCGGAGAGGTGGTCGAGCAGCCGCTTCGCGACCTCGCTGACGGACGACTCCCGGACGACCGGGCGCAGCAGCGCCTCGAAGCTCGGCTCGTCGGACCGGGCGGGCTGGCCGGGCTGGCCGGGCTGGCCGGGCTGGTCAGGCTGGGCGCTCACGCGGCGTTCCCTTTCACGTACGGAGGCTCCCTCGGTCGGCGCCGCTCCCGGCGCGTGCTCCCGGAGGGAGGGCGGGCGGCGGCCCGGCTCCAGTACATCAGAGCACGTCGCAAAGGGGTCCCGGGTGGGCCGTCAAGGGGATTCAAAAGCGACATACATCACTTTGGTAAATTGGTGACCAATTTGCTGGTGCAGGCTTAGCGTGCTCCGTACAGCCCCCTGTCCAGCGAGTTCTCTCGCGGAGCCGCCGCCAGGTGGACAGGGTTTCTTCTCCGGACGACGCGGTCCGGATCGGAAGAGGAGTTCGTCATGAGTGCCACCGCCGCTCCAGCCGTGGAGCGATCAGCGATCAAGAAGATCGCCGTCCGGCTCGTCCCCTTCGTCGCCCTGATGTTCTTCGTGAACTATCTGGACCGGACGGCCATCTCCTTCGCCGAGCCCAACGGCATGGGCCAGGACCTCGGTCTGACCGCCGCCCAGTTCGGCCTCGCGTCGGGCGTCTTCTTCATCGGCTACATCGTGCTCGAAGTGCCCAGCAACATGGCGCTGCACAAGTTCGGCGCCCGCCGCTGGCTGGCCCGCATCATGATCTCGTGGGGCGTCGTCTCGCTGCTGTTCACATGGGTGCAGAGCAGCGGGCAGCTCTACTCGCTGCGCTTCCTGCTGGGGGTGGCCGAGGCCGGATTCTTCCCCGGCGCGATCCTCTTCCTCAGCCAGTGGGTGCCCGCCCGGCACCGCACGAAGATCCTCGCCCTCTTCTACCTCGCCCAGCCGCTGACCACGGTCATCGGTGCCCCTCTCGCGGGCTGGCTCATCAACCAGCACGGCGCCTTCCTGGGCCTTGAGGGCTGGCGCTTCATGTTCCTCGGGGTCTCGATCCCGGCGATCGTCCTGGGCGTCGTCGCCTGGTTCTACCTGATCGACCGCCCGGCCGACGCGAAGTGGCTGACCCAGGCCGAGAAGGACTGGCTGACGGCCGAGCTGGCGCGCGAGAACACCGCCAAGACGGACGGTACGGACGGCGCCGACGGGAAGGCCCAGGGCGGCCAGGACAGTCATGGCAGCCACGGCAAGGCGGCGCTCAAGGCCGCGTTCACCAGTGGGCGCGTCTGGACGCTGGCGGTCATCTACTTCGGCTTCATCTACGGGCTGTACGCGCTCGCGTTCTTCCTGCCGACGATCATCAAGGGGTTCGAGGAGCAGTACGACACCAGCTTCGACGTGCTCCAGACCGGGCTGATCACCGCGATCCCGTATCTGCCCGCGGCCATCGTGCTGTTCTTCTGGTCCCGGCACGCCACCCGGCACGGGCTGCGGTCCTGGCACATCGCGGGCCCAGCGGTGGTCGGCGGGCTGAGCATTCCGCTCGCCCTCTACATGGGCTCACCGGCCGCCACCATCGCCGTGATCACGGTGACCGCGTGCGCGATCTTCGCCGCGCTGCCCACCTTCTGGTCGCTGCCCTCCCAGTTCCTGACCGGGGCCGCGGCTGCCGCGGGCATCGCGCTGATCAACACCGCGGGCAACATCGCGGGGTTCGCAGCGGGCTACATCACCGGCTGGCTCAAGGACTTCAGCGGCACCTACTACCTGCCGCTCTTCCTCGTCGGCGCGTTCATGCTGCTGTCCGCCATGCTGATGCTCCGGCTCAGCGCACGGGAGGGGAAGGGCCCCCGGACGCCGGAGGGGTCGACGGGGCCGACGGGATCGGCAGGTTCGACGGGATCGGTGGTGGCCGAGGGCGCCCCCTCCGCGCCGCAGCCCCTCGCGCCTCCCGCCACCGGCCGCTGACTCGCCGCCCTGCCCCACCGCCCCACCGCTTCCCCCACGGTCCTGGAGGCCGCCTCTCATGACTCGACTGTTCAACGAGCCCTCCGCCTTCGCGGACGAGGCCCTGGAGGGCTTCGTCGCCGCGCACCGCCGCTGGGTACGCGGCGTCCCCGGAGGCGTCGTACGCAGCACGCCCACGGTTCACGGGCAGGTCGCGGTCGTCGTCGGCGGCGGCTCCGGCCACTACCCCGCGTTCTCCGGCCTCGTCGGCCAGGGCCTGGCGCACGGCGCGGCGGTCGGCAACGTCTTCGCCTCGCCCTCCGCGCAGCAGATCCACCAGGTCGCCTGGGCAGCGCACTCCGGCGGCGGAGTGCTGCTGGCCTTCGGCAACTACGCCGGGGACGTACTGCACTTCGGGCAGGCGGCGGAGCGGCTGAACGGCGAGGGCATCCGCTGCGAGACGCTCGCCGTCACCGACGACGTGTCCAGCGCCGAAGCGTCCGAGCCGGAGCGGCGCAGGGGCGTGGCGGGCGATCTGACGGTCTTCAAGACGGCGGCAGCGGCGGCGGAGCAGGGGCTCGCGCTGGACGAGGTGGTGCGCCTCGCGCGCCTCGCCAACGCGCGTACGCGCTCCTTCGGCATCGCCTTCTCCGGCTGCACGCTGCCCGGCGCCGAAGGGCCCCTGTTCGAGGTGCCGGAGGGCCGGATGGCCGTCGGCCTGGGCATCCACGGCGAGCCCGGGCTCGGGGAGCGCGAGGTCCCCAGTGCGGACGAGGCGGCCGGGCTGCTGGTCTCCACGCTGCTGTCCGAGCTGCCCGACGGCGTGGCCACGCCCCGTGGGCAGCGAGCGGCGGTGCTCCTGAACGGGCTGGGCTCGGTCAAGTACGAGGAACTGTTCGTCGTCTACCGGCGCGTCGCGGCCCTTCTGGAGGAGGCGGGCGTCGAAACCGTCGATCCGGAGGTCGGGGAGCTGGTCACCAGCTTCGACATGGCGGGCGTCTCGCTCACCCTCTGCTGGCTGGACGACGAGCTGGAGCCGCTGTGGCGGGCTCCGGCCGACGCGCCCGCGTACCGCAAGGGGAGCGTGGCACCGGCCGGTGCCGGGGACGGGGCTGGAACCGGAACCGGAGCCGGGGCAGCGCCTGTTGCCGTTCCCGCGACCGGGCCCGCCATCGAGCCCGTGCCCGCGCCCGTTCCGGGTGCGAGCGACGCCTCCCGCCGTGCGGCCCGTACCGCGCTGGCCGCCCTGGAGGCCGCAGCGCGCACCGTCGCGGAGCAGGAGGAGGAACTCGGGCGGATCGACGCCGTCGCGGGCGACGGGGACCACGGCATCGGGATGCGCCGCGGCTCCTCCGCCGCGTGCGAGGCGGGCCGTGAGGCGCTCGACCAGGGCGCCGGAGCGGGGACGCTGCTCCAGCGCGCCGCCGACGCCTGGGCCGACCGAGCGGGCGGCACCTCGGGCGCGCTGTGGGGCGTCGTCCTGCGCGCGTTCGGCACCGCGTTCGGCGACCAGGAAGCGCCAGCACCGGGGACCGTCGGCGACGCCGCCGCGGAGGCGTCGGCCGCCGTGCGACGGCTCGGCGGGGCCGAGGTCGGCGACAAGACCATGGTGGACGTGCTGGTGCCGTTCGCCGAGACGCTCGGCAAGGGCGTCGCCGAGGGGCGCGCGCTGACCGTCGCCTGGGACGACGCCGCGACCGCCGCCGAGCGCGCCGCCGAGGCCACCGCCGGTCTGCTGCCCCGGATGGGCCGGGCCCGCCCGCACGCCGAGAAGAGCCTCGGGACCCCGGACGCGGGCGCCGTCTCGCTCGCCCTGATAGCCCGCGCGGTGCACGGCGTACTGGCCGCCAGGACCGCAGGGGGCTGAGCCGACGGACGGCCTCCCCCGCACTCGCCCCCGTGCCCGTGCCCGCGTCGACGAGCCGACGTACCGCACCACCCCGAAGTACCGCACCACTAAGGAAAGCTGAGATGGCTGACAAGGCTGACACCGCACCGCAGGCCCCCGCGCTCCGCATCGTCGTCGGCAGCGACGACGCCGGATACTCCTACAAGGAGGCACTGAAGCAGGACCTGGAGGCCAGCGGACTCGTCGCGTCCGTACGGGACGTGGGCGTCGACGCGGACGGCCACACCGCCTACCCGAAGGTCGCGATAGCCGCCGCCGAACTCGTCGCCGCGGGCGAGGCGGACCGCGCCCTCCTGGTGTGCGGCACGGGCCTCGGCGTGGCCATCGCCGCGAACAAGGTGAAGGGCATCCGCGCCGTCACCGCGCACGACAGCTTCTCCGTCGAGCGGGCCGTCCTCTCCAACAACGCGCAGGTGCTCACCTTCGGCCAGCGCGTCGTCGGCCTGGAACTCGCCCGCAGGCTGGCGGCGGAGTGGCTGACGTACCGCTTCGACACCTCGTCCGCCTCGGCCGCCAAGGTCCAGCTCATGTGCGACTACGAGGAGAGCCGCGACGGCGACGACGCGACCGGCACCGGCACCGCCTCGGGCCCCGGCAACGGCCCCGGTCACGAGGCGGCCTGACATGGCCCCCGACCACCCCACGGGGGCCTCGACCGCCTCGGCCGTCTCAACCACCCCGACCGCCTCGGCCGTCACCATCGGCGTCAGCCTCAAGATGTACTTCGGGCATCACGAGACGCTCAACTGGTGCCGCCGCATCGCGGCGATCGCCGACCGGCACCCCGCCGTCGCCAGCGGGCTCGCCGAGACCTTCGTCCTGCCCTCCTTCCCGACGCTCGCCCCCGCCTGCGGCATCCTCGCCGGATCGGGCGTACGGATCGGCGCGCAGGACCTGTGCGCCGAGGACAACGGCGCCTACACGGGCGAGGTCGCGGGCCCTCAACTGAGGGAGATCGGCTGCTCCTACGCGGAGGTCGGCCACGCCGAACGGCGCCGCCTCTTCGGCGAGGACGACCACACCGTCGCCACCAAGACGGCGGCCGCGCTGCGGTCCGGGCTCACCCCGGTGCTCTGCGTCGGCGAGCCGGAGCGCGTGCGGGTGGGAGAGGCGACGGAGCGCTGCATCGACGAGGTGTCCTCGGCGCTCGCCGTCGCGGCGCGGGACGGTGTGGGCGGTGTGGGCGGTGTGGGCGGTGTGCTGGGGCGCGTCCTGGTCGCTTACGAGCCACAGTGGGCCATCGGCGCCCCGGAGCCCGCCTCGCCCGAGCACATCGGCGCCGTCTGCGCGGACCTGTCCGCGTGGCTGGCGGAACAGCCGGGCCTGACGGGCAGCCGGGTCATCTACGGCGGCAGCGCGGGCCCCGGCCTGCTGACGCGGCTCGACGCGCGCGCGGGCGGCCTGTTCCTGGGCCGGTTCGCCCACGACCCGGCGGCCTTCGCCCGGATCCTCGACGAGGCCGTCGCCCTCCACGGCCTCCCCCAGGGGAGCCATCCGCAAGGGGGCCCGCCGCAGGGGAGCCGCCCGCAGGGGACGACCGGCGGCCACGGAAACGGAACCGACACCCTGGAAAGGAGCGCGTGATGGCCTACGGCCTGAGCACGTACGCGTTCTTCTGGCGCCTGTCCGAACGGGCCCCGAAGCCGCTGACGGTTCGCGAGATGCTGGAGAACACGCGCGCCCTGGGGGCCGACGTCTTCCAGATCTGCGACCACCCGGTGATCGAGTCCTTCACCGACGCCGAGCTGACGGAGGTGCGCGCCGCCGCCGACGACCTGGGCATCCGCCTGGAACTCGGCACCCGAGGCGTGGCCCCCGGCCACCTGCGCCGCTACCTCCGCCTCGCCGAAGCGCTGGGCGCCACCTTCGTGCGCAGCATGCTCAACACCGCCGACCACCGTCCCTCCACCGACGAGGCCACGGCCCTGCTGCGCGAGACCGTGCCCGCCTACGCGGAGCGCGGGGTCACCCTCGGCCTGGAGACGTACGAGCAGGTCTCCACGGACGATCTGCTCACCGTCGTACGGGCCGTGGACAGCCCCCACCTGGGCGTCTGCCTGGACCCCGGCAACAGCGTCGCCCGCCTGGAGCGGCCCGTCGACGTGGTGGAGCGCACCGCCCCTCACGTGGTCAACATCCATGTGAAGGACTTCGCGTTCAGCCGCCGCGACGGCTGGATCGGCTTCACCCTCGCGGGCTGCCCGCTCGGCGAGGGGCTGCTCGATTACGCCCACATGGTGGAGCGGGTCCTTCCCGACGAGCGGGACATCAACCAGATCGTGGAGCACTGGCTCCCGTGGCAGGGCGGCTTCGAGGAGACCGCCCGGCTCGAAGACCAGTGGACACAGCACAGCGTCAACACCCTCATGAGGAGCAAGTGATGTCCGAGCAGGAGACCGAGCAGCGGACCGTCGCCGTCATCGGCGCCGCGGGCAAGATGGGCCAGCGCGTCTCGAACAACCTCGTGGAGAGCGACTTCCGGGTCCTGTTCAGCGAGAACTCGCCCAAGGGACAGGAACTGCTCCGGGAGAAGGGCCGCGAACTGACGGACTCGGCCGAGGCCGCCGCCCAGGCCGACGTCGTCATCCTCGCCGTGCCCGACATCGTGCTGGGCACCGTCTCCGAGGCCCTGGTGCCCCTGATGCGACCCGGCTCGGTGCTGCTCACCCTGGACCCGGCCGCCGCGTACGCGGGGCTGCTCGCGCGCAGGGCCGACGTCGTCAACGCGGTGGCGCACCCCTGCCACCCGTCCGTCTTCCTGGAGCGCACCACCAAGGAGGAGTGGGCCGACACCTTCGGGGGGATCGCCGCGCCCCAGGAGGTCGTGGCGGCGTACGAGGGCGCCGACGAGAGCCGCAAGGACCTGGCCGACGAGGTCATCCGCACCATGTACGCGCCCGTCGTCGACGTCCACTGGGTGACGGTCAAGCAGTTGGCCGTGCTGGAGCCGACCCTCGTCGAGACCATCGCCTGCATGGTCGGCGCCCTGCTCACCGAGGCCCTGGACGAGACGGTCAACACCGTCGGCGTGCCCGAGAAGGCCGCCCGCGCGATGCTGCTCGGCCACACCCAGGTGGCGCTGGCCAACACCCTGAAGGGGTCCAACCCGTTCTCCGACGCCTGCCTGATCGCCATGGACTACGGGCGCGAGTCGATCGTCAAGGACGACTGGAAGAAGGTCTTCCAGGACGACGAGCTGGACAAGGTCATCACGCGGATGCTGAAGATCAAGGAGATCAGGCGCGCCGAGGCGGCGTGAACGGAGGGGGGAGGGGAGAGGGGAGCGGGGAACGGGAAGGGGGCACCGGGTTGGCGGTGTCCCCTGACGGCTGACAGATGGCGGATGGCGGATAACAGGTAGCGGATATCAAGTAACAGATAACGCTATCCGTCATCTGTCAGCCGTTACCCGTCAGCCCGCGCCCGCGCCCGCTCACAAGTACCGCGCGTACGCGTCCAGCGTGCGCAGTACCTCGGTCTCCTCGCCCGCGGGAAGCCGCAGGACGACCTGGTCGATGCCCAGTTCCGCGTAGTGCTCCAGCTTGCCCGGTGACGGTTCCACGAAGCTGGGCACCACCATGGGCCGCTCCGGGCCGCGCCCGGCCCGCTCCCATGTCTCGTGGAGGACCGGGAGCGCGTCGGCCAGGCCGCTGCCTCCGATGGGGATCCAGCCGTCCGCGTACTCCGCGATCTGCGCGAACAGCTTCGGCCCCGCGGCCCCGCCCAGCAGCACAGGCGGTCCGCCCCGTCGCGCGGGCTTGGGGTGCGCGAGGCTGGCGCTCACGGAGCCGAAGGTGCCCTCGTAGGGCGTCGGTTCCGGATCCCACAGTGCCCGCATCAGCGCGATCCGGTCACGTACCAGCTCCCTCCTGCCGGACCATTCGACGCCGTGGTCGGCGGCCTCCTCCACGTTCCAGCCGAAGCCGACGCCGAGCCCGCCGAGGCTGAACCGCCCCTCGGAGAGCAGGTCGAGCGTCGCGATCGTCTTGGCCAGCGCGATGGGGTCGTGCTGGGCGACGAGGGTGACGCTCGTGCCGAGCGCGATGCGCTCGGTCACGGTGGCCGCGGCGGCGAGCGCGACGTAGGGGTCGAGCAGGCGCCCGTACTCGCGAGAGAGCGGTTCCCCCATCGGCGACGGGGTCTCGCGGCTGACGGGGATGTGGGTGTGCTCGGGCAGGTAGAGCCCGTCGAAACCGCGCTGTTCGACCTCGCGGGCGAGCCGGGCCGGGCGGATGGTCTCGTCCGTCGAGGGGATTGTCGTCGCGATCCGCATCCAGGGCCCTTCTCTCGGCGTCCTGACGAGTGGTCTACGGTTCTACGGTTCCGTGGCCCAGGCCCGTACGACGGGTGGGCCACCGTCACTCTGCACACGATCACGGGGGAAATCCATGCGAACTGCCACTCTTGTTCTCTTCCTCGGGGCCCTGCTGGGGCTGGGGCCCGTCGCCGCGCACGCCTCGACGCCCGCGTATCCGCACAAGAGCCCGTCGTCGGAACGGACATCGGGCCAGACCACGAGCCGGACGACGGGCCAGACGTCCACTCAGACGCCCAGCCGGACCTCCGGCCTGATCTCGGCGCACTCCGCTTCCGCTTCCACCGTGCAGGCGGCGCCGGGGCGGTCCTCGGGCGGGAGCAGCGGCGGGGGTAGCCGCAGCGGCGGCAGCAGCACGGGCGGCACCGTCAGCGGCAGCGGCGGCATCAGCAAGGACAGCGGTTCCAGCAGCGGTAAGAGCCGTTCCACCAGCGGGGTCACCACCACCGGTACCACCGGTACCAGCGGCACGAGTGACAGCAGCACGACGAGCAAGTGGGTCAAGCGGCTGCTGATGTACCTGCTGCTGCCGCTCGTCCTGATCGTGGCGCTGGTCGTCTTCCTGGTTCGCCGCGCCCGCCGCGACTGAACCCGGGTGCGGCGAACCCGCCGCGTCCTGGCCCGGCGGGGCCGTGCCCGCGCGGCCCCGCCACCGTCCTTTCCCGGGCCCCTGCCCGGCGCACCGAAGCCCCTCGTCACCCCCTCTTCTCCGAGTTATCCACAGGGCTTTCCCTGCCTGTCCCGCCCGCGTACAACTGTGTCTCGCGGCACTTTCGACGCAAGGGGGGCGGTCCGGGATGGAACGACGCGAGGTCATCAAGCTGTCCGCGGTTGCGGGCGCGGCCAGTGTGCTTACGCTCAATACCGTGAGCTTCGCTCGCGCCGCGGGCGGCGGCGTGGACAACGGCCCGGACGGCAGCCAGGACGGCGGTGGTGCCGGGCGGGACGGCGGCGCCGAGGAGAGCCGGACCGTCCGCGGCCATCTGCCCACCGGCGCACCGGACTTCGTCTATCTGCCGGTCGAAGTCCCCGGCGGCGTGCGCGAGATCGCCGTCTCGTACACGTACGAGAAGCCGCAGGTCCCCGCGGGCACTCCGGGGAACGCGTTGGACATCGGCATCTTCGACGAGCGGGGCACGGCGCCCGGCGGCAAGGGGTTCCGCGGCTGGTCGGGCGGCTTCCGCACCAGTTTCGCGATCAGCGCCGAGAAGGCCACTCCCGGCTATCTCGCGGGCCCGGTGCGCGAGGGCACCTGGCACATCGCGCTGGGGCCCTACACGGTCGCGCCCCAGGGCCTGGACTACGAGGTGACGGTCACCCTCCGCCGCGGCGAGCGGGGCGAGACGCCGAAGCCCGCCTATCCGCCGGAGCGCGCCAAGGGGCGGGGCAGGGCCTGGTATCGGGGCGACTGCCATCTGCACACCGTCCACTCCGACGGGCAGCGCACCCCGGCGGAGGTCGCCGCCGCCGCGCGCGCCGCCGGGCTCGATTTCCTCACCACCACCGAGCACAACACCACGTCGGGGCACGCCGCATGGGAGGGGCTGTGGGGCGAGGATCTCCTCGTCCTCTGCGGCGAGGAGGTCACCACGAGGAACGGGCACTATCTCGCCCTGGGCACCGAGCCGGGCACCTTCGTGGACTGGCGTTATCGCGCGCGGGACGACGCCTATGAGCGCTACGCCCGCAGAATCCGCCGGGCCGGTGGCCTGGTGGTCCCGGCGCACCCCAACTGCCCGTTCGTGGGCTGCCAGTGGAAGTTCGGCTACGAGGACGCGGACGCCGTCGAGGTCTGGAACGGCCCCTGGACAGCCGATGACGAACTGGCCGTCGCCGCCTGGGACAACATGCTGGTCTCGGCCGCCGAGAGCGGCGACGGCTGGCTTCCGGCCATGGGGAACAGCGATGCCCACCGCGAGCCCCAGGTCGTGGGACTGCCCCAGACGGTCGTCCTCGCCGAGGACCTGTCCCGGCGCGCGCTGCTCGACGGTATCCGCGCGGGCCGCAGCTATCTCGCCGAGTCCTCGAAGGTCGGGCTGAAACTGTCCGCGAGCGGCGGCCGGGGCGGGCACGCGGGCATCGGTGACCGCCTCCGCGTCCCCGCCGACGCGGAGGTGACGGTCAGGATGGAGGTCTCGGGCGCGCCCGAGGGCGCCACGTTCCGCCTGCTGACCGACCAGGGGGAGATGCGTTCGGGTCCCGTGAGCGCCGCGCCCGTCGAGTGGCGTGCCACGGCTTCCCTGGCCACGTACGTCCGCGCGGAGATACGCCACAAGGTGCCCGAGGGCTCCCCCTCGGGGATACCGGGCGCGATGGCGGCCATGACCAACCCCGTGTGGCTGGACGCCACCGCCTAGCCTGCCGTCCCCGTCCCCGCGCCCGCTCTCCCCGCGCCCGCTCCCACAGGCTCTCGGGCGAGCCTGCGCAGGACGGTCTCGGAGGGTGATCCGGGGTCCACGGTGTAGGTGCACAGCGTCTGGTCCGGGTCGAGGGTGAGCCGGAAGGCCTCGTAGGTGACCGTCAGCTCACCTGCCCCTGGGTGGTGGATGCGCTTGGTGCCGGAGAGCTTTTCGCGCACCTCCTGCTCCTCCCACAGCACGCGGAACTCCGGGCTCTCCTCCAGCAGCCGTGCGAGGACACCCTCGACCCGGGGGTGGCCGGGGTGGCGTCCGGTCTCGGCACGGAGGGCGGCGACGGTCTCGGCGGCCACGCTGTCCCAGTCGGGGTGCAGCGCCCGGCTCTCGGGGTGGAGGAAGACGAGCAGCGGGCTGTTCCGCTCCTCCGGGGGCAGCGTCTCCATGTCGTAGGCGATCCGCGCGCCGAGCCGGTTCCAGGCCAGGTAGTCCAGTCCGGGGCCCACCACGAAGGCGGGCACGGTTTCCATCGAGTCGAGGAGGCGTTGGATCTGGGGCCGTACGACGAGGTTGTCGGCGCCCCCGTGCCGGTGGCGCGGCGCGGCCAGGTTGCGCAGGTGGCTGCGCTCGTCCTCGGTCATCCGCAGCGCCCGTGCCAGGGCTTCCAGCACCGAGTCCGAGATGCCGTGCGCGCGGCCCTGCTCGATGCGGATGTAGTAGTCGACGCTGATGCCCGCGAGCTGGGCGACCTCCTCGCGGCGCAGCCCGGGCACGCGCCTGCGGTTCGGCATCCGGGGCAGCCCCGCCTCGCCCGGTTCCAGAGCGGCCCGGCGGGCTCTCAGGAACGCGGCAATGCCCATCGTCTCCGTGTGCTCGCCTCGTGCCATGGCTCCAGTATCCGCCGGGTGGTACTGCCGGACCCAGGCTGAGCCTGATCTGGTTGCCGGCCGCGGGAGCCCGCAGAGTCGTCCCCGTAGACGCACGGACACAGCCACAGGCACAGCCGCGCACAGGCACACGCACACAGAACGAGGGGTACGCAGCGATGCGACGCAGGATTCTCGGCGGGACGGGCATCTCCGTCAGCGACCACGCGCTCGGCGCGATGATGTTCGGGGGCCTGAGCGACACGGACGACGACGAGGCCGTCCGCATCATCCACCGCGCGATGGACGCGGGCATCAACTTCATCGACACCGCCGATGTCTACTCCACCGGCGGCTCTGAGCGGGTCGTCGGCAAGGCGCTCAAGGGGGGCCGTCGCGACGAGGTGGTCCTCGCCACCAAGGGCCACCTCCCCATGGGCCCCGACGCCAACCAGGGCGGCAACTCGCGCCGCTGGCTCACCCGCGCCCTGGAGGACAGCCTCCGCCGCCTGGGCACCGACCACGTCGACCTTTACCAGGTGCACCGCCCCGACCCGGACACGGACATCGACGAGACGCTCTCGGCGCTGTCCGACTTCGTCCGCTCGGGCAAGGCGCGCGCCGTCGGCACGTCCACGTTTCCCGCCGAGCAGTTGGTCGAGGCGCAGTGGGCGTCGGAGCGTCGCGGTCATGTCCGCCTCCGTACCGAGCAGCCGCACTACTCGCTGCTCGCGCGCGGTGTGGAGCGGGCGGTGCTGCCGACGGCGCAGAAGTACGGGCTCGGCGTGCTGACGTGGGGGCCGCTGTCCGCGGGCTGGCTGTCGGGCCGCATACGTTCCGCCGCGGACATCGACCTCGGCCAGGGGCGCGGCAGCGTGGAGCGGCACAAGTTCGATCCCGCGCTGCCGGGCAACGCGCGCAAGCTGGAGGCCGTCGGCCTGCTCGCCAAGCTGGCCGAGGAGGCGGGGCTGCCGCTGCCCCACCTGGCGACGGCGTTCGTCCGCGCCCACCCGGCGATCACCTCGGTCATCCTCGGCCCCCGCACGATGGACCACCTGGACTCGCTGCTCACGGGCGCGGAGGTGACGCTGAGCGCGGACGTCCTGGACCGTATCGACGAGATCGTCCCGCCGGGCACGGACCTCAACGCGGACGACTTCTACTTCACCCCGCCGCCCCTGACCGACGCGTCCCTGCGCCGCCGCTGAACGGGCCCGCCCAGGCCGGGCCAGGCCCGGGGAGTCGCCCCCGTCGACGCACCTCAGCCGCTGCCGCTGCGCCCCTGTACGGGCTTGCGGCAGTCGGGCACCCTGCCCGGGAGTGGGATCGCGGGGGCGGAGTCGAGGACGTAGCAGAGCTGCGCGTGCAGGAACTCCGCCTCGGCGGCGGAGAGCGTCAGCGGCAGGTCGGAGTGGTGCTCGCCGTCCCGCAGCAGCCACAGCGGGACGGTGACCCGCCCCTCTCCGTCCCACGACACGGCGGTGTTGGGCACGCGGTGCACCTGCCATCCGGTACGGCTCACGCGACGGCTCCCTGTGCCGTGCCGACCGGGTGCCCGTGAAGGATCCACGGTCCCGCCTCCGCCCCGTCCGGCGCCAGGCCGTCCAGCGCCAGGCCCAGCGCGCTACGGCGCTCCGCCCGCCGCGCCTCCCGCTCGTGCGCCCGCAGGTACGGCCGCACGAGAGGCGTCCGGCTGCCGTCCACCCACTCCTCCGGCTCGGGCGTCCGGCGCAACGGCATGCGGGGCGGGTCCAACGGCCTGACGACGAGGCGCCGTCCGGACGTCGTGCGGGGCCCCGGGGCCGGTTCGGGGACCGGCTCGGCCTCGTTCCGGCAGGTGCAGCAGGTGCAGCAGCACCCCGGTACGGGCACGAACCGGCTCAGCAGCCGATGCAGCACCCTGTGGAGGAAGGGATGGGCAGGGTCGGACATGTCGTCAGCTCCTTGTTCTAGCTGGTGGCCATGCCCCGGGGCCGGTGAGGTCGGCCGCCGGGGTCTTTCTACCTCTACGCAACCGCACGACTACGCACAGCGGTACCGTTGGACCCACGCTGGGACTTGAAACCCTTGAAAGTTCCCTTGGACGGCGGGAGTTGTCAGCGATGGGCCAACGCTCACCACGCGTACCGAACGAGCGGTTGACCGCTCTCGTCAGGGAAACCGGCTGGTCGCACACCCAGTTCGCGTGGGCGGTCAACCGCGTCGGCGCGGAACGGGGCGATTCCCTGCGCTACGACCAGTCGGCCGTGTGTCACTGGTTGCACGGCACCATGCCGCGCGCGCGAGTACGGCCACTGCTCCTCGAAGCCCTCGCGCGACGGCTGAACCGGCCGGTCACCGAGAGCGCGGCGGGTTTCCCCACCGCACCGGATACGGGGCCTGGCCCGTCGGGCATCCCTACCGTAGAGAGTCTTGTCGACCTGGGGAGCCATGACATGGATCCCTCGCGCAGGGGCGTACTCGGCGTGGGCCTGTTCTCCGTCGCCCTCACGATTCCCGGCTGGCCGGACGTGGTGGGCCGCGCCGAGGCCGTGCAGAGCGGGCGTGCCCGGCGCATCGGGCAGGGCGAGGTGGACACGGTCGTCGCGATGACCGAGCGCATCTCGGACCTGGACGACGAGTTCGGCGGGCGTCACGCCCGCCCCATGGCGGCGGCGTTCCTGGTCAACACCGTCGCCCCCTATCTGCGGGCCGACGCGCCGGAGGCGGTACGCAAGTCGGCGCTCTCCGCCGCCGCCTACCTGAGTTTCCTCGCGGGGTACATGGCCGTCGACGAGGGGCACCATGGGCTCGCCCAGCGCTACTACGTCAAGTCCCTGGAGCTGGCCGGGGCCGCCGACAACCACCTCACGTACTGCGCCACGCTGCGCGGCATGAGCGTGCAGGCCATCAACCTCCGGCACGACCGGCTCTCCCTGGAACTCGCCGACGCCGCCGCCGAGGCCGCCCCGCAGGCCGGTCCCCGCGTTCGCGCTCTCCTTTCCGGGCAGCAGGCACACGCGGCGGCCCGTGCTGGCGACCGCCCGGGGGCCCTGCGGCTGATCCGGGAGACCGAGGCATCGCTGGACCGCGCCGAGTCGCGCGAGGGACGGACGTTCACCTCGTACGACCCGGCCGCGCTGAACTACCACATCGCCGAGATCCGTCACGAATTCGGCGACCCGCACGGCTCCGTCGAAGCGCTCCAGGAAGCCGAACGGCTCAGGAACAGCAACCACCGGCGCACGCGCGTGCACCGTGGCGGTCTGCTCGCCGAGCGGCAGCTCGGCGTCGGGCATCTCGAAGCCGCCTGCGCCACCTGGAACCGGGCGCTGGACGAGTACCCGCACGTCCAGTCCGGGCGTGCCGACGAGCGCGTCGTCGACGCGGTGCGGCTGTTGCGCCCATACCTCAAGAACCCCGTGGCCAGGGCCGTCCACGACCGGGCGCGCGCCCTCGCCCCAAGCGGCCCGAACGCCCCGAACGGGCGGGGAGGTGTCACCGGGCTCCTCTAGGATGCGAGCATCCGGGGGCGGAGGGGGACGAACCGTGAAGCGCGCACTCGTCGGGCTGTCGACGCCGATCACGTACGACTACGAGAACGTCCTGGGGCAGACGGAGCACGGCGGGACCATTCCCAACGCCGTACTGGAGAACGTGACGGGGCTGCTGCTCTGCTACGACGAGATCTGGTTCGTCTCGCGGGAGTTCTGCCCCGTGGACCTGCGGGAACTGCCGTACGTCAAGTTCATCGACGACCACCCGGACCTGTGGCAGCGCAGCCTGGTGGCGCGCGAGCAGTACGACTACACGGACTTCCGGGAGACCGTCACGAGGATCGGCGAGGCCCGGCCCGACGACTATCCCGATGTGGTGGACAGGATGCGGCGGGCCCTGCCCTACGCGTTCGGGCCCGACAACCACTCCCGCGGCATCACCCCGGGGTTCGGTCAGGGCAATTCCGCCGACCCCGTCCTCTTCGTCCAGGACCTCGGCATCGCCGCCGCCATGGACATGGACGTGGACCTCGTCTCCAACAGCATCATGGCCAGGGCCCTGCGCGCCCTGGGCCGGGCCGCGCCCGGTGGCGGGGTCGAGACGTTCGAGCAGTGGCAGCTCCAGGCGGCGGAGGAGGTGGTAGCGCTGCGGACGATCGACCATCTCGGGCGGCGCGGCGCCTATCACGAGTCGATCGAGGACCTGCGCGCGCACGCTCGTCTCCAGGAGTTCCGGGACTACATGAGCGAGGCGGACAGGCCGGACGCGGACGCGACGGCCCTCGCAGCCGAGGTCTGCCGCCTCGCCACGCGGCACTCCGTTGAGGTCATGGACCGCTTCGTGCGGGGCAGGGGAAAGCTGCGCACCATCGGCAGGGCGAGCATCGGCCCGGCGGGCAACCTCGTCCACCCGGGACTCGGCAGCCTGCTGAGCGGTGCGCTGTCCCTGGGCGAGTGGAACAAGGAGAGGAAGCAGCGCCAGAACGTGGCGTGGGCGCTGTTCGTGCTCCAGGCGCGGAACGGCCGGTAGCCCCCGGTAGACCGGCCGTTCCGGCTCACAGCGAGTGCCGACGCCCCTGGGGTGCGCCGCCTCCGCGCGTCACCGTTCCGGCGTGCGGACCGTGCGGACCGTGCGGCCCGGCGTGTGGGCGGTTCGCGTGCGAGTCGGCGGCCGGTTTCGCCGTGCCGCCCTCGCGCGTCGGGGTCCCACGGCTCGTCGCGCTCAGCGCCGCCGCCTGGGCCACTGTCGTGCTTCCGGGTGCGAGAGGGGGCCGGGCGACGTCGGGGCCCACCGGCCCGTGGTGTGTGGGAAGGGGCGGATAGTAGGTGCCCGCGTCCTGCGGGAGGAGCTTTGCCGCGTAGTAGGACACGCCCTGCGCGATGGCGCCCGCACCGCCCAGCGCCGGACTGAGTGCACCGGCGCTGGAAGCGCCGTACACGGCCGCGCCGACGACGTTGACGACACCGCTGGCGGCTTTGTAGTAATTGGGTTTCGGGTGGATGTGGTCCGGGTGCCAATAGATCTGCCAGGCGTGTCCGGCCTCGTCGGCGACCTGTTTGAGCCCGACGATCCCGTTTACCGCGACACCGGCCCCATAAGCCTTGAGGTTTCTCGTGATGGTGCCGATCCCCTGAAGGGCGAGGGGAAGACCTTCAAGGGTGGCTTCCAGTGCTCTTTGACTCCGGGGAGACTCGCTCATATTTCCCGCCACTTGCCGTATGCCGTATGCCGAATCCGCGGTTTCGCGGTTCATTCCGGAATACGGCGAAGGGCGCCCTCGTGACGCGGCCGTTGACGGGCCTCATACGGTCCGGCCAGCGCTTTTAACGCTTTTCCCAGCCCCGCCCCCTCCCCTCCCCCGTACCTGTCTCACCCCGTCCGCACCGTCTCCGTGTCGCGCCCCGAGCGCAGCACCGTGCCGGGCACGGCGCCCGTGACGCGGTCGTCGCGGACCGTCTCCACGCCGTTGACCCAGACGCCGACGATGCCCGTGGCCTCGGAGTCGAGACGGGGGCTGTCGCCCGGGAGGTCGTGGAGGAGGCGGGCCGGGCCCGCGTCGATGCGGTCTGGGTCGAAGAGGACGAGGTCCGCGTGCCAGCCCTCGGTCACGCGGCCCCGCTCGCGCAGCCCGAACAGCCGCGCCGGGTCGTCCGTCAGCATCTTCACCGCGCGCTCCAGGCCGACCAGTTTCCGCCCGCGCAGGCAGTCGCCCAGAAAACGGGTGGTGTACGGGGCGCCGCACATGCGGTCCAGGTGGGCGCCCGCGTCGGAGCCGCCGAGCAGCACGTCCTCGTGCTCCCAGGTGCGGCGGCGCAGCTCCCAGCTCGCGGGGTCGTTGTCGGTGGGCATGGGCCACAGCACCGTACGCAGGTCGTCGGCGGCGCAGATCTCGACGAGGCACTCGAAGGGGTCGAGCCCCCGCTCGGCGGCGATGTCCCGGACGACGCGCCCCGACAGGCCCTCGTTGGCGGCCGAGTAGGTGTCGCCGATGACGTAGCGGTCGAAGCGCGCGAGGCGCCGGAAGACACCGGCCTCCTTGCTGTCGGCGCGCCGCAGCATCTCCGCGCGCACCGCCGGATCGCGCAGCTTCGCGACGCGCTCGGCGGGCGGCAGCCCCAGGATGTCGCCCCAGCCGGGGATGAGGTTGAGGGCGCAGAAGGTGCCCAGCGACATGTTCATCGGGGTGAGGATGGGCATCGTCAGCGCGACGACGCGCCCGCCCGCCTTGCGGGCCCGCTCGCTGGCCTCCAACTGCCGGGGCACGCGCTCGGGCACGGCGGCGTCGATGGTGAGGACGTTCCAGTTCAGGGGGCGTCCGGCGACGGCGCTCATCTCGGCGAAGAGGTCGATCTCCTCGTCCGAGAACTGGTCGAGGCAGCCGGAGACGATCGCCTCTATCTGGGTGCCCTCGTGCTCGGCAACCGCGCGGGACAGGGCCAGGAGTTCTCCGGGCCTGGCGTGCCGGGAGGCGACGGGCTCGCCGTCGCCGTCGGAGTGGGTGGCGGACTGGGTCGTGGACAGGCCCCACGCGCCCGCGTCCATCGCCTCGTGGAAGAGGCGCAGCATCTCGGCGAGCTGCTCCTCGCTGGGCTGCCCGCCCACCGCGTCCGCGCCCATGACGTGCCGCCGCAGCGCGCAGTGGCCCACCATGAAGCCCGCGTTGACGGCCGTGCGCCCCTCCAGCGCGTCCAGGTACTCGCCGAAGCTGTGCCAGTTCCAGGGGGCGCCCTCCTCCAGTGCGACCAGGGACATGCCCTCGACCTTGGACATCATCCGACGGGTGTAGTCGGCGTCCTCCGGGCGGTCCGGGTGGAGGGGCGCGAGGGTGAAGCCGCAGTTGCCGCCCGCGACGGTGGTGACGCCGTGGTTCATCGACGGGGTGGCGTAGGGGTCCCAGAAGAGCTGCGCGTCGTAGTGGGTGTGCGGGTCGACGAAGCCGGGCGCCAGGACGAGCCCGGCCGCCTCCTGGCTGGAGCGCGCCTCCTCGTGGACGGTCCCCGGTTCGGCGACGACGGCGATGCGGCCGTCCCGTATGCCGACGTCGGCGGTGTACGAGGGCGCACCCGTGCCGTCCACCACGGTCGCGCCCTTGATCAGGTGGTCAAGCATGGTTCCGTCTCCTCCTCGGGCTCGGGTTCGGATCGGCCTCGGGGCCCCGTGCGGCGGCCGGTTGGTCACCGGTTCCGGAACGAACGCTCACCGGCCGCGGGACGGGGCCCGGCCCCGGCGCCCGCCCCGCAACCGGTAATGGCGCGCGCTCAGCCCCGCGCGGCCCGTGCCGCGTCCCGGAAGCGGGTCGTCCTGTGCACCGGGTCCGTGTCGATCTGCGGGATGACGTGCTCGCCGATGAGCCGGATCGTGTTGAGCGTGTCCTCCGGCGGGATGCCGATGGGCAGCCCGAACGAGAGCTGGTCGGCCCCGGCCTGCTCCCAGCGCTTGCACTGCTGGAGCACCTCGTCGGGGTTGCCGCAGATCATCAGCTCTTCGGCGATGAGCAGATCGATGACCTCGTCGGTGTACTCCGGCAGCAACTCCGGCCACTCCGGGATGCCCTCGGGCCGGGGGAAGGTGTCGTGGTAGCGGAACAGCAGCGACTGGAGGTAGTGCAGGTTGCCCTCGACCGCCAGCCGCCTGGCCTTCTCCGTCGTCTCCGCGCAGATGGCCGTCGAGGTGACCATGACGTTGTCGTTGACGAAGTCGCCCACCGGCTCCGCGTCCTTGACGGCGCCCTTGTACGACTCCAGCACCCACTCCATGTCGGAGACCTTCTGGATGCTGAAGCCGAGCACGCCGAGGCCCTTCTTGCCCGCCATGGCGTACGAGGAGGGCGACCCGGCCGCGTACCACATGCCCGGGTGCGAGCCCCCGTACGGCTTCGGCAGGACCTTGCGCGGCGGCAGCGACCAGTGCTTGCCCCGGAAGCCCGGGTACTCGTCCTGGAGCCACATCCGCGGGAACTCCGCGATGGTCTCCTCCCAGATCTCCTTGGTGTGGTTCATGTCGGTGATGCCCGGCAGGAAGCCCAGGATCTCGTGGGAGCCCGCGCCCCGGCCCGAGCCGAACTCGAAGCGCCCGCCGGACAGGTGGTCGAGCATGGCGACCTTCTCGGCGACCTTCACCGGGTGGTTGACCTGGGGCAGCGGGTTGAAGATGCCGGAGCCGAGGTGGATGCGCTCGGTGGCGTGCGCGAGGTAGCCGAGGAAGACGTCGTTGGCCGACAGGTGCGAGTACTCCTCCAGGAAGTGGTGTTCGGAGGCCCAGGCGTACTTGAACCCCGACCTGTCCGCCTGGATGACGTACTCGGTCTCCTCGACCAGGGCGTGGTGCTCGGCCTCCGGATCGGTCCTCGCCCGCGAAGCGGGCACGTATCCCTGCACAAAGAGCCCGAATTCCAAGGCGGTTCACTCCCTCTTCGGTCCTGCCTCTGTTTCTGACGATGCGTCAGATCTGGATGTGCACGACTCTGGCACCGGCTCCGTGGAGCGTCAATACCTGATGCCCCATCAGGCAACGGGCCGGGTGCGGCCCCGGCCTCACAGCAGCGAGAGGCCCGCCATCCAGCCGCCGTCCACGACGAACGGCTGGCCCGTGATGTACGAGGAGTCCTGGGACGTCAGGAACAGGGCGAGGGCCGCGACCTCGTCCGCCCTGCCGATACGCCCCTGCGGCACGACCTTCGCGTAGAGCGCGTCCAACGCCTCCCGCGAAGCCTGGTCCGACTCCGGGTCCGCCATCCCGGGGTCCACATCCAGGCCGTTCGCCGACGCCTGCCGCGGATTGGTCATCGGGGTGTCGATGGCGCCGGGGCACATGGCGTTGACGCGGATGCCCTTGGCCGCCAGCTCCATCGCCGCCACCCGTGTCATGCCGACGATGGCGGCCTTCGTCGCCGCGTACGAGGTCAGGAAGGCCATGCCGGACAGCGCCGTGTACGAGGCGGTGTTCACGATGGTGCCGCCGCCCGCGGCCGTCAGCTCCGGCGCGAGGGTGCGCATGCCGAGGAAGCAGCCGACCTGGTTGACCTCCACCACCTCGCGGTACTCCGCCAGCGAGGTGCCCGTCAGCTCGGCGAAGCGCACGATGCCCGCGTTGTTCACCAGGCCGTCCACCTTGCCGAACCGCTCCTTGGCGACGGCGACGGCAGCGGCCCAGTCCTCCTCGCTGCGGACGTCGAGACGGACGTACGCCGCGTCCCCGCCCTCCCCGCCGCCCCCGCCCTCCCCGGCGCCCCCGCCCCTGTCTCCCGCCAGCTCCTTGGCCAGCCGCTCGCCCCGCTCGTCCAGCACGTCGCCGAGCACGACGCGCGCGCCCTCGGCCGCGAACAGCCGTGCCTCCTGCTCACCCTGGCCCCGCGCGGCCCCGCTGATGACGATGACGCGCCCGTCGAGTTTGCCCATGTCCAGCGCCTCTTTCCCTGTCCCTGTGTGGTGAACGGTGCGGTCCGGCCCCTGGGCCGGATCCGGGGTCGCCTCCGGGCCCGGTCCGTCAGTCCTCCAGCAGCGGCGCCACCCCCGTGGCGAACGCGGCCATCTGGTCCAGGAGTTCGTCGCGCCCCCGGCTGCGGAAGCGGACCTGGAGCTGCCGCACCCCCATCGCCGCGTACGCGCGCAGCGACTCGGCCAGCGCCTCCGGCGCACCCGAGAGCGTGTGCCGCCCGGTGTCCCAGCCGGGCGTGCCCACGTACAGCGGCTCCGCGATGGCCCCGACGGTGAACGGCTCCTCGACGCCCGCCGCCTCGCGCAGCGCCCGCAGCTTCTCGATCTGCCCCGGCAGCCGGTCCCTGGGGTCGCCCTGCGGCAGCCACCCGTCGCCCCGTACCGCCGCACGGCGCACCGCCGCAGGGGAGGAGCCGCCCACCCAGATCGGGGGCCTGGGTGTCTGCGCCGGCCTGGGCCGCTGCCCGAGCCCGGAGAAGCGGAAGCGCTCCCCCGCGAACTCGGGGAACTCCTCCTCGCCGAGCGCCGCCTTCAGCGCGTCGACGGTCTCGTCCAGTACGGCGCCGCGCCCCGCGAAGTCGGCGCCCAGCACGTCGAACTCCTCGCGCACGTGCCCCGCGCCGACGCCGAGGATCAGCCGCCCGCCCGAGAGGTGGTCGAGCGTGGCGTACTGCTTGGCCGTGGCCAGCGGGTGCCGCAGCCCGACGACCGCCACGTGGCTGAGCAGCCGCACCCGCTGGGTGGCCGCTGCCAGGAAGGACAGGGTGGCGACGGGGTCGTACCAGACCGTGCTCATGGCCGCCGCCAGCCGCCTGGGGATCGCGACGTGCTCGCAGCAGGCGATGTAGTCGAACCCGTGCAGATCGGCGGCCCTGGCGACGGCGACCAGGTCCTCGGCCCCCGCCTCCGCCTCCCACGGCTCGGTGTAGATGGCGCTCTGCGACTGGACCGGCAACTGCATCCCGTACAGCACGACGCACCCTCCTCGGCTCGGTGCGGGCACGCCGCGCGCCCGCCGCTGTGCGGGCCCCATGGTGTTATCTGACGGGCCATCAGACAAGAGGAGTGCGGCCCCCGACGCAAGCTGGCATGATCCGGATGCGCGCCTCGGGCAACCGTTGTTTACCGTAGGCGGTGTACACAGGTGTCAACTGGTGCACCATGAGTGACTGAAGAGGAATCGGTGAAGCGCATTTACGCGCCTCCCGGCTGCCTCGCCCCGCCCCCGGCGGAACCGGCCACTCGCCGCAAACCGAACACTGTCCCCAGCACTCCATGACCGAGGACACCGATGACCGAGATACCGGTGGCGCTGATCGTCATCCTGGCCTTGGGCACAGTCGCCGCCATCGTCACGGCCCTGCTGCTCGTCCGCGCGCGGGGGGAGGCGCGCCGCCTGCGGGCACGCGTCGACTCCGTCGAGCAGGACCTGCGGTCCGCCTCGCGCTACAACGCCACCCTCACCTCCCGGCTCCAGGCAGCCGAGAGCGAGGTCCAGCACCTGTCGAGCGCCCGGATCCCCGACCTGACGGTCGCCATGTCCCACACCGACGTCCCCGTGCGCGGCCCGCTCCACAGCGAGACCGTGGGCAGCGGCCTCGACCAGGCCCTCACCACCGTCCTCGACCAGTTCAGGGACGCCGTCGACAAGGAGCGGCTGCGCGTGGACGCCGCCGCACAGGCCGCACTGCGCGGCGCGGCGACCACGATCCAGGCGCTGCTGTACCAGCTCCAGACGCTGCTCCAGCGGATGCAGGAGCGCTACGACGACCCCGCCGTCGCCGAGGACCTCCTCGCCGCCGACTTCCTCAACGAGCAGGCGCTGCGCCGCATCCAGTCCACGGCCGTGGTCTGCGGTGCCTGGCCCGGCCTGACGCGGCAGAACTCGCACCTGGCCGACATCGTCGTCGGCGCCAGCTCCCGCCTCAACGGCTACGAGCGCATCCAGGTCACCAACCAGTTGCGCGACCCCGTGGGCGTGGTCGCGCGCGCCGTGGAGCCCGTCGCCGTCGCGCTGACGGAGCTGCTGGCCAACGCGCTGCACTACTCCCACCCCGATCTGCCCGTCGCCGTCACCCTCCAGCAGGGCAACCGGGGCGCCTCTGTGATCATCGACGACGCGGGCGTCGGCATGCACGGCGACGAACTGCGCCGCGCGGAGCGGCTCATGGGCGGCCAGGAGGCGGTGCTCATCACCGAACTGGGCGACCCGCCGCGCAGCGGCTTCGCCGCCGTGGGCCGGCTCGTGCGGCAGTACGGGTTCAGCACCCATGTGGAGACCTCGCCGTACGGCGGCGTCCGGGCCATCGTGCACATCCCCGGCGACCCGCTGCTGACCCTGCTGGACGAGGAGGAGCACCCGGTGTCCGCGATGGCGCCCCTGCCGCCGACGAGCGCGTCGTCCGTCCCGGCCACGCCGGAGGGCGCGAGCCTCCCGGTGCGGGGCCGCTCGACGAGGGCGCCCGAGGCGGCGCCAGCGCCCGCGGCACCCGAGGTCCCGGCGGGGGCACCCGAGCCCGAGCCCGCGTCGGCCGAGGCCGAACTGCCGCGCAGGCGCAGGCGCCGCGCCCTGCCGGAGGAGAGCGGCGCGCCGCAGTCCTCCGGTGCGCACGCCCGCGCGGGCGGCGAGGGCGAGGGCGCGCACGAGGCGTACGGGCACTCCTCGCACTCCGCCCAGTCCGGCTACTCCTCGCGCCGCTCCGAGCCCGCGCCGCAGCCCGACGCGCGGGAGAGCGCGGCACGCTGGGCCGCCTTCCAGCAGGGCACGGCCTCGGGCCGCGCCGCGGTCCAGGAGAGCGAGTCCGCCGCCTCCGCCTCCGCTTCCCACGGCGGCGCGCCGCTGCCCGAGCAGATACCCGAACCCACGTCCGTGCCCGCACCCCGTGCCCCGTACGACGGTCCCCGTACCGAGTCCGACGCCGACCCCCGTGAGTCCGAAGGGAATTCCCCCGCATGACATCCCCCGCACGCAGGTCCGTCCGAGAGGACACGTCCTGGGTACTGGCCCCGCTCCTGGACCTGCCCCACGTCGTCCACGCGGCCGTCATCTCAGGAGACGGTCTCATCGAGGGGGCTTCGCCCGGCCTGGAGCGGGAGGCGGCGGAGGGCGTGGCCGCCATGATGTCCGCCCTCCAGGGCGCCGCCCGCACCACCACCGTCGCGTTCAGCGGCGACTTCGGGGTCAAGCTGCGGCAGACCGTGATCGAGTCCGACCAGGGCTGGGTCTTCGCGATCCCGGCCGGTGAGAACACCTGCCTGGCCGTGTTCGCCGAGCCCGAGGTCAACATGGGCGTCGTCACCCACCACATGCAGGTGCAGGTGGCGACGCTCGGTGCCAAGACCATGAACGCGCCGCCCCGCGACGACGCCCCCGACCGGTCTCCGCACGACGCGCCCGCATGAGTCCGCCACCCCGTGACAGCAGGCGCCTCGTCCCGGCCTACCTGGCCACGTCAGGGCGCGCCCGGCCGAGCCGCAACACCCTTGACCGGCTGACCGTGCTGTCCGGCTCGGCGGGCACGCTGCCGGGCGGACTCCGGCCGGAGGAGCGGCGGCTGCTGGAGCTGCTCCTCCCCGGCGCGCTCTCCCTGGCCGAGACGGCCGCTCATCTGCGGCTGCCGGTCAGTGTCGTGCGGGTCCTCGCCGCCGACCTGGTCGACGCGGGCCATCTCCAGGCCCGTGCGCCGATACCCGATGCCGAACTGCCCGAGCGGCAGATTCTGGAGAAAGTTCTCGATGGACTCCGCACTCTCAAGTCGTCCTAGTCCAGGCCCCGAGCCGGGCTCGGCGTCCGACGGCATGTATCTGGACCCTTCCGCCAAGACGCTGGTGAAGCTGCTGGTCGCCGGGCCGTTCGGGGTCGGCAAGACGACGTTCATCCGCTCGCTGTCCGAGACGGCTCCGCTGCACACCGAGGAGGTGATGACGCAGACCGGGGCGCTCGTCGACGACCTCGCGGGGGTCAGGGAGAAGTCCACGACCACCGTCGCGATCGACTTCGGGCGGCGCACCCTGCCGGGCGACCTGGTGCTCTACATGTTCGGCACGCCGGGCCAGCGGCGGTTCAGGCCGCTGTGGCAGGACATCGCGCGCGGGGCCCTGGGGGCCCTGGTGCTGGCCGACACCCGGCGGCTGGCGGACTCCTTCGAGGTGATGGACATGATCGAGGAGGCGGGGCTGCGGTACGCGGTCGCCGTCAACACCTTCCCCGACTCGCCCTCGCACGGCGTCGACACCCTGCGCGACCACCTCGATCTGGACCCGGACACCCCGCTGGTGCTGTGCGACGCGCGCGACCGCGACCAGTCGGCCGACGCGCTGATCGCGCTCGTCGGCCACGTCCTCTCCCACACCCCGCAGACCCCGCCCCCGCCCCCGGACCCGTCGTCGGCACAGGCACAGGCACAGGCCCCGGGCAGCGCACCGGCACAGCACCAGGAGCCCGCGTGAACACCCCGCACCCCCCGCCCCCGCCCCGCAGGCACGGCCCGCCCCCGGGGCGCCCCGGCGCCTCCCGCGCCACCGGCGTCATGCCGCCGCCCATGGCGCCGCCCGGCAGCGAGGTCACCGCGCTGTACGGCCCGGAGTTCGCCGCCGACCCGCACGGCGTCTACGACCGCCTCCGCGTCTACGGCCCCCTCGCGCCCGTGGAGGTCGCGCCGGGCGTGGGCGCGCTGCTGGTCCTCGACTACCGCGCCGCGCTGGATCTGCTGCACGACCCCGTCACCTGGTCGAAGGACTCGCGGGTCTGGCAGGACACGATCCCCGAGGACTCGCCGATCCGGCCCATGATGTCGTGGCGGCCCAACGTCTTCTTCAGCGACGGCGAGGCCCACACCCGCTACCGGCAGGTCATCACCGACAGCTTCGACCGCATCGAACCCCACGTCATGCGCGGGCACGTGCAGGAGCTGGCCGACTCCCTCATCGCCAGGTTCGGCGCCGACGGCGAGGCCGACCTGATCTCACAGTACGCGCGGGTGCTGCCGCTGCTGCTGTTCAACCGTGTCTTCGGACTGCCCGACTCCTACAGCGACCGGCTGGTCAGCGCCCTCTCCGCGCTCTTCGAGGCGAACACCCCGGAGGAGGCCGCCGCGGGCAACGCGGCGTTCGAGAGCTACATCGGAGAGCTGGCAGCGGCGAAGAAGCGGGAGCGCGGCGCCGACCTCACCTCCTGGTTCATGGACCACCCGGCGGGCCTCAGCGACGAGGAGGTCATCCACCAGATCGTCCTGACGATGGGCGCGGGGCACGAGCCGACGACCAACCTGATCGGCAACGCGCTCGCCCGGATGCTCTCCGACGACCGCTACTACAGCACCCTCTCCGGCGGCGCCCTCACCCCGCGCGACGCCATCCTCGACGTCCTCCAGAACGAGCCGCCGATCTCCAACTACTCGGCGCACTTCCCCACCAGGGACGTGCTGTTCCACGGCACCTGGATCCGCAAGGGCCAGCTCGTGCTCGTCTCCTACGCGGCGGCCAACACCCAGCACGGGCGCACGGCCCCCGGCCAGGGCGGCGGCACCGGCGGTTCCGGCGGCGGCGCGCACCTGGCGTGGGCCGCGGGGCCGCACTCCTGCCCTGTGCACCGGCCCGCGCTGCTCATCGCGACGACCGCGATCGAGCGGCTCACGGCCTGGCTCTCCGACATCGAACTGCGGGTGGCCTTCGACACGCTGGAGTGGCGCAACGGCCCCTTCCACCGTGCCCTCGCCGAACTGCCCGCCCGTTTCACGCCCATCGTCCCCGACCAGGCGGGAGCCACCCCGTGGAAGAGCAGCCCCTCGTCATCGACCCCGCAGGCAGCGACATCCACGGCGAGGCCGACCGCCTCCGCCGGTTCGGGCCAGCGGCCCGGATAGAGCTGCCCTCGGGCATCCCCGCCTGGTCCGTCAACAGCTTCCCGCTGCTCAAGGAGCTGCTGACCGACGCGCGGGTCTCCAAGGACCCGCGCAAGCACTGGCCCGCCTGGCAGCGCGGCGAGTTCAGGGACACCTGGGTACGGGCCTGGATCGACGTGGACAACATGTTCACCGCGTACGGCACCGACCACAGACGGCTGCGGAAACTCGTCGCGCCCGCCTTCACGGCGCGCCGCACCGAGGGGCTGCGCCCCAGCGTCGAGGCCATCACGGCGGATCTGCTGGGCGCGCTGGAGGAGCAGCCGGAGGGCGAGAGCGTCGATCTGCGCGCCGCCTACGCGCACCCGCTGCCGATGCGGGTCATCTGCGAGCTGTTCGGGGTGCCCGAGCGCGACCAGCCGGAGGTGCGGCGGATCGTGGAGCGGGTCTTCGACACCTCCGCCACCCCGCAGGAGGCGGCGGAGACCGCGCGGGACATCCGGATCGCGTTCGGCGCGCTGGCCGAGCTGAAGCGGCGGGAGCCGGGCGAGGACCTGACCAGCGTGCTGGTCTCGGCGCGTGACGAGGAGGACGGTTCGCGGCTGAGCGAGAGCGAGCTGATCGACACGCTGATGCTGGTGATCGGCGCTGGCCACGAGACCACCGTGAACCTCATCGCCAACGCCGTCCACGCGCTCCTCACCCACCCCGACCAGCTCAAGCTGGTGCTGGAAGGCGGCGCCACGTGGGACGACGTCATCGAGGAGACGCTGCGCTGGGCGCCCAGCATCTCCAATCTGCCGCTGCGCTTCGCCGTCGAGGACATCGCGCTCCCCGACGGCGGCACGATCCGCCGGGGCGACGCGATCCTCACCACCTACGCGGCGGCGGCGCGCGACCCGGAGAAGCACGGGCCGACCGCGTCCGCCTTCGACGTCACCCGCACCGACAAGGAGCACCTGTCCTTCGGGCACGGGGTGCACTTCTGCCTGGGCGCGCCGCTGGCCAGGGTGGAGGCCCGTACGGCGCTGCCCGCGCTCTTCGCGCGCTTCCCCGGCATCCGCCTGGCGGTTCCGCCGGAGGAGATCGTCCCGATCACCTCGTTCATCTCGGACGGGCCCGCGACGCTTCCCGTGCTGCTGAACTGACGCGGAACGCGCCGACGCCGCCGCACCGCACCGCACCGTGTGACGGGGAGGGGCCGCCCGACCGCGGGCGGCCCCGGCCCCGGATCACGCTCCGGCCCACAGCCCGTCCGGCGTGAGCCCCAGCAGCGAGATCGCGTTGCCGCGCACGATCCGCTCCACCAGATCGGGCGCCAGATGCCCCATCTGCTCCTCGCCGACCTCCCTGGACCTGGGCCAGGTGGAGTCGGAGTGGGGGTAGTCCGTCTCGTAGAGCACGTTCGGTACGCCGATGGCGTCGATGTTCTTCAGGCCGAACGCGTCGTCGAAGAAGCAGCCGTAGACATGATCGGCGAACAGCTCGGACGGCGGGCGCAGCACCTTCTCGGCGACGCCGCCCCACCCCCGGTTCTCCTCCCAGACCACGTCCGCGCGTTCGAGGATGTACGGGATCCAGCCGATCTGGCCCTCCGCGTACATGATCTTCAGTCCGGGGAAGCGGTCGAACTTGCCGCTCATCAGCCAGTCGACCATCGAGAAGCAGCAGTTGGCGAAGGTGATCGTCGAGCCGACGGCCGGGGGCGCGTCGGCGGATGTGGACGGCATCCGGCTGGAGGAGCCGATGTGCATGGCTATGACGGTGCCCGTCTCGTCACACGCGCGCAGGAACGGGTCCCACTCATCGCCGTGGATGCTGGGCAGACCCAGGTGCGGGGGAATCTCGCTGAAGCAGACGGCGCGGACTCCTCGCGCGGCATTGCGCCGCACCTCGGCCGCGGCCAGTTCCGCGTCCCACAGCGGTACGAGGGTGAGGGGGATCAGGCGTCCGCCCGCCTCGGGCCCACACCATTCCTCCACCATCCAGTCGTTGTACGCGCGCACCCCGAGCAGGCCGAGTTCACGGTCCTTGGCCTCCGTGAAGGTCTGTCCGCAGAAGCGCGGGAAGGTGGGGAAGCAGAGCGCCGACTGGACGTGGTTCACGTCCATGTCCGCGAGCCTGTCCTTCACGCTGAAGGACCCCGGGCGCATCTGCTCGTAGGTGATGGCCTCCAGCCTGACCTCGTCCCTGTCGTAGCCGACGGCCGTATCGAGCCTGGTCAGCGGCCTGTGCAGGTCCTCGTAGACCCACCAGTCGGCCACCGGGCCCGCGTCGCCCGGACCCCCCATCAGGGGGGCGAACTTCCCGCCGACGAAGGTCATCTCCTTCAGCGGCGCCCGGACGATACGGGGACCTATGTCCTGATACTTCGACGGGAGCCGGTCCTGCCAGACGTTGGGGGGTTCGACCGTGTGGTCGTCCACCGAGATGATCTTCGGGAAGGTCTCCATGGCGTCCACGGTAACCCCGATCTGACGATCCGTCAGCTAGCGGAATGCCAGCGAAATTTGGGGACCTCGTAGAGAGGCCGGTACCGAGCTGACGTAATCGCCGATGACAAGGCAAACTGGCCCTGCGGAGTGGAGCGCAGAACGCAGGGGGCACCATGGGCGCCGAGGGGCACCGGGGACGCGAACCCGAGCAGCAGGAACGACGGCTGCGCTTCGCCGTGCTCGGACCCGTCCGTGCCTGGCGCGGTGACCAGGCACTCAACATGGGCTCCCCGCAGCAGCGCGCCCTCCTCGCGGCCCTCCTGCTGCGCGGCGGCCACACGGCCACCGCCGAGGAGCTGATCGACGCGATCTGGGGCGAGGAGCCACCGGATCAGGCCAAGGCCGCGCTGCGCACGTACGCGTCCCGCATCCGCAAGGCACTCGGCGCCGACGCCGAGGTACTCGTCAGCGAATCCGGCGGCTACGCGATCCGCGCCACCGCCGACGCCGTCCTGGACGTGGACACCGCAGCGGCCCTCGCCACCGACGCCGAGAAGTCGGCGGCCGGCGGCGACCGCTGCCGCGCCCGCACCCAGTACAACGCGGCCCTGGACGAGTGGGACGGCGAGCCGCTGGCCCACGTCCCCGGCCCCTACGCCGAGACCCAGCGCATCAGGCTGGAGGAGTGGCGCCTCAGCCTGCTGGAACACCGGCTCGATCTCGACCTCCAGGTCGGCTGCCACGCCGAGGCCGTCAGCGAACTGACCGCGCTCACCGCCGCGCACCCGCTGCGCGAGCGGCTGCGCGAACTGCTGATGCTCGCCCTCTACCGCAGCGGCAGGCAGGCCGAGGCCCTCGCCGTCTACGCCGACACCCGCCGCCTGCTCGCCGACGAACTGGGCGTCGATCCGCGCATCGAACTCTCCGAGCTGCAACAGCGCATCCTGGAGGCCGACGAGGGCCTCAACCACAACCCGGACGAGCCCGAGAGCACCGGCGTCCCCACCCTGACCCGCCCGGCGCAGCTCCCCGCCACGGTGGCCGACTTCACCGGGCGCGCCTCCTTCGTCGCCGAACTGAGCGACCAGCTCGGGGAGGCGGAGGGCACCGTGATGGCGGTCTCCGCCGTCGCGGGCATCGGCGGCGTCGGCAAGACCACGCTGGCCGTCCACGTCGCCCACGCGGCGGCCGAGCACTTCCCCGACGGACAGCTGTACGTGGACCTCCAGGGCGCGGGCCCCTCGGCCGCCGAACCCGAGGCCGTGCTCGGCGCGTTCCTGCGCTCGCTGGGCACGCCGGACTCCGCCATCCCGGACGGCGTCGAGGAACGCGCGGGCCTCTTCCGCTCCCTCCTCGCGGGCCGCCGCGTCCTGACCCTCCTCGACAACGCACGCGACGCGGCGCAGGTCAGGCCCCTGCTGCCCGGCACGGCTGGCTGCGCGGCACTGATCACCAGCCGGGCCCGCATGGTGGACCTCGCGGGCGCGCACCTCGTCGACCTCGACGTCATGAGCCCCGAGGAGGCCATGACCCTCTTCACCCGCATCGTGGGCGAGGAGCGCGTCACCTCCGAACGGCAGGCGGCGATGGACGTCGTCGCCGCGTGCGGGTTCCTGCCGCTGGCCATCCGCATCGCGGCGGCCCGGCTCGCGGCCCGCCGCACCTGGACCGTCTCCGTCCTCGCCTCCAAGCTCGCGGACGAGCGCCGCCGCCTGGACGAACTCCAGGCGGGCGACCAAGCGGTCAAGGCCACCTTCGAACTCGGCTACGGCCAGCTCGACCACGAACAGGCCCGCGCCTTCCGCCTGCTGGGCCTCGCCGACGGCCCGGACATCTCCGTCCAGGCGGCCGCGGCCATGCTCGACCGCGACCCGGCGGTGACGGAGGACCTGCTGGAGTCCCTGGTGGACACCTCCCTCCTGGAGTCAGCGGCCCCCGGCCGCTACCGCCTCCACGACCTCGTCCGCCTCTTCGCCCGCGCCTGCGCCGAGCGCGACGAACAGCCGCCGAGCGAACGGGACGCGGCGCTCTCCCGGCTGCTGGACTTCTACCTCGCGACGGCACGGAACGTGCACGCCCTGGAGCGTCCTGGCGAGCGCCTGGTGGAACACCTCGCGACGACGGCCTGCCCGGGCCTCGCCTTCGCCGACCAGAGCACGGCCATCGACTGGCTCTTCGCCGAGTCCGGCTGCTTCCTGGCAGCGGCCCGCCAGCTCGCCTCGGGTCCGACGCTGCGCCGCGCGGTGGACCTGCTGATGGCCACGAGCGATCTGGGCGAGGCGGGCATCAACGTCCGCCAGTACGAGCAGGCGGCGGAGACGTTGAAGAAGGCCGCCCAGATGGCCGGGGACACCCACGCCGAGGCCCGCGCCCGCTCGGTGCTGACGGGGCTCCACCTGACGACGGGCGCCTTCGACCGCGCGGACGACGAGGCCCGCATGGCGGGCGTCCTCGGGCTCGCGGCCGAGGACCCGATCTCCTCGTCGTACGCGCTGAACGACCGCGGGATCGTCGCGAACTACCAGGGCAGGCACACCGAGGCCGAGGAATACATCCGGCAGGCGCTGGACCGGTTCCGCGAGTACGCGAACAAGCCGTCCGAGGCCAGCGCACTGTGTAACCTCGCTCGCTCGCACGTCGGCACCGGACGGGCCTCCAGCGCGGTCCAGCTCGCCGAGCAGGCGGTCGTCATCTACCGCCAGCTCGATGTCTCCATGCGGTTGGCCAACGGTCTCTACGCGCTGGGGATCACACTCGTCGCCGCCCACCGCTTCCAGGAAGCGGAGTACAAGTTCCTCGAAGCACTGGAGATCTTCCGCCAGAGCCGTCAGCACCTGTGGGAGGGCATGACCCACTTCCGGCTGGCGGAGGTGTATCTCGCGACGCACAAGCCCGCCCAGGCGGCGGCACAGGCGGAGCGGGCCCTCGCGCTGCGCGGGATCGGCGGGGAATGGCGGCGGGGAACGTTCCTGCTCGTACTCGGCAAGGCGCTGGACGCCCTGGGGCAGAGCGACCGTGCCCGTGCCTGCTGGCGCGACGCTCTCGCTATCTTCGAAGAACTCGGCACCGCTGAGGCGAGCGAGGTCAGGGAGCTGCTCCGCCCCACCGTGGCCGCCTGAGACAGTCCGCCAACCGGACGTTCATCGATCGTTTATCGCCACCCGCCATGCTCATTGCAATCGATCCGTCGCGTCGGGGGGCAGGCGGACCGATGGGGGAAGGCCGCAGACCGACTAAGGTATGCGGTCCTGCAACACCCGTCCGGCGACCCACGGGGGAGTCGCCGGGCGGGCACCGTCACCCAAATGAATAGAAACAGGGGGATTCACCATGGGTACTCACGAGAAGAAGACCACGACCGACGACAACCCGACCACCAAGGACCGTCACCAGTCGAGCGAGCCCGCCAACGAAGAGGCCACGGTCGGCACCGTCGGTACGCAGGACCGTCACCAGTCGAGCGAGCCCGCCAGCTAAGACCAACCACCACGGGGGACATGCGTGGGCCGTCATCGGCGACGGAGAGGGGGAGTCGCCGGTGACGGCCCGCGCGTGTGCGCAAGAGGGACAGATGCGGGTATACGGATATCAGAACCCGTCACTTCATGGTGAGTTCCAGCCATGACCGGATTCGTCCGAACATTATGCGACTAGCGTCACGCGCAGCACCAAAGGTCAAGCCCGTTCCCCTTGGGAGGAGTCTCTCTATGACCCGTTCGAAAAAGATCATCGCGACCTGTGCGATAGCCATAGCGATGGCCGTCGGTTCGGCCGGGCCCACGCTAGCCGCGGACTCCGACACGGTGACCACCGAGGACCGCCACCAGACCGTCGCCCCGCCGACGTCCGAGGACCAGGGACCGGCCGTCGCCCAAGCCACCTAGGACGCGACCGCACCTCCTGAGCCCAGCGCCGGGCATGGGGCAAGGACCGTAGCGCCCCGGTCTCTTCCGTCGGCTATACCGTCCCCAGGTCCGCGCTCACCCAGTGTTCGGGGCGCATGCGGATGATGATCTGTTCGCCGTGCTCCTTCCAGGACCAGGCCACGTAGCCGTCCACCTTCTCCTGCGGGAGGTAGCGGGCTGACATCTCGCGGAGCGCTTCCTGGGTGGCCGGGGAGGTTTCGGTGACCGGGCCCTCAGCGGAGACGTAGCGGATCGTGGGCTCCAGGCGGTCGGCCATGATCGTGAAGCGGCCGGCGCTGCCGATGAGCCTGGCCTTGACGGAGTCGCGGCCCGTCATGATCCACAGTTCGCCGCCGGGTGCGTACTGGTACCAGATGGGGACGGTCAGCGGTGCCCGGTCCGCCTCCTCCCGCGCTACGGAGAGGGCGCCGATGTGCGGCTCGGCGAGGAAGTGTTCGCGTTCTTCACGGGACAGGGCCATGTCGTGCTCCTTCGCGGAACGTGCCGTAGCTGTCAGGGAGACGCGCGCCCGGTCGGCGGTGCGCCGGGCGCGCAGTCTTCAGCTTCTCCCGCCCGCCCCGTATTCCGGCGTACCGACGCGGAATCGCGCAGCCACGCGGGACGCGCCCCTCGCTCAACCCCCGGAGCGCAGCCGCGTCTTCAGCACCTTGCCGCTCGCGTTGCGCGGCAGCCGGTCGACGAATTCGACCTCGCGCGGCACCTTGTAGTTGGCCATCTCCCGGCGTGACCAGGCGATGAGGTCGTCGGCCGTCACCGTCGCGCCCTCGTGCCGTACGGCGAACGCCTTGCCGACCTCGCCCAGCCGCCCGTCCGGCACGCCGACGACGGCGACGTCCGCGATGCAGGGGTGGCGGGCGAGAAGCTGCTCTATCTCGGCGGGGTAGGCGTTGAAGCCGCCGACGATGAACATGTCCTTGATCCGGTCGGTGATGCGGAGGTTGCCGTCCGCGTCCATGACGCCGACGTCGCCCGTCCGCAGCCAGCCGTCGGGCGTGAGGACCTTCGCCGTCTCCTCCGGCTCCTCGAAGTACCCCGACATCACGTGATAGCCGCGCACGAGGACCTCGCCGGGTTCGCCTGGTGGCTGAACGGCACCCGACGAGGCGACGACACGGACCTCGGTACCGGGGATCGCGCGGCCCGAGGTGCCCGCGATGATCTCGGCGGGGTCGCCCTGGCGGCACATGGTGACGGTGCCGCTGGCCTCGGTGAGCCCGTAAGCGGTGAGCACGGTGGCGATCTTCAGCTCGCTGCGCAGCCGTTCGACCAGCTCCAGCGGCACGACCGCGGCCCCCGTCACCACCAGGCGCAGCGCGGACAGATCGTGCTGCGCGCGGTGCGGGTGGTCCAGCACGGACTGGTGGAGGGTCGGCGGCCCCGGCATCACGCTGACGCGCTCCGCCGCGATGTGCGCGAGCGCGGTCTCGACGCTGAAGACGGGCTGCGGGATCATCGTCGCGCCCCGCGTCAGACAGGCGATGATCCCCGCCTTGTACCCGAACGTGTGGAAGAACGGGTTGACGATCAGATAGCGGTCGCCCTCTTCCAGGCCCGCGAGCCCCGCCCAGGTGTCGTAGACGCACAGGGTCTGCTCGTGGGTGATGACGGCGCCCTTGGGGTTGCCCGTGGTGCCCGAGGTGAAGGTGATGTCGGAGGGGGAGGACGGGTCGATGGCGTCGGCCCGTTCCCGTACGGCCTCGGGCGGCACGTCCGCGCCGCCCGCGAGGAACCCGCTCCAGGTGTGGAAGCCCTCGGGCGCGTCGTCGGAGAAGACGACCGCGGTACGCAGGTGCGGCAGACCGGGCAGCGGTCCTTCGCCGGACACGGTGGCACTCTCCGGCGTCTCCGACAGGCCCGGCGCCTCCGACGGTTCCGGTACCTCCGACGCGGCGCGCCGCAGCGACGCCACGTACGAGGTCCCCAGGAACGTCCCGGTGACGAAGAGCATCGTGGCGCGGGTCCGGCGCAGCACGTACGCGGCCTCGGTGCCCTTGAAGCGGGTGTTGACGGGGACGAGGACGCCGCCCGCGGTCACCGCGCCGAGCGCCGCGGTGATCCAGTCGACGGTGTTGGGCGCCCAGACGGCGACCCGCTCCCCCGGTGCGAGGCCCGCGGCGACGCAGGCCGCTGCCGCGCGTTCGACGCGCGCGCCGAGCTGCGCGTAGGTCAGCCGCGTGCGGCCGTCGACGACCGCCTCGTGGTCCGCGTAGCGCCGGGCCGCGTCGCGGACGAGGTCCGGAATGGCGCGCCAGTGGGTGGCCGGGGGCCGGGGGCCAGGGGCTTCGCCCCGGGAGGACGCCGTCTCGCGCATGCAAGTCTCCCGCCGAGTAGCCGGTTACTAGCTGACTATCCGTCAGATTAGCTGTAGCCTCCTCCGCTGTCAGCAGTCCCGGACGCGGCGGGGTGACGGCCACGCCCTGGACAGGCACACACGCGGATACGCCCGGAGGTGGCGATGGGGGCAGCGCTCAACGACCTCAAGGACGCGACGGCGATCGTGGGGGCCGGCCAGACCCCCTTCGCCAAGAACCTCCCCGAATCCGAGAAGGCACTGGCCTGCCGCGCGATCCTCGCCGCACTCGACGACGCGGGCATCGCGCCGTCCGAGGTCGACGGGCTCGCCTCGTACACGATGGAGGAGACCGACGAGGTCGAGGTCGCCAAGGCCATCGGCGCCGGTGACGTGACCTTCTTCTCCAAGGTCGGCTTCGGCGGCGGCGGTTCCTGCGCCACCGTCGCGCACCTGGCCGCCGCCATCGCGACGGGCCAGGCGACGGTCGGGGTCGCCTGGCGCTCCCGCAAGCGCGGCTCAGGGGCCCGGCCGTGGACCAACACCCGTGTCCAACTGCCCACTCCTGCCCAATGGACGCGCCCCTTCGGGCTGCTGCGCCCGGCGGACGAGATCGGGATGCTCGCGCGGCGCTACATGCACGAGTACGGCGCCACCCGCGACCACTTCTTCAACGTCGCGCTCGCCTGCCGCAACCGCGCCAACCAGAACCCGGCCGCGATGATGTACGAGCGGCCGCTGACCCGCGAGATGTATATGACGGCGCGCTGGATCAGCGAACCGCTCTGCCTCTTCGACAACTGCCTGGAGACGGACGGGGCCCTGGCCTGCGTGCTCGTCTCAGCCGACCGCGCCCGCGACTGCCGACAGCGCCCCGTCTACGTCCACTCGGCCGCCCAGGGGCTGCCCGCGCAGCACCACGGGATGGTCAACTACTGGAACGACGACCCCCTCACGGGCCCCTCCTGGACAGCGGCCGAACACCTGTGGAAGTCCGCCGACTTCGGCCCACAGGATGTGGACGTCGCGCAGATCTACGACGCGTTCACGCCGCTGATACCACTCTCCCTGGAGGGCTACGGATTCTGCGACCGGGGCGAGGGCGCCGCCTTCACGGAGGGCGGGGCCCTGGAGATCGGCGGGCGGCTGCCCATCAACACGGGCGGGGGCGGGCTCAGCGAGGCGTACGTCCACGGCTTCAACCTGATCACCGAGGGCGTCCGCCAGCTCCGCGGCACTTCGACGGCCCAGGTGCCGGACGCCGCGACGTGCCTGGTCACGGCGGGCGAAGGGGTGCCGACATCGGCGCTGTTGCTGCGGAACTGAACGGGGGCGGGGCGAGAGGCGGGGATGGGCTCGGGAGCGGGAGCCGGGAATCCGGGATGGGAAATCCGGAATCTGAAATTGGGAGGACAGATAACAGATGACAGATTCTGTTAATCAACTATTGTCACCTGTCAGCGACGACGACGGCGCCCCCTTCTGGCGGTACGCCGCCGAGGGCGAACTGCGCGTCCAGGCGTGTGCCGCCGAGTCCTGCGGGGAGCTGCGCTTCCCGCCCCGGCCCTGCTGCCCGTACTGCCACTCCTTCGCGAGCGAGTGGCGCAGGATGAGCGGGCGGGGGCGCGTGTGGTCGTACGTCGTCCCGCATCCGCCGCTGCTTCCCGGGTACGCCGAACAGGCGCCGTACAACGCGATCGTGGTGGAGCTGGCCGAGGCCCCGCACATCCGGCTCGTCGGCAACCTCGTGGCCTCGCCCGACGCGCCCCTCAACTCCGTCGACCCGTCCCGCCTGCGCATCGGCGCCCCCGTGAAGGTCGCCTTCACCCGCCTCCCCGACGGCACCCACGTGCCGCGCTGGCTGCTGGAGCGGCCGTGACGGGGGGCGGGGGCGAGGGCACAGGCGGAGACGAGACCGGTGCGGGGTCCATGATCCGGACGGAGACCGTGGACGGTGTCGCCGTCGTCACCCTCGACCGCCCAGCGCGGCACAACGCGATCGATCTGGAGGGGGCGGCCGAACTGGCCGCCGTATGGCGCGGGTTCCGCACCGATCCCTCGGTGCGCGCCGCCGTCGTCACGGGGGCGGGCGGCCGGGCGTTCTGCACCGGCATCGACCGCGAGGCGGCCGTGGCGGCGGGGGCGCGTCAACCGCACTCCCCCTACGCCCTCGACGACCCCCTGCTCACCATCGGCCCCAAGGCCAACGACCTGTGGATACCGGTCATCGCCGCCGTCGAGGGGATGGCGTGCGGCGGGGCCTTCTACCTGCTGGGCGAGGCGGAGTTCCTGATCGCCTCCGAGGAGGCCGCGTTCTTCGACCCGCACACCACGTACGGCATGGTCAGCGCGTACGAGGCGATGGCCATGGCCCAGCGGATGCCGCTCGGCGAGGTGGCGCGGATGGCGCTGATGGGGACGGCGGAACGGATCTCGGCGCGCCGCGCGTACGACGTCGGCCTGGTCTCCGAACTGACCCCGCCGGGCGGCGCACTGGAGGCGGCGCTGCGCTGCGCGCGCGTGCTCGCCTCGTACCCGGCGGAGGCGGTGCAGGGGACGGTACGGGCCGTATGGGCAGCCAAGGAGGCGGTGCGGGGCCAGGCCATGGCCCAGGCCCCGCACCTGATCGCGCTCGGCAATCTGCCGCCTGATCAGCAGTCCGGGCTGTTCGGCGCCCGGAGTTCCGGGTTCCGGCTGCGCTGAGGCGACGTGGGACGGTACGCGCGGCTCAGTAGGTCTTGCGGTACACGTCGGTGACCTTGCACTCGCCGCCGCCGTTGGAGCCCTGCTCGGGCACGTACGGGGTGGACACGTCCAGAGTGTCGGTCCCATACGCCTCGACGAGGGCGATGGTGCGGTCCTCGGTCGCGATCGTCGCGCTGTTGGCGTCGGTGAACTTCACCGTCACCTCATAGGTGACGGTCTCCGACGTGCTGTTGCTGGCGGACAGGCTCGCGGTGATGCCGGTCGCCTCGTCGTAGGAGCAGTCCGAGATCCGGATGTCGCGCATGGCGTCGTTCCTGCTGCCGCCGCTGCCGGTGGTGCTCGTGCCCGAGGACGTGGTCCCGGAGGACGTGGTCCCGGTGGACGAGGTGCCGCCGCTGAGGTCGTCCTTGCCGACGTCGCCCGTGCTGCCGGTCGTGCCGATCACGTCGTCGCTGCCGCCGCTGCTGCTACTGCTGCTGTCGCTGTCGCTCTTGCCGCAGCTTCCACCGTGCGAACCGCGGGCACCGGTCAGCAGGACGAGGGCGACCCCGAAGACGGCCACCGCCCGAACATGACGAAGCTTCACGCTTCTTCAACTCCCCGTTACTTACGCAAAAGTAGTGACATGTACCCGTCTTCTTGACGAGCGCACGTCACCCTAGCAGCGCTGTGACGGGTGGTACGGAAGTGTCTTGAGAGACGCATGTGACTTCGCACGGCTGCCGCTCCCGCCGCCTCTCCGGACGCTTACGTGGGGGACGTCAGCGGTGGCGGGGCGGTTCCCGCGGGCGTAGCGTCGAACGTGGACGACGCACCCTTCGGCGCCCGCCTGTCCGCTCCAGGGCAGGTCAGGACGCCGGAAAGCGAGGCGAGGCGATGATCCGGAACATCCTCGGGTCCCTGCTCGCCCTCATCGGAGCGACGGCCGCCGTATGGAGCCCCTTCCGTCCTTGGTACGACGGCCGTCTCGGGCGCGACTTCCGCGTCGACGAGCTGTTCACGGGCAGCGGCATCACCGGAGGAGCCGCGACGCCGCTCTCCGGCATGCTGCTGCCCATGCTCGTCGGCGCCCTCCTCACGGTCGTCGCCGTGCTGCTGAGGGCCAAGTCGCCGGCGGCGCTGGCGGGCCTGCTCGTGCTCGGCTTCACGGCGCTGTGGATGGTCCGTCAGGGCCAGGCCGAGGGCAGCCTCACGGCGGGCGGCAACGGCGGCGAGGGGCTGGGCACGGGGGTGGCGGGAGCGGCTGCCGGAGGCGTCGTGCTGCTCGTCGGCGCGCTCGTGATGCGGGGCCGACGAGGTGGGCGGCGGGCACGGCGCCGCGAGGCGGCCGAGGAGGCGGACGGCGACTACGGGTACGGACCCGGCTACGGGTACGAGCCCGCGCCGCCCGGCTCGACGCCGCCCCAGCCGTGGAACCCCGGTCATCCGCCCGCCCAAGGGTGGGAACCGGAACCGGGAGCGGAGCCGGATTCTCCGTACCGGGCGCAGGGCGGACAGCGCGACCCCTGGCCCGTCGCCGACCCCGGCAAGCAGCAGGACTTCAGGCCGACTCCGCCGACCGGTTCCGTACGCCAGCCCCGTCCCGACCCGTACGGCCACCCCGGGCAGGCGTGGCAGCCAGGGCAGCAGGGTCAGCCGGGGCACCCGGGACAGCCGGGGCAGCCGGACGCCTCCTGCCAGGGCGCACCGCCCACTGGCCCGTCCCATCCGGAACCGGAAACGGAAGTGATCCCTCTCCCCGAGCGCGAGGCGGAGCCGACGGAGACGACGGAACCGCGCGACATGCGGGGAGCGGCGACGCCGGAGGACACGGAACCCTGGCCCCCCGAGCAGCCCCCCAAGGACATGGACGAGACCCAGGTGCTCCCCCCGACCGCCCCGGAGAGCCCCGGAAGCCACCGAACCCCGAACCACCGCGACGCGGCCTGACCCCCGGCACCCCCGGCCCTCTCAGCCGGAGCCGGACAGGCCCGGCGAACCAGACAGCGGGGCAGACCAGACGCGGCCCGGACACACAGCCGACCGCAGCCCGCGCAAGGCAGACCCGGAAGGGCGGCACCAGCCCCCTTGACCGGAACCGGACAGGCCAGAAAGCCAGATCGGGCAACCCGGCAGACCAGACGCAGCCCCACCCGTCAGGCCCAGCCCGGACACACAGCCGACCGCAGCCCGCGCAAGGCAGACCCGAAGAGGCGGCGCCAGCCCCCCTCAGCCGAGCCGGACAGGCCGGGCGGACCAGGCGCGGCCCTGCCCGTCAGGCCCAGCCCGGACACACAGGCCAGCCAGCCGCAGCCCGCGCAGAGGGCTGGCCCGCAGAAGGGGCGACGCGCAAGGGCGGTCGGGTCAGGCCTGGCGGGACTGGCCCGTGCCCTTGGCCGCGTCGAGGGCGTAGACGCAGCGGTCCTTGCTGCACGCGTACACCACGCCGCCCGCCGCGACCGGCGACCCCGTGATCTCGCCGCCCGTCGCGAGCTTCCAGCGGAGCTGGCCGCCCACCGCGTCCAGCGTGTAGAGGCAGTGGTCAGCCGACCCGAAGTGCACGCGTCCCGCGGAGACCACGGGCGCGCCGACCACGTCGCCGCCGGCGGCGAACCGCCAGCGCGGGGTGCCGCTGACCGCGTCGAGCGTGTAGAGCGCGCCGCCGCTGCCCAGGTGGACCAGGCCGTCCGCGACGACGACGGACTCCGTGGAGTGCCGCGCCTCCGTGGCGATGCGCCAGCGGTCGTGGCCGTTGGACGCGTCGATGGCGTAGACGGTGCCGAGGTAGTCGGCGAGGTAGATGCCGCCGCCCGTGACGGCGGGGCCTGGCGCGAAGGCCGGGGCGCACAGGAAGGCGGCGGGGGCGTCGAAGCGCCACCGCTCGGCGCCCGTCGCACCGTCCAGCGCGAAGACCCGCGACCCGGCGCACACGTACACCGTGCCGTCCTCGGCCGGTGTCACCCGCACGGGGACGCCGCCCGTCGCCGAGACGTCGCCGACCGGGTACGACCAGCGCTCCGTGCCGCCGCGCGCGTCCACCGCGTAGAGGCGTCCGTCGCCCCAGGTGTAGACGGTGCCGTCGTGGAGTACGGGTCCCGCCTCGGGGGTCTCGAAGTCGGACTGGGCCCCGGTGAGTTCCCACAGCCGCTCGCCGTTGCCCGCCTCCCACGCCTGGACGCCGCCGCCCCGGGTGCCGGTGACGACGGTGCCGCGGTCGACCTTCAGCGCGTAGACCCAGCCGTCGGTGGCGAGCCGCCAGCGTTCGGAGCCGTCCTGGGCGTCGAGGGCGTAGAGGCTCGGCCCGTCGGAGGCGTGCACGCGACCGCCCGCGACGGCCATCGACCACGCCACCTCGCGGGTCTTGAACTGCCGCCGCCCGCTGGCCACGTCGAGCGCGTGCACCTCGAAGGAGGTGACGTACAGCAGGTCGTCGGCGACGACGGGCGTGCCCCACACGTCGTTCGACATGCGGAACCGCCACGGCCGCCAGCGCTGCTGCTGCGGCGGGACCGAAGGCGGCGGGGGCGCGCCCGCTCCGGGGCCGCCGGCGCCACCGGCGGCGGCCTGCGCTTCGGGACCGGCTCCGGCGCCGGGGCCCGTGACGCCGGTGGCGCCCGGTACGCCGGAGACACCGGACGGGTGGTGGGGCATGGGCGGCGCGGTGGGCGGGGGCGCGGGCTGCGCGGCGTGCTGGCCGCCGTTGGGCGGGCGCACCCAGCCCGTCGCGGGGCCGGTGTCCGCCGACCGCGCGTCCTCGGAACGGCGCGGTCCGGGGCCGATCGGCACATGCGAGCCGGGAAGCCGTACGGGGTTGCCGTCGGCGCCCTGCGCTGGCGCGACCGGCGGCGAGCTGGGCGGCGCCATGTGCGGCCCCGACTGCGCGGCGGGCGGCGAGGCCACGGAGGCCGCCGCTGCGGCTGCTCCGGGGCCCGCGCTCGCGCCCGTGTTGGCGCCGACGGCCGCGGGACCGCCGGGCCCGGCGGGGATGCCGTGGCCTCCGTGCCCGCCGTGCCCGTCGTATCCGCCGTGCGCGCCGCCGCCGTGTCCATGCTGGCCGTGCTGGCTCTGCTGACCGTGCTGGCCGTGCGCGTACGCCGCCGCGTGCCCCGGTCCGTGCTGGCCGCCCTGCCCCTGGCCCTGGCCCGCGCCGTGACCGGCCGGGACCGCCTCGGGCGGCGCGCCGTGCGCGGGGGCCTGGTCGGGGCCGGGACCGGGACCGGGTACGGGTGCGGCGTGCTGCGGCCTGGGCGGCGGCTCGCGCTTCGGCACGGGCGCGGGCCGTACGCCGCGCTTGCGCTCGATGAGCGCGACGGCGCCGCCCGGCAGCCAGGCGGAGGCCGTGCCGCTGTCGTCGCCGCCGGACGAGAAGAGATGCGGCGCGAGCTGTGCCTGGAGGTCGGCCGGAGTGGGGCGTTCCTCGGCCGCCATGCGCATACAGGACTCGATCAGGGGACGCAGCTCCTCCGACATGCCCTCCAGATCGGGGCCCTCGCGCAGCAGCATGAAGACGGTCTCCACCGGGTTCGCGCCGTGGAAGGGCGCGTGGCCCGTGGCCGCGAAGACGAGGGTGGAGGCCAGCGAGAAGATGTCGCTGGCCCCTGTGACGCTGCGGGAGTCCCTGGCCTGCTCGGGTGACATGTACGCGGGCGTGCCGACGGCCACGTTGGTCATGGTCAGGCGCGTGTTGGAAACGCCGGACGCGATGCCGAAGTCGATGACGCGCGGCCCGTCCTCGACCACGAGCACGTTGGAGGGCTTGAGGTCGCGGTGGACGAGTCCGGCCCCGTGGATCGACTGGAGCGCCTCGGCGACCCCGGCCGCCAGCCAGCGCACCGCCTGCACCGGGAGCGGCCCGCACTCATTGACTATCTCTTCGAGGGAGGGTGCGGGCACGAACGCCGTCGCCAGCCAGGGCACGGCCGCGCGCGGGTCGGCGTCCACGACGGCGGCCGTGTAGAAACCGCTGACCGCCCGCGCCGCCTCCACCTCGCGGGTGAAGCGCACCCGGAAGAGCTGGTCCTCGGCCAGCTCCGTACGCACGGTCTTGATCGCGACGCGCCGCCCGGACGCCGAGCGCGCGAGATAGACCAGCCCCATGCCCCCGGCACCGAGACGGCCGAGCACCTCGAACGGGCCGATCCGTCGCGGATCGTGCTGCGTAAGCTGCTCCACCACTTGCCTGCCACCTCCCCGTAGGGGCTCTTCGACTTCCGCCCCGTGCAGCTTCTCACTGCCGTGCCGGACCTGCGGTCCAGAGGCTGATTCTTCCTGGCGAAGCCGACGGTTGCGAACCCGGGGGCAGCCCGGACGTGTCTTCGCCTTACGGGTCAGCGCACCGACGCGGGAGATTTCCGGCATTCCTACCATCCGGAGACGCGACGTGCCCACCCGCACCCTTCACCGTGCGCCGGGAGTGTCGCCCCTCGCTCTTCGTCTCTCGCCTCGCGCCCCGTGCGGTGCGGACCGGACCTGTGCCGGGCCGCGCCGTCCACGGCCCGGCGCAGGGGCCGGACACCTCTCCCCCGCTTCCCCCGTGTCTCCCCGCCCCTCTCCGTTCCGCGGCTCCGCTGCCCTGTCCGTCGGGTCCGCCCTGCCTGTCCTGCGGCTCCGCGCCGTTCCGCGGCTCCACAGTGATCAGCTACGGTTCCGCGCCGGGTACGGTTCAGCCCGCGGCCTCCCCGGACGACGGCTCCAGCACGGCGAAGCTCGCGCCCTGGTCGTCCGTCAGGACGGCGAAGCGCCCGTACGGGCTGTCCTCGGGGCCGCGCAGGACGCGCCCGCCCAGGCGGACCGCCGTGCGCGCCGTCTCGTCGCAGTCGGCCGCGGCGAAGTAGGTGAGGAACTGCGCGGGCATCCGCGGCGCGAAGGTGCTCTCGATGAGACAGCGGCCTCCGACGGCGTGCGCATCGTCCACCGGATCGCCCTCCAGGGCCCAGAGCGCGAAGTCCGCTCCCCCGCCGGCGTCGATGTCCCGCATGCCGTAGCCGAAGACCTCGGTGTAGAAGGCGTCGGCCGTCATCTTGTCCCGTGCGTAGACCTCCGCCCATATGTAGGCGCCAGGACGCTCGCGCACCTCGAAGCCGCTCTGTGTCCTGGTCTGCCAGAGCCCGAACACGGCGCCTTCCGGATCGGCCCCCACCGCGTTGACCCCTACGCCGTTCACCGGCATGGGCTCCATCAGCATCTGGCCGCCCGCCTCGCGGATGCGGGAGGCGGTCAGCTTCGCGTCGTCCGTCGCGAGATAGAGGTTCCAGACGGTGGGCATGCGCCCGTCGGGCTTCACGAAGAGGCCCGCGACCACACCGTCGTCCAGATAGGCGAGCGTGTACGCGTCCCTGCCGCTCACCGGTTCGCCGAAGCTCCAGCCGAACAGCCCGCCGTAGAACCGCTTGCCCGCCTCCAGGTCGGCCAGCATCACGTCGGCCCAGCAGGGGGCGCCCTCGCGGGGCCTGTCCACATGCCTGTCCAGATGCCTGTCCGCATGTCTGCCCACGTGTGCGGCCATGGTTTCCGTACCTCCCTGGGGGCGGATTCCGACCTGTACGGGAACGCTAGCCGTGTTCGGGGGCAAGCGCAGTGAAAAGCACCGAACACCGGCGGTTCCGCATCCCGCCCGCGCCCCGGCCGTGCTCCCGTGATGACGCCGCTTCACCCCATTTGCATGCGCCGAATCGCGCCCCGATCACCCCTCGGTAAGCTGACGGCATGACAGGACAAGTTCGAACCGTCGACGGCCGAGTAGCCGGGCGCCGCGGGCAGGCGACGCGGCAGAAGCTGCTCGACTGCCTCAGCGAGATGCTCAGCTCGTCGCCGTATCGCGACGTCAAGGTCATTGATGTCGCGCGGAAGGCGGGCACGTCCCCTGCGACCTTCTACCAGTATTTTCCGGACGTCGAAGGCGCCGTGCTGGAACTCGCCGAGGCCATGGCGAAGGAGGGCGCGGGCCTGACCGACCTCGTGGCGGGGCGGTCCTGGACGGGCAAGTCGGGCTGGCAGACGGCGGAGGAGCTGGTCGACGGCTTCCTCTCCTTCTGGCGGAAGAACGACGCCATCCTGCGCGTGGTCGACCTGGGCGCGGCCGAGGGCGACAAGCGGTTCTACAAGATCCGCATGAAGATCCTCAACTCGGTCAACAACTCCCTCGCCGACTCCATCAAGGAGTTGCAGTCCAAGGGCAGGGTCGACAAGGACGTGAACCCCGCCGCGATGGCGGGCGCCCTCGTCGCCATGCTGGCCTCGGTCGCAGGGCACCAGAAGGGCTTCCAGAGCTGGGGCGTCAAGCAGGCGGAGCTGAAGCCGAGCCTCGCGCTGCTGGTGCACCTGGGTGTGACGGGCAAGAAGCCCGTCAAGTAGGCGGCTGGAGTGGCTTGAGTGTGCGGGGCGCGGCGTCGCTCCGGCACGCCGGGGCGTCGGGCGTGTTGGTTGCCGTGGGCGCCGTTCTAGCGGCGCTCCAGCCTGAAGAGGCGCAGGCGGCGCTCGACGCGTGACTGGTACACCGCGTAGGGCGGCCAGAAGCCGAGCACGGCCTGCCACGCCTCCTCTCGTTCCGCGCCCGCCAACTGGCGCGCGGTGACGGGGATCTCCTCGCCCTTCCAACTGATCACGGCCTCCGGGTGACGGCGCAGGTTGGCGGTCCACGCGGGGTGTCCCGGCTTGCCGAAGTTGCTGCCGACGAGCAGCCAGGTGCCGCCCTCCTCGGGCATGCAGGCCAGCGGCGTACGCCGTTCCAGGCCCGTCTTCGCGCCCTTGGCGGTCAGGACGACGCCCGGCAGCATCTGGTCGCTGAGCATCTTCCTGCCACCGGTGAGCCGGTGGACCGTGCGGTCCAGGGCCGGGACGACGTACGGGGCGACCTTCGCGAAGCCCCTCGTCGAGGACATCCGCTGCACCATCCGCGCCCTGTCCATCACGCCCTCACCGCCGCGTCGGCGCCGGTTTCGAGAGTGGGCGACGGGGACGGCGGGGGCGGCGAGGGCGGCGCGAAGAGGCCCGCGCGGGCCGCGGCGTGGTCGCGGAGGCGGTGGGCCGGGCCGAGGAGGAGGTCGTCCCCGGCCGCGCGCTTGAAGTAGAGGTGCGCCTCGTGCTCCCAGGTGAAGCCGACTCCGCCGTGCAACTGCACCGCCTCTCCCGCCGCGAGCCGCAGCGCGTCCAGTGCCTGCGCCAGCGCGAGCCCCGCCGACACGCTCCCCGGAACCGGGCCCGGAACCGGCCCTGGGCCGTTGCCGGAGGCGGCGGGTCCGGGTCCACTCGTCTCCCAGGCGGCGTAGTACGCGGCAGACCGCGCGGCCTGCACCCGTACGTACACATCGGCCAGCCGGTGCTGCACGGCCTGGAAGGAGCCGATGGCCCGGCCGAACTGCTCGCGCGTCTTGACGTATTCGACGGTACGCTCCAGCGCTCCGTCCGCCGCGCCGACGGCCTCCGCCGCGAGCGCCGCCGCGGCCGAGGCGCCCACGCGCGCGAGCGCGTCCCGTACGGCAGCGGCGTCGTCGTGGCCCAGCAGCTCGGCCGGGGTGTCGCGCAGTTCGGCGCGGGCGACGGCGCGGGTCTCGTCGAGCCCGGTCTGCCGGGCCCGCACCAGGCCCTCGGCGCCCTCGCGCACGAGGAACAGCAGCGTCCGGCCCCGTACGAAGCCGCCTGTGTGCGCCGCGACGAGGAGCAGGCCCGCGCTGTGGCCCGACAGGATCTGCGCGGCCTCGCCGTACAGCCGCCAGCCGTCGTCCGTGCCGCCCGTGCCGTCCGTGCGGTCCACGCGGCGCGCCTGGACGCCGCCCGCGCGCCCGCCGCCCGACCAGTCCGCGTCCGGGGCCCGGCCGCGGCCGTCGCCCGCTGCCGCTTCGGCCCCCTCCGTCGCGTCGGCGCCGACGAGGCCGAGCGCCAGTGGAAGCGCGCCTCCGGGGACGGCCAGCGCGGCGGTCAGGGCGCCGGAGGCCAGCCGGGGCAGCAGTGCGGCGCGCTGTGCGTCGGTGCCGAGGGACCGTACGAGCGGGGTACTCAGCACCGTGCTGGCCAGCAGTGGCGAGGGCAGCAGCACGCGGCCCGCCTCCTCGCAGGCCAGCGCCAGCTCGACACCGCCGCAGCCCGCACCCCCGTACTCCTCCGGCACGGTGAGCCCCGGCAGCCCCAGTTGCCCGGAGAGGAGGCGCCACAGGTCCTCGTCGTAGCCGTGTCCGGTGAGCACGGCGGACTTCACCTCGCCGGGGCCGCACCGTTTGGCCAGCGACTCCCGTACGGTGCGCCGGATCTCGTCCTGCTCCTCGGTGAACGCGGTGTCCATCGGCACTCCCCTCAGATCTGACGGGGCGTCATGCTAGGGACGCGCTGACGAGATGCCCAGGGGTGCGGGCCGCCCAATCGTCGCGACCTCGCGGAGCGAACTTCAAGGGGTGCTCCGGACAGCCGTCGCACCCCTCCAGCTCCGCAAGCATCTGATGTACCGTCAGATTCCATGGCCGCCGCTGCACTTCACACCACCGCACGCACCGCCGCACACAGGACCGGGCGGCGCGGGGTCGCCGTAGCCGGGGTCGCACTGTCCGACACCGGGCGGGTCGACGACGCCACGCCGTACGCGCTGCACGCCCAGGCCGCGCGGCGCGCGCTCGCCGACGCCGGACTGGAGCGCTCTGCGATCGACGGGTTCGCCTCGGCGGGGCTCGGGACGCTCGCGCCCGCGGAGGTCGCCGAGTACCTCGGGCTGCGCCCCACCTGGGTGGACTCCACCTCCGTCGGCGGCTCGACCTGGGAGGTCATGGCCGCGCACGCCGCCGACGCCATCGCGGCGGGGCACGCGGAGGCGGTCCTCCTCGTCTACGGCTCGACAGCGCGCGCCGACCTCAAGGCCGGGCGCCGCACGGCGAACCTCTCGTTCGGCGCACGCGGCCCGCTCCAGTTCGAGGTGCCCTACGGGCACACCCTGATCGCGAAGTACGCGATGGCGGCGCGCCGCCACATGCACCAGTACGGGACGACCCTGGAGCAGTTGGCCGAGGTCGCGGTCCAGGCCCGCGCCAACGCCGCCGCCAACCCTGACGCCATGTACCGCGCGCCCCTCACCGTGGACGACGTCCTCGCGGGCCCGATGATCGCCGACCCGTTCACCAAGCTGCACTGCTGCGTGCGCAGCGACGGCGGCTGCGCGGTGCTGCTCGTCGCCGAGGACCGGGTGCCGGACCTGGCGCGGCCCCCGGTGTGGGTGCTGGGCTCCGGCACGGCCGTCTCGCACACCACCATGTCCGAGTGGGACGACTTCACCGTCTCGCCCGCCGCCGTCTCGGGGCGCGACGCGTTCGGGCGCGCGGGGGTGCGCCCCGACGAGATCGACGTCGCCGAGATCTACGACGCCTTCACCTACATGACGCTGGTCACCCTGGAGGACCTGGGCTTCTGCGCGAAGGGCGAGGGCGGCGACTTCGTCACGGGCGGGCGGCTCACGCTGAAGGGCGGCCTGCCCACCAACACCGACGGCGGCGGCCTGTCCGCCTGCCACCCCGGGATGCGCGGACTGTTCCTGCTGGTGGAGGCGGTACGGCAGTTGCGCGGCGAGGCGGGTGAGGGGCGGCAGGCACCGGGCAAGGACGGCGGGCTCCCGCGCCTCGCCGTCGCGTCAGGGACGGGCGGCTGGTTCTGCTCCTCGGGCACGGTGGTGCTGGGCCGCGACTAGGTTCGGGGCACGACGGGCCGGGCCGGGGTTCGACGGGTCCGGGGACGCGACGTGTCCCGTAGGGGCACCCCCGCCGGGCCGGCCCTCTCAGGCGCGGGCGCCAGCGCTGGTACCCGTACCCGTACCGCCGGGCGGTCGCGGGGCCGCGCAGGCCGCGGTGCCGCCCGGCATCCGCCGGCGGTTCTCCGCGACGAGCCGGTACACGCCGTGCGCCGCCCACCGCACGGGCGGCAGCGTGAGCAGCGCGCCCAGCAGCGGCCAGCCGCCCCGCGAGCGCATCAGCAGCCTGGCCACGGCCTGGGCCCCGCCGTGCACCTCCCCGCCCTCGGTCACCCAGAGCACTTCCCGCTCGGCCCTCTCCCGCGTGGCGCCGAGCGCCTCCAGGTCGGCGAACTGCCAGGGCGTGGCCTCGCACCGCGCGTGGAGGCGCCGCTCGGCGAACCTCACCGAAGTCGTGCAGAACGCGCAGTCTCCGTCGTAGACGAGCACAGGGTGTCTCCGCATACCCCCATCATCCGCGCCTCGTCCGCGCCCTCACTCCAGGGGCGTGAACACCGGCACGGACACCGTCGCCCCGCCCCCCCCTTCCTCCGGGTCACCCTCCGTACGGAACGTCACCCGCAGCGCCATCCCCACCCGCAGCGCGCCCTCCTCGCACCCGACGATCTCGGTCATCATCCGGGGCCCCTCCGCGAGGTCCACGACGGCCGCGACGTAGGGGACGCGCGCCGCGAAGGGCGGCAGGTCGTTGAGGTGGACGACGGACCAGGTGTAGAGCGTGCCGCGTCCACTCGCCTCCTCCCACACGACGTCCTCGCTCCAGCAGCGCGGGCAGAACTCGCGCGGGTAGTGGTGCGCGGCGCCGCACCCGTCGGCCCGGCAGCGGCGCACCAGCAACCGCCCCTCGGCGGCGGCGTCCCAGTACGTGCGCGTGAAGGCGTCGACCTCCGGAAGGTTCGCCGGACGGTTCGCCGAACGGCCCACCGGGCGGCCCGCCATCAGAAGATCCCCAGGGCGCTGTCGAGCGACCACGTCTGCCAGCTCATGCCGAAGAGCGCGACGAGCGAGATGAGCGCCATCATCGCGTTCTGCCCCTGCTCGGCCCAGTCGTGGATCATCAGCACGAGGTAGAGGAGGTTGAGCACCAGTCCCCCGACCAGCGCGACGGGCGTGAGGAACCCGAGCACCAGGCCGAGCCCGAGCGCGAGTTCCGCGTACACGACGACGTACGCGATGGCCTTGGGCCTCGGCTTCACGACCGTGTCGAACCCCTTGCCGACCGCGCGCCAGCGGTGCTTCGCCGCGACGTCACCGGCCCAGGCGATGCCCGTACCGCGTTCGAACCAGCCCTTCTTGTCCTTGTGCCGCCAGCTCTCCAGCCACCACAGGCCGAGGCCGACGCGCAGCACGGCGAGCCACTGGGCCCCGCTGAGCCACACGGTCTCCATCTCCATGGGCCAACCTCCTTGCCCTCACTGCCGATCTGACGGCACGTCAGTTCATCGGAATGCCCCCGGGTGCGCAAGGGGTCATGGGCACTAAGCTCTCCGTCATGCCCATGACCGATGAGGGAAGACCCGTCCACGTCATCGGCGCCGGACCCGGGGGACTCGCGACGGCCGCCGCACTCAGAGCGCGCGGGATCAGCACCGTGGTGCTGGAGAAGTCCGACTCCGTCGGCGCCTCCTGGCGCGCGCACTACGACCGGCTGCACCTGCACACCACACGCCGCTGGTCGTCGCTGCCGGGCCTGCCGATCCCCCGCTCGTACGGGCGCTGGGTCGCGCGCGACGATCTCGTGCGCTATCTGGAGTCCTACGCCGAGTACCACCAGATCGAGGTCGCGACGGGCGTCGAGGTGGACAGCCTCGACCGCCAGGGCGACCAGTGGGTGCTCCACGCCAACGGCGGGCGGCGGCTGACCACTCCGGTGGTGGTCGTGGCCACGGGCTGCAACCACACGGCGCATCTGCCCGACTGGCCGGGGCGCGAGAGCTTCGAGGGCGAGCTGCTGCACGCCTCGCGCTACCGCCACGCCGCCCCGTACGCGGGCAAGGACGTGCTCGTCGTCGGCGTCGGCAACACAGGCGCCGAGATCGCCGTCGATCTCGCGGAGGGCGGCGCCTCGCGCGTACGCCTCGCCGTGCGCACCCCTCCGCACATCGTCCGCCGCACCACCCTGGGCTGGCCCGCGCAGGCGAGCGCGGTGCTGTGCCGCCGCCTGCCGACGCGCCTGGTGGACGGGATCGCCGCCCAGTTGGCGAAGGCGTCGGTCCCCGACCTCTCCCCGTACGGGCTCCCGAGGCCCACGACCGGCCTCTACTCGCGGGTGCGCGAGGGCGCGATCCCGGTGCAGGACGTCGGCCTGGTCAAGGCGGTGCGCGAGGGCCGCGTCGAGCCCGTGGCCGGTGTCGAGTCGCTCGACGGCTCCAAGGTCCAGCTCACCGACGGGACGACGGTCACTCCGGACGTCGTCATCGCCGCGACGGGCTACCGGCGCGGGCTGGAGGACCTCGTCGGCCACCTCGGCGTGCTGGACGCGCGGGGCCGCCCCGTCGTCCACGGCAGACGCACCCACCCGGACGCGCCCGGACTGCACTTCACCGGGTTCACCAACCCCATCAGCGGGATGCTGCGTGAAATCGCCCGCGACGCGGACAAAATCGCCAAAGCGATATCCAAGGCCGCCGCCTAGCACCCGGCAATGTAACAAGGTGCCCTGCGCATGTAACATACGGGCGAGTAACTCGAAGGAGCAACGGGCGCCTGATACTTTCCTCTTGGGCGTCGGACGGCAGAAATTTGCTAACCATTTTCGCGGAAACGTGGAGACGTCCTGGATCCTGAAAGTCATGGCTCAGCGGAAATTCGGCTGAACCACATTCACTTGAGGTGTGCATGCGCAGCAAGTTCGCAAAGGCAGCAGTCGTCCTGGCCAGCCTCGCGGCCATCACCGGCGCCACAGCGGCAACCGCACAGGCGGCCGACGAATACCGCGGCTTCCCCACCCAGCAGGCCTGCATGGACAAGGGAGCCGAGCTGACGAACAACGGCCAGACCGACGGCTTCATGTGCACCGAGCAGAGCGACGGCTGGCTCCTCGAAGTCGGCAACGACTGAACCGCGCACACGCGCTGAACTGAACAAACGTGCATTGCCCCGGGCCGCTGCGGCGGTCCGGGGCAATTCTCTGTCCGTGTGCGGAGAAGTCCGAAATGATCAACCTCTCCTGAATTAGCACGGGAAAATAGACATGGGGGCATGGGCCGCAGGGAGCGCGTCGGAAAATACCGCGCCACCATTGTCCGCGCCGCGTAACAAGACCCTTTGCCGACTTGAAATGCGGGAACTCCCCATGATCTTCTGTTGATTGTCCGAGGGCAGCTCGCCGCGACGGAACACCCATGCGGCAGGGCGCCTTCGGCCACTGCGGGGCGAGAGGCATGGGGCCCTCGCCCCCACCCTCCACGGAAAGCAATCGAGGGCTACGCCCGCATGGCGAATGACGACGACACGGTCTCGGTCACCCCCTACTACGAGGACTGACGACCGTCGCCACTGCCCGCGGCGCGGAGGGGCCGCCGTCGCGCGTACGCGCCCTCCCCCGCTCTTCCGTCGCCAGCCCCCCGCCCCCTGGACCCCGCGGCGCGACCCCCCGACACTGGCCGGGGACCCGCCCTCCCCGGAAAACCGGGCGGCCGACCGGACCCGCAGGGACACCACGGCGGACGGCGCGGTGGGTACGGCCTCTTCCTGACGCCCTGTCAGTTCAGTAATCTGACAGGGCGTCAGTTGTGTTGGCCACCACACAGGAGTGGGCGAGAACGATGCTTGGATCGACTCACGGCACCCTCACCACCACCTCCCGTCCGGCCCGTGTCGTGGCCTGCGGCGAGCACTCGGCACAGGTCGTGCACGGCACAGCGCCGGACGACGGGCTCGACGTCAGCGGTCGCCCGCTGCACGCGCCCGTACCCGATCTGGACCGGCTCTTCCGGCCCGAGTCCGTCGCCGTCGTCGGAGCGTCGGACGCCGAGGGACGGCCCAACACCGGGATCACCCGCCAGCTCATCGCGTGGTCGGAGCGAGTGGGGGCCAGGCTCCACCCCGTGCATCCGACCAGGGAGACGGTGTTCGGGCTGCCCTGCTCCTCCTCCGTCGCCGATCTGCCCGAGCCCGTCGACGTGGCGGTGCTGCTCGTCGGCGACCCGGTCCCGGTGATCGAGCGACTGGCCGACACCAAGACCCGGTTCGCCGTCGCCTTCGCCTCCGGCTTCGCCGAGACCGGCGAGGACGGCGCGGCGGCGCAGGAGCGGCTGGCCGAGGTCACCGAGCGCTCGGGCCTGCGCCTGCTCGGCCCGAACACCAACCTCAACGCCTTCGAGAGGTTCCGCGACGACCTCGAAGGGCCCGCCATCGCCCTGATCACGCAGTCGGGCCACCAGGGGCGTCCCGTCTTCACCATGCAGGAACTGGGCGTCCGCCTCTCACACTGGGCTCCGACCGGCAACGAGGCCGATCTGGAGACCGCCGACTTCATCTCCTACTTCGCCTCCCGTCCCGAGGTCGGGGCGATAGCCGCCTATGTGGAAGGGCTCAAGGACGGCCGCGGCTTCCTGCTCGCCGCCGACCGTGCGGCCCGGAACCGGGTGCCCGTCGTCGCGGTCAAGGTGGGGCGCACCGAGACCGGGGCGCGCACGGCCGCCTCGCACACCGGCAAGCTCACCGGCGCCGACGCGACCGTCGACGCGGCGATGCGGCAGTACGGCGTGATACGCGTCGACGGACTCGACGAACTCCAGGACACCGCCGCGCTGCTGGCGCGGGCACGCGCGCCGCGCGCCGAGGGCGTCGCCGTGTATTCGATCTCCGGGGGCACCGGGGCACACTTCTCCGACCTGGCCAGCGCGGCCGGGCTCGAACTCCCCACGCTCTCGGACACCAAGCAGGCCGAGCTGCACCAGTGGATCCCGGACTATCTCAGCGTGGCCAACCCCATCGACAACGGCGGCCACCCCGTGGGCGACTGGCGCGGACGCAAGATCATCGACGCGATCCTCGCCGACCCGGACGTCGGCGTGCTGGTCTGCCCCATCACCGGGCCCTTCCCGCCGATGAGCGACAAGCTCGCGCAGGACCTCGTGGACGCGGCCGAGGAGACGGACAAGCTCGTCTGCGTCATCTGGGGCTCGCCCGTCGGCGACGAGGACGCCTACCGCAAGACGCTGCTCGGCTCCTCTCGGGTGGCCACCTTCCGTACGTTCGCCAACTGCGTGACCGCCGTGCGCGCCTACCTCGGGCACCACCGCTTCACCCGCGACTACCGCTCCCCCTTCGACGAGGCGCCCCGCACTCTCTCCCCCTCCGCGCGCAAGGCCCGCGCGCTGCTGCGCGAGGGGCAGCAGCTCAGCGAGCACGCGGCGAAGCAGCTCCTGCGCGCCTACGGCATCCGCGTGCCCCGCGAGCAGCTCGTGACCAGCGCGGCGGGCGCCGTGCGCGCTGCGGCGCAGGTCGGCTACCCGGTGGTGATGAAGGCATCGGCCCCGCAGCTCGCCCACAAGACCGAGCTGGGCCTGGTGAAGGTCGGCCTGACCTCCGCCAGCCAGGTGCGCGACGCCTATCGCGACCTGACCGACATCGCGCGCTACGAGGGCGTCGAGCTGGACGGCGTCCTCGTGTGCCAGATGATCGAGCAGGGCGTCGAGATGGTCGTGGGCGTGGGCCAGGACGACCTGTTCGGGCCGACGGTGACCGTCGGGCTCGGCGGCGTGCTGGTGGAGGTACTGCGCGACGTGGCCATCGGCATCCCGCCCTTCGGCGAGGACCGGGCCCGCGCGATGCTCGGCGAACTGCGCGGGCGCGCCCTCCTCGACGGCGTGCGGGGGCTGCCGCCCGCCGACACGGAGGCCCTGGTGGAGGTCGTCCTGCGCGTCCAGCGCATGGCGCTGGAACTGGGCGACAGCCTCGCGGAACTGGACATCAACCCCCTGGTGGTCCTGCCCCGGGGACAGGGCGCGGTGGCGCTCGACGCGCTGGCCGTCTGCCGGTGAAGGGCGCCCCGGCGGCGTGCCCCGCCCGCACCCGCGCGGACCGAGCAGAGCGACAGCGGCAACCACAGCGACGACCGCGACAACGGCCGTGACAGCGACAAGGAGCAGCGTTCCCATGAGCACCTCCCCCGGTGATGAGCCCGTGGAAGAAGTTGTACGCCACGCCACTGACAACGGCGTCTCGTGGATCACCCTGGACCGGCCCAAGGCCATGAACGCCCTCACCTGGGACCAGCGGGAACGCCTCATCGCGCTGCTGGACGACGCCTCCGCCGATCCCGCCGTACGCGCGGTCGTCCTCACCGCGAAGGGCCGCGCGTTCTGCGCCGGAGCGGATCTCAAGGGCGGGAGCGCGGGCGGAAGCGGGGGCACCGGCACCCCGGCGCGCGTCCCCGGCGACGTGGCGCGCACCCTCCGCCGTGGCGCCCAGCGCCTCGTCGCCTCCGTGCTGGACTGCGAGAAGCCGGTGATCGCGGCGGTCAACGGCACCGCTGCGGGCATCGGCGCGCATCTCGCGTTCGCCTGCGATCTCGTACTGGCGGCGGAGGGCGCCACGTTCGTGGAGGTGTTCGTGCGGCGCGGTCTGGTGCCCGACGGGGGCGGCGCGTATCTGCTGCCGCGTCTCGTGGGGCCGCAACGGGCGAAGGAGCTGCTGTTCTTCGGGGACTCGCTCCCGGCCGCCGAGGCGGGACGGCTCGGGCTCGTCAACCGGGTCGTCGCGCCCGACGCGCTGGAGAAGACCGCGCGCGCCTGGGCGGAACGCCTCGCCACGGGCCCCACCCGCGCGCTGGCGCTCACCAAGGAACTGGTCAACGCCTCGCTGGACGCGGACCGTGCCACCGCGTTCGCCGCCGAGGCGCAGGCGCAGGAGGTCAACATGACGACGAGGGACGCGGCCGAGGGCGTGTCCTCCTTCGTCGAGCGCCGCACCCCCGAGTACCGGGGGCACTGACCGGCGCCGACCGGCGCCACCGAGCCGCCTGCCGGGGGTTCACATCTGATGGCCCATCAGATTCAATGAGTCCATGATGGGACACGCAGGCATGGCAGCGACCGCGGTGCGCTATCTGCGGTCGGTGGGCGCGACGGCGACGGCGGCCGCACCCGACGAGGCGGACCGGGGCACGCCCCTGACGGCCTGTCCCGTGCCACGCCCCGGCCTGCGCGCGGTACGGGACGACGAGCGAGCGCCGCTCGATCCCGCCGAGTTCCGTCGCGTGCTGGGCAGCTTCGCCTCGGGCGTCACCGTGATCACCGCGCCAGGCGAGCGTCCCGCGCCCCCACAAGAGGAGCCGCACGGGGAGCAGGGGGCGCCCGCCGGGTTCGCGTGCCAGTCCTTCGCCTCACTCTCCCTCGACCCGCCCCTGGTCGCCTTCATGATCGCCCGTACGTCCACGACCTGGCCCCGTATCGCCCGCGCCGGTGTCTTCTGCGTCAACGTCCTGGGCGCGGAACAGGGCGAGCTGTGCAGGGGGTTCGCCGTGCGCGGCGGCGACAAGTTCGCCGGGGTCGGGTGGACGCCGGCGCCCGTCACGGGCTCGCCGCGCCTCGACGGGGTACCGGCATGGATCGACTGCGCGATCCACGCCGTGCACACCGGAGGGGACCACCTGATCGTGGTGGGGCGCGTCCAGGCGCTCGACGCGGTACGGGACGACGCGGCGCCGCTGCTGTTCCACCGGGGCGCCTTCGGCCGCTTCACCCCCTGAACCCCCTGAACCCCCTGACGCCCCTGGACCCGCTGACCGCCGCCGCCCGCTCCCGCTCCCGCGCGCCGTCGGGACGCCTGTGCACGCCCAGCCCCGTGCGGCCCGGCGCCACGGCGGGGCGCAGTACGAGCGCGTCGTCGTAGTCGCCGCCCGCCTCGTGGCGGTACGGGAGCGTCGCGGCCGTGGGGAGGTCGCGGAGGCGTTCGCGCAGTTCGTCGGCGTACCGCTGGTAGCCGGTGGCCGTCAGCCGGTCGGCACCGTAGACGACGAACGGCGGCACCGAGGGCATGCCGGTGTACCAGAACGTGCCGTGCAGCAGCGGGAACAGCACCTCGTCCACCTGCCCGTGCACGCCTCGTGGGCCAAAGCCCGACGCACGCGCCCCGACGGTGGTGACCACCATGGCGCGCTTGCCCGCCAGGCCGCCGTCTCCGTAGCGCAGCGCACGCCCGTCGGGGGACCGGAGGCCGAACGCGAGGCCCTGGACGAGGACGCGGTCGAACCAGCCCTTCAGGATCGCGGGCGGACCGTGCCACCACAGGGGGAACTGGAAGACGAGCGCGTCGGCCCAGGCGATCTTCTCCTGTTCGGCGCGGATGTCGTCGGCCAGCGCGTCGGCGCGGTACGCGCGCTCCTGCGCGGCGCCGACCAGCAGCCGTCCGTCGTCCTCCGGTGTCCCGCCCAGGTCGGCGGCGTCGAGGACCGGCTTCCAGCCCATGCGGTACAGGTCGGAGACCCGGCTCTCGTGACCCTGTGCGGACAGGGCGCGCAGGCCGTCGTCGAGCAGGGAGCCGTTCAAGGAGCGGCGTTCGGGGTGCGCGAATATCCAGAGAATCCTCATGCCGCCGATCCTCGCGACGGCCCCTTGTCGCCACGAGTGGCCAGATGGACGCGAGGTGAAAGAATCTGGCCATGCCGCCCGCAGCCTCCCCTACCGCTCGCCCTCACCGCGTCGCCGTCCTCGTCCGGCACGGGGTGATGCCGATGGAGCTGGGCCTCGTGCACCAGCTCTTCCGCGCGGCCAGGGCACCGGGCACGGACCGCCCGCTGTACGAGGTGGTCACCTGCGCCCTCACGCCGGGGCTGGTCCGTACGGACGCCGACTTCCCCGTACACGTCGCGCTCGGCCCCGAGGCCCTGGACGGCGCGGGGACCGTCGTCGTCCTGGCCACGCACGAGCCGAACGCGCCGGAGACGGACGGAAGGCTGGACGGGCCGCTCGCGGACGCGTTCGCCCGCATACGGCCCGGCACGCGCGTCGCCTCCGTCTGCACGGGCGCCTTCGCGCTCGCGGCGGCGGGGCTCCTGGACGGCAGGCGCGCCACGACCCACTGGAAGTCCACCGAGGACTTCCGGCGCCTCTTCCCCGCCGTCACGCTCGACCCCGACGTCCTCTACACGGACGAGGGCGACGTCCTCACCTCGGCGGGCGAGGCGGCCGGGATCGATCTGACGCTCCACATGATCCGTTGCGACCACGGGGCCGCCGTCGCCAACGACGTGGCCCGCTCCACGGTGGTGCCCCCGCACCGGGAGGGCGGGCAGGCGCAGTTCATCCCGCGCCCCGTGCCCGAGCCCGGACAGCGCGCCTCCACGGGCGCCGCGCGCGCGTGGGCGCTGCGTCATCTGGACCGTCCGCTGTCCCTGCGCGAGCTGGCTGAGCGGGAGGCCATGAGCGTACGGACGTTCAGCCGCCGCTTCCGCGAGGAGGTCGGCCTCACCCCCGTGCAGTGGCTCACCCAGCGTCGCCTGGAGCGGGCGCGGCAACTGCTGGAGGAGACCGGGCTGCCCGTCGACGCGGTCGCCCCACGCGTCGGCTTCGGCACCGGCGCCTCCCTGCGCCAGCACTTCCAGGCGGCGCTCGGCGTGACACCGAGCGCCTACCGCGCCACCTTCCGCGCCCCTGACCTGGATCCGGGCGCGGACCCGGACCCGGACCCGGACGCGACTCCGGCCCCCGGGGACCGCCTCACGCCGTGACCGGCTGCCTTCGGATCACCAGGGCCATCAGCGCCGCCACGGCGCACAGCGCGCCCGAGCCGATCCAGGCCACGTCGTAGGAGCCGAAGGTGTCGCGCGCCAGACCCGCGAGGAAGGCGACGGCCGAGGCGCCCACCTGGTGCGAGGCGAGGACCCAGCCGAAGACGATGGAACCGTTCTCGCCGAAGTGCTCACGGCACAGGGCGATGGTGGGCGGCACGGTGGCGACCCAGTCGAGCCCGTAGAAGACGATGAAGAAGAGCATCGAGGGGCGCACGTCCTGCGCGAAGAGCAGCGGCAGGAAGAGCAGCGAGACGCCGCGCAGCGCGTAGTAGACGGCGAGCAGCCTGCGCGCGTCGAAGCGGTCCGTGAACCAGCCCGAGGCGACGGTCCCGATCAGGTCGAACACCCCGATCACCGCGAGCAGTGAGGCGGCGGCCGGCACGGGCATGCCGTGGTCGTGCGCTGCCGGGACGAAGTGGGTGGCGACCAGGCCGTTGGTCGACGCGCCGCACACCGCGAAGGTCCCGGCCAGCAGCCAGAAGACCTTCGTGCGCGCCGCGTCCCTGAGCGTTGCCAGGGTGCGCCGGGCCGCGCCCGGCGGGGGCGTGGGCGGAGTGACGTAGTCCGGGCCCGCTCCGTAGGGCAGCAGCCCGGTGTCCTCGGGGCGGTCGCGCAGCACGAACAGCACCAGGGGCACGACGGCCAGCGCGCAGAAGGCGACCGTGAGCGAGGCGGCGCGCCACCCCGGGCCCTCCACCAGGAGCGCGACCAGCGGCAGGAAGACGAGCTGCCCCGCCGCGCCCCCGGCCGTGAGGATGCCGCTGACGAGGCCGCGGCGCCGGATGAACCACCGGTTGCTGATCGTCGCGGCGAACGCGAGCGCCATGGACCCGGTGCCGAGCCCGACGAGGAAGCCCCAGCACAGGACGAGCTGCCAGGTGGCGTCCATGAAGACGGTCAGCCCGCTGCCCGCCGAGATCAGCAGCAGGGCGCAGGAGACGATACGGCGCACTCCGTAGCGCTCCATGAGGGCCACGGAGAAGGGCGAGGTGAGCCCGTAGAGCAGCACGTTCACCGACACGGCCGCCGAGACGGTGCTGTGGGACCAGCCGAACTCCTCGTGCAGGGGGTCGATGAAGACGCTGGGCGTGGCGCGGAAGCCCGCGGCGCCCACGAGGGCGATGAACGCGACGGCCGCCACCCACCACGCCCGGTGGACGCGCGGAACCCGCTCCTCCGGCGGCGCGCCGGTACGCGCCTCGGTGAGGGGTCCTGGGGAGGTTTCGTCGCGGTCCTCTGGCGAAGGGAGTTCGGTTGTCCGGGTCACGCAGAACAGCCTCTGCCAGCGTCCCCGTACGAACGAGTGGCCCGAAAGCCATGATGTGCGAGGATCGGGCCATGCCTGTCTTCCGTCATCCGGGCCGCCACCGCGTCGCCGTCCTCGTGCGGCACGGTCTGCTGCCACTCGAACTGGGCATTCCGCACCGCCTGATGGGCCGCGCCAAGACCGAGGACGGCACGCTGCTCTACGAGGTCGTCACCTGCTCCGCCGAACCGGGCCCGGTCCGTACGGACGCCGACTTCACCGTCAACGTGGACCACGGCCCCGAGGCGCTGGACGACGCCGACACGGTGATCGTCCCCGCCGCGCACGAGGCGGACGAACCCTTCGCCGAGGGGGTGCTGAGCCGCCCGCTCGCGGACGCGCTGGCCCGCATACGGCCCGGTACCCGCGTCGCGTCCATCTGCACGGGCGCCTACGTGCTCGCGGCGGCGGGGTTCCTGGACGGCAGGCGGGCCACCACCCACTGGGCGTCGTGCGCGCGCTTCCAGGCGCTCTTCCCGAAGGTGAGCGTGGACCCGGACGTGCTCTACGTGGCCGACGGAAACGTGCTGACCTCGGCCGGAGTCGCCTCCGGCATCGACCTGTGCCTGCACATGGTGCGCGAGGACTACGGCACGGCCGTCGCCAACTCGGTCGCCCGACGCACCGTCGTACCGCCCCACAGGGACGGCGGCCAGGCCCAGTTCATCGAGCGGCCCGTCCCCGTGGCGGGCATCCACAGCACCGGCACAGCGCGCGCCTGGGCGCTGGAGAACCTCGGGCAGCCCCTCACGCTGCGCGCCCTGGCGGAGCGCGAGTCGATGAGCGTGCGCACCTTCACGCGGCGCTTCCGCGAGGAGGTCGGCGTCAGCCCGCAGCAGTGGCTGACCCGGCAGCGCGTCGAGCGCACACGGCAGTTGCTGGAGGAAACCGACCTGCCCGTCGACCGCATCGCCGCCGACGCGGGTTTCGGCTCGGCCGCGTCGCTGAGAGCGCACTTCCAGGCGGCGCTCGGCGTCTCGCCCAGCGCGTACCGGCGCACGTTCCGCACGGGCCGCGACACGGAGACGGTCGCGGCCTGACGCTTACCCGGCTCGGCCCGACTCGGCCCGGCTCGGCCCGACTCGGCTCGTCAGAACGTGAGCACGCCGCGCGCGACCCTCCCGTGGTGCGCGTCGTCGGCGGCCTTGGCGAAGTCCTCGACGGGATAGACCTCCGTCACCAGCTCGTCGAGCAGCAGCAGCCCGCGCCGGTAGAGGTCCGCGTAGAGGGCGATGTCCCGCTGGGGGCGCGAGGAGCCGTAGCGGCAGCCCAGGATCGACTTGTCCAGGTACATGGACGACACCAGGAACGACGCCTCCGCGTCGGCCGGCGGCACCCCCAGGAGCACGGCCTGGCCGTGGCGGTCCAGGAGATCGACGGCCTGCCGGATCAGCTTCGTGCTGCCCACGCACTCGAAGGTGTGGTCGGCGCCCGTCGGCAGGATCTCGCGCACGGCCGCGCCCGTGTCCGCCACCGTGGACGCGTCGACGAAGTGGGTGGCGCCGAACCGCCTGGCCACCTCCTCCTTCGCCGGGTTCGCGTCCACCGCCACCAGGGGCGAGGCCCCGGCGATGCGGGCGCCCTGGAGGACGTTCAGCCCGATGCCGCCCGTGCCGATGACGACAACGGACTCGCCGTGGCCGACCCGGGCCCTGTTGAGGACGGCGCCCACCCCGGTCAGCACGCCGCAGCCGATGAGCGCGGCCGAGGTGAAGGGGATGTCGTCCGGGATGCGCACGGCCTGGACCGCCTGGACGACGGTGCGCTCCGCGAAGGCCGAGTTGGAGGCGAAGTTGAACAGTTCCTCGCCGTTCCTCGTGAACGGGCGCCCCGGTCTGCCGATGGCCGCGCGGCACATGGTGGGGCGCCCGCGGTCGCACTCCGCGCACGTCCCGCAGTTGGCGAGCGTGGACAGCGCGACATGGTCACCGGGCGCCACATGCCGCACCCCCTCGCCGACGGCCTCCACGACGCCCGCGCCCTCGTGCCCCAGGACGACGGGGACCGGGAAGGGGATGGTCCCGTCGACCACGGAGAGGTCGCTGTGGCAGAGGCCCGCAGCCCGTATCGCGACCAGGACCTCGCCGGGACCGGGGCCACGCACCTCCAGGTCGTCGGCCACCTGTGCCTGCTTGCCGTCGAAGATGACACCGCGCATGGGCCCGCTCCCTCGGTCCTGGTTCCCTCGGCCGCTGTTGCGCGAGGGGTGCTGCTGGTGCGCCGACCGCTACGTCTACCGCTGTGACGCCGCCATGCCGCCGCCATGCCGCCGCTGCGCCGTCCCGGTCCGCCCCTAGGAGGGCCAGACCAACGACTGGAGTTCGCTGTACGCGTGCAGCCCGAACGAGCCGCCGTCGCGCCCGATGCCGGACTCCTTGAAGCCGCCGAAGGGCGTCTCCGGGTGACGCTGCACGGTGTTGATGCCGATGTTGCCGCTGCGCAGCCGCGCCGCGAACGCCCAGGCGTGGCCCGCGTCCGAGCTGAACACGTAGTCGGACAGCCCGTAGGGCGTGCCGTTGGCGATCCGGACCGCCTCGTCCTCGTCCTCGAAGGGGAGGGCGACGACCACGGGGCCGAAGATCTCCTCCCGCGCGACGGTCATCTCCGGGGTGACACCGGCGAGAAGGGTGGGTGCTACGTAGAAGCCCGGTTTCAGCGCCGGGCGTTCGCCGCCCGCCACGACCCTGGCGCCTTGGGCGCGCGCGCCCGCCACGTAGGACTCGACGCGGTCGCGCTGGGCCGCCGAGATGAGGGGGCCGACCAGCGTGCCGGGATCGGCGGGATCACCGACTGTCAGTGCCTCGGCGTACTGTGCGAGAGCGGTGACGACCTCGTCGTAGAGCGAGCTGTGGACGAGGACGCGGGTCGGCGCCGTGCAGATCTGACCGCTGTGGAAGGCCCACGTCGACGCGACGGCGCCCAGCGCGGACTTCACCGTGCGCGCGTCCGCGTCCTCCAGGACGACTGCCGCGCCCTTGCCCCCCAGCTCCATGAGGGTGCGCTTCATCCCCTTCGCCGCGGTCTCGGCGATCTTCTTGCCCACGGAGGTGGAGCCGGTGAAGCTGATCATGTCGACGTCCGGGTGCCCGACCAGGGCCTCTCCCGCCGCCGCGCCCGATCCCGTGACCACGTTGTACAGCCCGTCGGGCAGCCCCGCCTCCTGGAGGAGCGGCCCCAGCTCCAGACAGCTCAGGGGGTCCTGGGGAGCCGGTTTGCACACGACCGCGTTCCCCATGGCGAGCGCGGGGGCGGCTTTGCCCGCGAGGTTCACGACGGGGAAGTTGTACGAGGTGATGCACCCCACCACGCCCACGGGCCGCCGCACCGCGGCGGCGCCGATCAGGCCGCCTGGCGCGAGCGCGCTCGCGCGCACGGGCTGCGGCGCGAGGGGGACAGTGGCGGGTTCGAGCGCGCCGCGCGCGTAGCGGCGGAAGCGGTCGGCCGCGGTCGGCATCTGCATCCCCGAGGCGACCTTCGCCGTGGCGCCCGTCTCCGCCTGGAGCAGGGGCACGAGCGCGGGGCCGCGTTCGGTGAGCAGGTCGGCGATCCGGTCGAGCACGGCGGCGCGCTCGCGCGGCTCCGTGCGCGCCCACTCCTCCTGTGCGCCGCGCGCGGCCCGTACCGCGGCATCCACCTCGGCGCCATCCGCGCCCGCCTCGGGGGCGAGGCCGACGGGCTCCTCGGTGGCCGGGGCGATGACGGGATAGTGCCCGGCGGCCGGTTCGTGCCAGCGTCCGTCGATCCAGTGCCGGTAGCTCTTCGCGGGCGTCGGGCTCTCGGTGCCCTTCGTGGACGCTGTGCCCTGTGTGCTCTGCGTGCCCTGTGTGCGCGTCATGCGCGTGGCTCCTTCGGGAGGCCCAGCACGCGCTGGGCGATGATGTTGCGCTGCACCTCGTCCGAGCCGCCGTAGAGGGTGTCCGCGCGGGTGAAGAGGAACAGCCGCTGGAGCGGATCGAGGGCGTACGGGCGCTCCGGCGTCCAGTCGTACGGGCCCAGCGCGCCCGCCGCGCCCCGTACCCGCACCGCCAGCTCGCCGAGCCGCTGATGCCAGCCGCCCCACAGCAGCTTGGCGACACTGGGCGCACCCTCGGCCTCGGTGCCGGGCCCGTGCGCGTGCCCGTGCCCCTTCCCGCTCCCGTGCCCGGCGCGCCCGTTGCCGTCGCCGTTCCGGCCCAGCGTGCGCAGGGCGTTGCAGCGCATGGCGTGCAGCTCCGCCCAGGAGCGGACGAGCTGTTCGCGCAGCACGGCGTCGGCCCCGGCGGCGCCCGTACGCAGCGCCAGGCCGACCACCTCGGCCAGCTCGGCGGCGAAGCCGATCTGCTGCACGAGGGTGGACACGCCGCGCTCCACCGCGAGCAGCCCCATCGCGACGCGCCACCCCTCGCCCTCCTCGCCCACGCGGTGCTCCGCGCGGGCCAGCGCGCCGTCGAAGAAGACCTCGTTGAACTCGGCCGTCCCCGACATCTGCCGGATCGGCCGCACCTCGATGCGCCCCGGCTGGTCCATGGGCACCAGCAGGAACGACAGTCCGCGGTGCCGCCGCGACCCCGCCTCGGTGCGGGCCAGCACGAAGCACCAGTCCGCTTCCCGCGCGAGGGAGGTCCAGATCTTCTGGCCCGTGACGCGGTACGTGCCGCCGCCGTCGCCGCCCTCACCACCGTCCCGGACGGCCGACGTCCGCACCGCGGCAAGATCCGATCCGGCGCCGGGCTCGCTGTAGCCCTGGCACCACAGCTCCTCGCCGCGCGCGACGGGGGGCAGGAAGCGGTCGCGCTGCGCGGGCGTGCCGTAGGCGAGCAGCGTCGGCGCGAGCAGGTTCTCGCCGATGTGCCCGACCCGCCCGGGCGCCCCGGCGCGCGCGTACTCCTCGGCCCAGACGACCTGCTGGGTGAGGCTCGCGGCGCGGTTGCCGTACGCGCCGTGCGTACGGTCCCAGCCCATGCCGATCCATCCGGCGGCGCCCAGTTCGCGCTCCCACGCGCGGCGGACGTCCGTTGCCTCGTGCTCGCTGCCGGGGCCGCCTTGGCGGGCGGCTGCCGCGAAGTCGCCGACGAGATGGGTGCGGAGCCATGTCCGCGCCTCCTCCCGGAACGCCTCGTCCCCTCCCTCGACCCCGAAGTCCACGGTTCCGGTTCCTCCCTCCGGCCCTTCGCTCCTGCGGCCCTTCGCCCTGTCGTCCCTCACGTCACGCGTGGGGACCGTCACGCGTTGGGCCGCTCCTTCTTGGCCGCCGCCTCGGCCATGGCGCGCAGTTGCCCGAGCAGGGGCATCGGGTCCTGGCCCACCGTGGCGGGCAGCACGTCCGCGATCAGCTCCGGCGTCCACACGGCACGCGCAGCGCCGTCGCCACCACCGGCATCCGCCCCGGTATCCGTCCCCGCACCCGTCCCCGAACCCGCACCCGCTCCCGTCGCGTACGCCGCGCGCAGCTCCCTCGGCTGCGCCCAGACCGCGATCTTGGGCCCCGCGACGGTATAGACCTGGCCCGTGATGTCCTCCTCGCGGGCCCGGTCGCTGAGCAGATAGACGACGAGCGCCGCGACGTCCTCCGGTTCGCCGATCTCCTTCAGCTCCATGGGCACGTTGGCCGACATCCGCGTACGGGCCACGGGCGCGACGCAGTTGGCGGTCACCCCGTACTTGTTGAGGCCGAGCGCCGCGCTCCGGACCAGCGAGATGATGCCGCCCTTCGCCGAGGCGTAGTTGGCCTGCGAGACGGAGCCCTGGTGGTTGCCGCTGGTGAAGCCGATGAGCGTGCCGGACTTCTGCTTGCGCATGACCGCGCTCGCGGCGCGGAAGACGGTGAACGTGCCCTTGAGGTGGGTGGCGACGACAGGGTCCCACTCCTCCTCGCCCATGTTGAAGAGCATGCGCTCGCGCAGGATCCCGGCCACGCAGACGACGCCGTCGACCCGCCCGTACTCCGCGAGGGCCGTGTCGACGATCCGCTGGCCACCCTCCATCGTCGAGACGTCGTCGGCGACCGCGACCGCCTCGCCGCCCGCCGCTGTGATCTCCTTGACGACCTCGTCGGCGATCTCGCTCCGTGGCTCGCCGCCCTCGATGGAGACGCCGTAGTCATTGACGACGACCCTCGCGCCCTCGCGGGCACAGGCCAGCGCCACGGCCCGCCCGATGCCGCGCCCGGCTCCGGTGACGGCGACCACCTTGCCTGCCAAGAAGTTCCCCACGTCGCGCCCCTTCCCGCGGTTTCTGACGGTCCGTTAGATTTTTGAGCACGCACCCACGGAACACAAGACCCGTACGCGAACCCGCCCGAACCCGCCCCGACCCCAGACCGGACCCGCCCCGTACCCGCCCCGAGGGAGGCCAGGATGACCCTGCCGCCGGAGTTCCACGACATCGCCAAGCGCGTCAACAACTGGGGACGGTGGGGTGAGGACGACGAGCGCGGCACCCTGAACCTGATCACCGACGCGATCGTGCGCGACGCCGCGACGACGGTCCGCACGGGCCACCGCGTCCCGCTCGCACTCCCGCTCCAGCAGGACGGCGTGCAGACGGGCATGATCCCGGGGCGGGTCAACCCGCTGCACACGATGGTCGCGCTCAACCACGAGATGTTCGGCCCCGGCACCGTCGCCACCAGCGACGACGCCGTCACCATGGGCCTCCAGGCGGCCACCCACTGGGACGCGCTCACGCACGTCTCCCACTCGGGCCGGATCTACAACGGCCGCCCCGCCGACACGATCACCGCACACGGCGGCGCCGCCTTCAGCGGCATCGACAAGTCGCGCGGCATCGTCTCGCGCGGGGTACTGCTGGACGTGGCCAGGGCGCGGGGCGAGGAGGTCCTGGCGGGCGGCCACGCGGTGACGCCCGACGATCTGGCCGCGGCGGAGGAGCTGGCGGGGACGCGCGTACGCGCTGGGGACATCGTGCTCGTCCGCACGGGCCAGATGCGGCGGTACCTGGCGGGCGACAAGCAGGCGTACGCGTTCCCGTCACCGGGCCTGTCGGTCCGCACTCCCGAGTGGTTCCACGCGCGCGACGTGGCGGCCGTCGCGAACGACACGCTCACCTTCGAGATCTTCCCGCCGGAGATCGAGAACCTCTGGCTGCCCGTCCACGCCCTCGACCTGGTGGAGATGGGCATGCTCCAGGGCCAGAACTGGAACCTGGAGGAGCTGTCCGAGGCGTGCGCCGAGGAGAGCCGCTACGCGTTCCTGCTGGCGGCGGACCCGGAGCCGTTCGTGGGCGGCACGGGCACGCCGGTGGCGCCGGTGGCGGTGCTGTGACGGCTACGGAGAGGGACGGCGCGACGGTCCCGTAGCGGACCCCGCGAAGGGGAAAGCCGGTCGGGTGGCGGTGCGCCCATGCGCACCCCGAGCACGGCACGGCGGACCGCCACCCGGCTCCGACGCTCGGGCCCTGCCTCCAACGGAGGCCGGCGCCGGAACACGACCCGCACTCGCCGAGGAAGCACACGGCCCTCGGCGTCCCCTCGCGACGAATCGCTCCATCCAAGGGTGATCAACCAGATACGAGACGTCAACACCTGGTCTGGACTTTGAGGGTTATGCCCCGATTGTCCGAGCCCACACCCGTCCGTACACACCCATCGCGAACGCGTCCGGAGCGGCGTCCCCGACACCGGAACCGGCCGCCGCACCGGCACCGGCGCCGACTCCGGAACCGGCGCCGACTCCGGAACCGGCCCCGGAACCGGCTCCCGCGCCGGATCCCGCACCGGCTCCGCCGGGCTCGGCGCAGTCCGGTTCGCCCGGCCGGTCGCAGTCCAGCTCGCACCAGATGCTCTTGCCGCCCTCCTCGCGCTCCCAGCCCCACCTGTCGGCGAGGCCCGAGACCAGCTCAAGGCCGCGGCCGTTGGTGTCGTCACCGTCGGCCTGCCGCTGGCGCGGCGGGCGGCTGCTCACGTCCGCGACCTCGACGCGCACGGCCCCCGACTCCCGCAGAACGGGGCGTACCGGCAGCAGCATGCGCAGCACGGCGGGACAGCCCGTATGCACGACCGCATTGGTCACCAGTTCCGAGATCAGGAGGATCAGGGTCTCCGCCAGCGGCTCGTCCGCGTCGATACCGCACCCCGCGAGCCTGGATCTGGCCCACCTGCGGGCGCGGCCGACCTCCATCGGGTCGGATCCGATTTCCAACTGCACCTGAAGCACCTGCACCGCTCACACCATCCGAATCGGCGGACACATCGCCTCTTGTCTCCTCGTCGTCACAGAACGTGACCCCGGCAGAGAACAGCATGGTTGACGCATAGTCACTGCAACAAGCGCTTCAGGCATATTCCGGCGCAAAGGAGTAGACGTACTGCATACTGTGCGACCCTGCCCAGGCGCAGTCGAACGACACCGCATCATGCACTCGTTTCGCTTTTGCCGCGCCCAGGAACCGCTCGCACCCCAGGGAGGGTACCGGAGCGGAATGACGTCCCCCGCTCGCTGCCCACCACATCGAGGACACAACCCGATATCGACGCAGCGTAATCACGCAATCCCGCATTACGCGTCTAAATTGCGCATCGGACCACTAAGCGTCACTTAGCGCCCCAGTGGTTACTCAGAGCGCACCCGCCAGTTCCTCCTCGGCCGCCGCCGCGTCCTGCCACTGCCCGGCCCGCAGCCACGCCCGCTTGAGGTGGAGGTGGACCTCGGACTCCCAGGTGAAGCCCATGCCGCCGTGCACCTGAAGGCAGTCCCGCGCGTTGCGCACGGCCGCCTCGTCCGCGAGGAGTTTCGCCCCCGCCGTCTCGGCCGCCTCACCCGTCACCGCGGCGGCGTAGACGGCGGCGCGCGCGGTCTCGGCGCGCACCAGCATCTCCGCGCACAGGTGTTTGACCGCCTGAAAGGCGCCAACAGGCCGCCCGAACTGGTGCCGCGCCCGCGCGTGGTCCACCGCCATGGCGACGGTGCGCGAGGCGCTGCCGAGCTGGAGCGCCGCGGTGAGCAGCGCGGCCTCCCGTACGGGAAGGCCGGGAACGGCGGCCTCGCGGGCCTCGGGGACGGGGACCCGGTGCAGCGGTGTCAGCGGGTCGACGGAGCGCAGCGACGTGGCCCCGGAGGCGTCGCCGAGCACGGTGTCGGCCTCGTCCAGCCACTCCACGAGGCCGCCGTCCACAGCCGTGACCACGGCCTCCCCCTCCGCCGCAGCCGCCGCCACACCCTTCGCCGCCTCCTCGGCACCCCCGTTCTCCCGGCTCGCGGCCAGGTGCGTCGCGACGAGGGGGCCGGGCAGCAGCGCGCGTCCCGCCTCCTCGAAGAGGAGGACGGCCTCGGGCATGCCCAGGCCGACCCCGCCCGCCGACTCGGGCAGCCGCAGCCCGAAGAACCCGGCCGCGCCCAGTTCCCGCCACAGCGCGCGGTCGAGCCCGAAACCGGCCGCCCGTTTTGCCCCGCCTCCCCCCTCTTGTCCTTCCGGGGCCGCTGCGGCCCGCCCTGCCGCCCGCAGCGCGTCAGGGGAAAAACGGCGCTCCAGCAGATCGCGCATGCCCTGGCGCAGCGCCCGCTGCTCCTCGGTGAGCCGGAAGTCCACGCCGTCACCGTCCCTTCGGGAGGCCGAGGACGCGCTCGGCGACGATGTTCCGCTGGATCTGGGAGGTTCCGGCGGCGATGGTGTACGAGAGGGAGGACAGGCGGTCGGCCGTCCACTCCTCGTCGGCGTCGAGGGCACCGGGACCCAGCACGGCCGCCGCCGCGTCGTACAGCTCCTGCCGGGCGTGCGAGTAGCGCAGCTTGAACACCGAGGCACCCACCCCCGGCACCCCGCTCCCGCCCCGCGCCAGCGCGTGCCCCGCCTCGCTGACGTTCCACTGCGTCAGCCGCCACAGCGCCGTGAACTCGGCGTGCAGCCGCCCCAGGCGCCGTCGCAGCACCGGGTCGTCCCACGTCCCGTTCGCCTTCGCGGCGCGCGCGACCCGGCGCAGCACGCGGCGGCAGGCGACGACCTCGCCCACGAAGGCCGTGCCGCGCTCGAAGGAGAGGGTCACCATGGTGACGCGCCAGCCGTCGTTCTCCGCGCCGACCCTGTTGCCCACGGGGACGCGCACCTCGTCGAGGAAGACCTCGGCGAACTCGGCGGACCCGGCGAGCGTGCGCAGCGGCCGTACGGTGATGCCGGGCGCGTCCATGGGCATCGCCAGCCAGCTGATGCCTCGGTGCGGGGGCGCGTCGGGGTCGGTGCGCACGAGGAGTTCGCACCAGTCGGCGACCTCCGCGTGCGAGGTCCAGATCTTGGCGCCGGTCACGACGTAGTCGTCGCCGTCCCGGATCGCGCGGGTGCGCAGCGAGGCCAGGTCGGAGCCCGCCTCGGGCTCGCTGAAGCCCTGGCACCAGACCTCTTCGCCGCGCAGTACCGGCGGCAGCCAGCGGCGGCGCTGCTCCGGTGTGCCCTCGGCCGCGATGGTGGGGCCCGCGTGCAGCAGTCCGACGAAGTTGGCGCCTACGTAGGGCGCGCCCGCCAGTTCGGTCTCCTCCAGGAAGATCAGATGCTGCGCCGGGGTGGCACCCTGGCCGCCCGCGTCCCGTGGCCAGTGCAGCCCCGCGTACCCGGCGTCGTGGAGCATGCGCTGCCAGCCGAGGTCGTAGGCGCGCCGCCCCGGCCAGTCCAGGGGGTCCGGCCTGGCGGGCAGCTTGGGCAGCACCTCGCCCAGCCAGGCGCGCAGCCGCCGCCTGAAGTCCTCTTCCTCCTCGGTGGACGTCAGGTCCATCAGGCGCCCCCGGCCGGGAAGGCACCGGCACCGTTCGGTGCGGGGCTCATACGAGGTCCAGCCCCAGCATGCGGATGGCGTTGCCCCGCATCAGCTTGTGCACCGTCTCGTCGTCGAGGCCCTTCACATGGTCGAGGGCGACCTCCTTGGTGTGCGGGAAGGTCGAGTCGACGTGCGGGTAGTCGGTCTCGAAGGTGGCGTTGTCGCGCCCGACGGTGTCGAGGGAGGCGACGCCGTGTTTGTCGCGGAAGAAGCAGCAGAAGATCTGCCGGTAGTAGTACGTGGAGGGCGGCTCGGGGATCAGGTCCCGCACCCCGCCCCACGCCCTGTGCTCCTCCCACACGTCGTCGGCGCGCTCCAGGGCGTACGGAATCCAGCCCATCTGGCCCTCGCTGTAAGCGAGCTTGAGCCGGGGAAACCTCACCAGCACGCCCGAGAAGAGGAAGTCCATCATCGACGCCATCGCGTTGTTGAAGGACAGCGACGCCTGGACGGCGGGCGGCGCGTCGGGGGAGGCGGCTGGCATCTGCGAGGACGAGCCGATGTGCATGTTGACGACGGTTCCGGTCTCCTCGCAGACCGCGAAGAAGGGGTCCCAGTAGCCGCTGTGGATGCTGGGCAGCCCGAGGTGGGTGGGGATCTCGCTGAAGGTGACGGCGCGCACGCCGCGTGCCGCGTTCCGCCTGATCTCGGCGACGGCCAGTCCGATGTCCCACAAGGGGATGATGCACAGCGGGATGAGCCGCCCGCCGCTGCCGCCGCACCACTCCTCCACCATCCAGTCGTTGTACGCGCGCACGCAGGCGAGCGCGACCTCCTTGTCGTGCGCCTCGGCGAAGGTCTGCCCGCAGAAGCGCGGGAAGGTCGGGAAGCACAGCGACGCCTCGACATGGTTGAGGTCCATGTCCCTCAGCCGCTCCACGGGGTCCCAGCAGCCGCGGCGCATCTCGGCGCGGGTGATGCCCTCCAGGGTCATGTCGTCGCGGTCGAAGCCGACGGCGGCGATGTTGCGCTTGTACGGGAACTTCAGGTCCTCGTAGATCCACCAGTCGGCCGGAGGGCCGTCCGGGTCCATCGTGATCCGGTACTTGCCGCCCGTGTACTCCAGCTCGCCGATGCCCGTGGTGAGCGGCTGGGGGCCGCGTTCGCGGTACTTGCGCGGCAGCCAGGTCTCGAAGAGGTGCGCGGGCTCGATCACATGGTCGTCGACGCTGATGATGCGCGGTAGCTCCGTCACGGGATATCCCCTCGCCCGTATCTGATGACCCGTCAGAAAGAGGCTAGCCCCGCGACCTCTGGACCGACAAGGCGTGGAGGCTTACGCTTCCCGCACGATCTGACGGAACGTCAGTTGACGTCACTCCGGGTCCCGCACGGGCCCGACAGGGGAGGGCGCATGACCGGCACCGCGGACGCAGTCGACGCACCGGACGCACTGGACGCCTCGCGCACCCTGTGGGAACTGCTCGCGCGCAGGGCCGCGCTCAGCCCGGAGGCGCCGGTACTGATCCAGGCCGGGGACGGGGACGAGGGCGGAAGCGCTGGCACCGGCACCGAGGGGCCGTCGGACCGACGCATCAGCTTCGGCGGGCTGCGCACGCGCGCCGAGCGCACGGCGGCCGGGCTGTACGCGCTGGGCGTGCGCCCGGGGGACACCGTCGCCTGGCAGCTCCCCACCCGCATCGAGACCGTGGTCCTCTCCCTCGCCCTCGCACGCCTCGGCGCCGTACAGACCCCGGTCATCCCCTTCTACCGCGACCGCGAGGTCGGCCTCGCGCTCCGTGCGACCCGGGCCCGGTACTTCGTCCACCCGGGCCGCTGGCGGGACTTCGACTACGGGGCGATGGCCCGTCGCGTCGCCCCGGAACCGGAGGAACCAGAAGAGGCGGAAGAGGCGGAGGGGACCGGCGGGGAACCCGTACAACTGCTGGCCGTCCACGACGCGCTCCCCGACGGCGATCCCGCCACCCTCCCGCCACCCCCGTCCGACGGCACGGCGGTGCGCTGGATCTACTGGACCTCCGGCACCACCTCGGACCCGCGCGGCGTGCGGCACACCGACCGCAGCCTCATCGCGGGCGGCTCCTGCCTCGCCCACGCGCTGCGGCTGCGCCCGGACGACGTCGGCTCGATCGCCTTCCCGTACGCGCACATCGGCGGCCCCGACTATCTGGTGATGCTGCTGCTCTACGGGTTTCCCGCCGTCCTCTTCGAGAAGTTCGCGCTGCCGGACGCGCTGGACGCGTACCGCCGCAACGGCGTGACCACGGCGGGCGGCTCCACCGCCTTCTACGCGATGTTCCTGGCCGAGCAGCGCAAGCGGCCCGGCACCAGGCTGATCCCGTCGCTGCGGCTGCTCGCGGGCGGCGGCGCGGCGAAACCGGCGGAGCTGTACCACGAGGTCGTCCAGGAGCTGGGCTGCCAGCTCACCCACGGCTACGGGATGACCGAGGCCCCCATGATCACCATGGGGGCCCCCGACGACACCCCGGAGAACCTCGCCACCACCGAGGGCAGGCCGCCCGAGGCCATGGAGATACGGATCACCGACGCCGACGGCAAGCCGCTGCCGGCGGGCACGGACGGGGAGGTGCGGCTGCGCGGCGAGGCCGTGTGCCAGGGCTATCTGGACCCGGAGCAGACGGCGGAGGCGTTCGACGCGGACGGCTTCCTCATCACCGGCGACCTGGGGCACCTCACACCGGACGGCTATCTGGTGCTGACCGGGCGCACGAAGGACATCATCATCCGCAAGGGAGAGAACATCTCGGCCAAGGAGATCGAGCAGCTGCTCTACGAGCACCCCGCCGTCGGCGACGTCGCGGTGATCGGGCTGCCCGACAAGGAGCGCGGGGAGCGGGTGTGTGCCGTGGTGGAGCGGGCCGAGGGGGCCGGGACACTGACGCTGGAGGAGGCCACCGCGTATCTGCGGGACGCGGGTCTGTCCGTGCACAAGCTGCCGGAGCAGTGGGAGACCGTGGACGTGCTGCCGCGCAACGACGCGCTGCGGAAGGTGCTGAAGTACAAGCTGCGCGAGCGGTTCGGGTGACCTCGGACGATCCGGGTGAGGCGTCGGCCCGGCGAAAAGGGGCAGCGGCTCAGGCGGAGAGCGGGCCTGCCGTGGCGCCGCGCCCAGTGGCCGCGTCCAGGTCCGGGTAGCAGTCGAAGAGACGGCGGACACCGAGCGCCGCCAGCACGCGGTTCACATGCGATCCGTCCACGGCACCCTGCGCGGGCAGGATCAGCCGGAGGCTCCCCGCGCAAGAGCGCATCAGCCGACGCGACGCGATCAGGACACCCACGCCGCTGGAGTCGCAGAAGAGCACGTCGGAGAGGTCCAGAACCAGACTTCGCCGACCGTCGGCCACCGCGTCGTGCACGTGCTGCCGTACCGCGGGGGACGTGACCAGATCCATCTCGCCGGAGACCCGGAGGACGGCCCACTCCCCCCGCTCCTCCTCCAACACCTTCAACGACACAGGTCTCGCATCCCCTTCGATCGGCGTGGTGCGCCCCTTCTCGGCCTGGTGCGCTCCTTCTCGACGTGGCGCGCCGTGATCGCGTACCGGAAGTGATCCTTCCTCGACTCGGCTGCCCTGCCGGTCGCAGTCAAAACTGGCCCCTGGCCAAGACCCTATGCCCTGGACCTTCTGTTCCTCCCCATAGTTCCAGTCACACCCGCATAACTCCTGGCGGAATTCGAGAGTGATCGTTCCGGGGCGGCGGGTGAGGGCGAGCGGAAGGTGACGTGATCAGTACGGTCAGCAGTCGCTCCGGGGCGCACATTGCCGCAAAGGGGCGTGCGTTGTCCGCCCCTCGCACTACATTCGATGTGTTGAAGCGCGTGACGAGGGCGGTACGTACGGGCTGGGGAGCCACATGGCGAATGACACACCACCGCGCTGGGACCGGAAGATGCAGCAGCGCCTCGCGCGGGGTGAGGCCGCCGCGCTGGGCGAGCTGTACGACAGGTTCGCCTCGCTCGTCCACAGCCTCGCGCACCGGGTCCTCGACGACGAGGAGGCGGCCGACCAGACCACGCGCGAGGTCTTCGCCCACGTCTGGGAGCATCCGGATGCGTACGACCCGAAGGAGGGCCCGCTGCGCTCCTGGATCGCCGGAGTCACCCAGCGCCGGGCCGCGGCCCGGCTGCGTCAGCGGCACCGGGACCTCGGGCCGCGCTCCCCCGAGCGCTTCGAGCAGATCGAGGAGAAGGTGCGCGCCGCGTCCACGGCAGCCCGCGCCGACTACATCGTCACCTCCATGCCCGCCTCCCTGCGCGCGGCGCTGGAGCTGGCCTACTTCCAGCGCCGCGACTACCGCCAGACCGCCAGGCAACTGGGCGTCACCGAGGACGAGGCACGGCGCAGGCTGCGCCTGGGCCTCCAGCTCCTCTCCTCAGCGCGCACCCGGCCCCTGCCCGCCCAGCCGCGTGGTCTCGGACGGCCGGAATGAACGCCCCGCACGGCCAGGGCGGACCGGGCGACCGGGAAGGCCCCGGCGGGCCCGGCGGCCGGGGCGGCGTCCCCTCCGACGGCAGCCCCGGCACGGGCGGGCCAGGGCAGGGGCCCGGGAGCGGAGCGGCCCAGCCGCCCCGTATACCGCCGCCCCGGACCGCAGCCGACGACGCACCCGCCCCGCCGCCCGGCCCCTCCCCCGCGCCGCGCCCGCCGTCCGGCGCGGCCCGGCGCGAAGAGGTGCCGGAGCAGCGCGGGGCCACCGAGGACGCGGGGGACTCCGTGCGCGACGGTACGGAGGACGACGCGGGGGACTCCGTGCGCGACGGTACGGAGGACGACGCGGGGGACTCCGTGCGTGACGGCGGCGAGGACGCACCGGGCCCTCCCGAGCCGCCCGGGCCCCCGGAGCCGCCCGCATACGACCACCGGGTCCTGAAGTCGCTGCTCGGCGCCTGGGCGCTGGCCGCCTGCTCTGCCGAGGAGACGGCCGCGATCGAAGCCCATCTGACCGACTGCGCCACCTGCGCCGAGGAGGCACTGCGGCTGCGGGACGCCGTCGGCCTGCTGCACCCCGAGGACAGCCTGGACCTCGACCCGATGCTGCGCTCACGCGTCCTGGAGGGCTGCCTCGGGCGGCGTCCGGCCCGTATCCCGGTACCGGAGTGGGCCGCTCCGTACGACGCCGAGACCGCGCGGCTCGACGCGCTGCTGCGCGACATGGCCGAGGAGGAGTGGCGGGCCCCGGTGCTGCTGCGCTGGTTCGACGGCCGGGAGGAGGCGACCCGCGAGACCACCGTCGCCGGGGTGATCGGGCATCTGCGCGCCGTGGACGGACTCGTCTCGGCGGCGCTCGGCCTGGACGACCCGCTCGCCGAGCTGGCCGTGCAGGACAGCGCGGGCACGAGTCCGCTGACGCGCACGGAGGCGTACTGGCGCGCGGCCCCCGCGGAGCTGCGCTCCCCCGCGATCCGTGAGCCCTGGCGCGAACAGGGCCACACCCTGCTGCGCACGGTCTCCTTCGCGGGCGCCGCCTCGGCCGGTATCGAGGTCTCCTACGGCGACTTCGCGCTGCCCCTGCGCGACGCGTTCCTGGACCGCGCCTTCGAGTGCTGGGTGCACGCGGGGGACATCGCGGACGCCGTCGACTACCCGTACGAGCTGCCCTCGGGCGAGCATCTGAACCGGATGGTGGATCTGGCGGCCCGCCAGTTGCCCGTCACCATCGCGGGGCGCCGCCGCGCGGGGCTCGCGGCCCCGCCCCGCCGACTGGGCGCGGCAGGTGCGCCGGGACGCACGCTGCACCTGGAGGTCGAGGGCAGCGGCGGCGGCCACTGGTACATCCCGCTGGACTCACCCGGAGCGGTCCCCTCCAGAGCGGAGGAGGTGGCGCACGTGGCGCTGGACCGCATGGAGTTCTGCCAGCTCGCGGCGGGCCACGTGCCGCCCCAGGACGCGGCGGCCGGACAGGACGGCGACCGCGAGGCCATCCGCGACGTCCTCTTCGCCGCCGCCTCCCTCTCCCGCCTCTAGGGGGTCTGCCGATTTCGGGTGCGGGTGTTGTTGGGGTTCCCGTTCCCGACCAGGTTGTCCGGGGGCGTTGCGCGGGACGGTTCGCCGGTGTGGTGGGTGCCGTAGGGTCCCGCGCTGATTTTTGCGCCGTTGCACGCAGGGGGGGGTGGCTTGGCGCCGTTTTTCGGGTGCGGCTGTGTGGCTTCGACGCGGCGTGTGGTTGCGGTACGACGCGGCTGGCGCCGCGTGATTCTTGGCTCGGACCGTGGTTGTGGGGTGCTGGTGGGGGTCGGTGCCGTGCCGGGGTGTCTCCTCGGGCGGCGACAAGTGCGGGTCGGCTTTTCGGCTGCCTGTACATACTCGTCGCCACCACTTGCGGGGACACCCCACCACGTCCCCTCCCACCCGGTGGCCAACCTCCGGTCCGCTCCAACTGTTGTGGGCAGGCGTTCCGCATGGCGGAACGGGTGGGCACAACCCACCCACCGGCCCGCAGCCGCGCACGAAACCCAAAGGGGCACCGGGCTACGCACCCCTGCGAAGGGGGGTGGGCGTCAGCCGACCCGGAACCGGATAGCGGGCCACCGGCGGGACGGGGACGGGGCGGGGTGTCCCCGCAGGTCGAGAAAGTCACCGGCCGAGAGTCGACAACGAGACCTTCACGCCGAGGAGACACCCCGGCCCGGCACCGGACACCCCCCACCCACGCGCCCATAACCACGGCCGCAACCCGGAATCACGCGGCGCCAGCCGCGACGCACCGCAACCACACGCCGCGCCGAAGCCACCGGCCAGGCAGCCGAACACGACGCCCCGCCACACGCGCACCCCCGTGCAGCGGCGCAAAAATCAGCGCGGGACCCTACAGTGCCCACCACACCGGGCAACCGTCCCGCGCAACACCCCCGACGAACAGACCAACCCCCCGTTTCCTTCCGCACCCCGCGAAGGGGTTACGCGAAGACGACCGTGCGGTGACCGTTCAGGAGGACGCGGTGTTCGCTGTGCCACTTCACCGCGCGGGCCAGCGCCTGACACTCCACGTCACGCCCCACGGCAACAAGCTGCTCCGGCGTGACCTCGTGACCGACCCGCTCCACTTCCTGCTCGATGATCGGCCCCTCGTCCAGGTCGGCGGTCACATAGTGCGCCGTGGCACCGATGAGCTTGACGCCACGCGCGTGCGCCTGGTGGTAGGGCTTGGCGCCCTTGAAGCTCGGCAGGAAGGAGTGGTGGATGTTGATGATGCGGCCCGAGAGCTGCTTGCAGAGGTTGTCCGAGAGCACCTGCATGTAGCGCGCGAGCACGACGAGCTCGACGTTCTCCTCCTCGACCAGCCGCAGCAGCCTGGCCTCCGCCTCGTCCTTCGTGTCCCGGGTCACCGGGATGTGGTGGAAGGGAATGTCGTACGAGGCGACCAGCTCGGCGAAGTCGGTGTGGTTGGAGACCACGGCGGCGATGTCGACGGGGAGGGCGCCGATGCGGGAGCGGAACAGCAGGTCGTTCAGGCAGTGCCCGAACTTGCTCACCATCAGCACGACCCGCATCCGGTCCTCGGCCCGGTGGATCTGCCAGTCCATCTGGAACGAGTCCCCGACGGCGGCGAAGCTCGCGCGCAGCTTCTCCACCGACACGGGCGCGTCCGCCGAGAAGTGGACGCGCATGAAGAAGAGCCCGGTGTCGTGGTCCCCGAACTGCTGGCTGTCCTCGATGTTGCAGCCGGTCATGAAGAGGTAGCTGGACACGGCGTGCACGATGCCCTGTTTGTCCGGGCAGGAGAGGGTGAGGACGTACTGCTCGGGGCGCTGACCGCCGCGGGCGCGCACGTTCTCGCGGGGTGCCTGGTCAGGGTCGGGGGCGGGGTGCGACTGGCTCATGGGACAAGGTTGGCACACCCCGCACCGCACGCGGCGCCGCGCCCGCCCGTCGGACCGCGCCCGCCCGTCGGACCGTGCCCGTCAGACCTGGCGCAGCATGATCGCCAGCACGTCGAGGGAGCGGGGCGGCTCGTCGGGGTCCTCGCCGTCGTTGGTGGCCAGGCGTACGTGCGCGTCGCGCGCGGCCCGTACCGCCTCGGGCCAGCCGTGGTGCTCCATGTAGGAGGCGACGGGCGCGTCGGCCCCCACCTGGTGCATGATCCGCAGCACGCGGAGTACCGCGGTGTCGACCAGCGCGGCCTCCTGCGAGTCGCGGAAGATCGTTCCGACGTACTTCTCGGCCGACCAGTTGTCCAGCCAGGTGTCCTCGACGAGTCGGTAGACGGCGTCCGTCACATCGCCGTAGCCTTGCCGGCCCGCCGCCCAGCAGTCCTGCTGGAAGGTGAGGTCGGAGAGCATGTGCAGCGCGGAGCGTACGTTGGAGCGCCAGCGCCACCAGGGCATGTCGTTGACAGGCATGTCGCCCATGGTGGTGGACCGACGGCCGCGACGGGAAGACTTCACAGAACCTTGCTGCATGGTCATCGACCATACGTTCCCCGACGCCCCTCTTCGCACGGCCCCCGCTGTTCACCTCACGGCCACCTCACGTTGAGTGGACATCACTCCCGAATTCCGTGCGGAGCGGAATCGTACGGTCCCATGACCGCACGGCGCCGCACCCGTCATCGTCCTCGCACTCTCCTTCCACGCCGCGGCGGCAAGACCCTGGTCGCCGCCACGGCAGCGGGCGCCACCCTGCTGAGCCTGACCATGAGCGGCTGCGGCGTACTGCCCGGCACGGCCGAGGCCAGCGCCGACGACCCGATCACGGTGATGACCTGGGCACCGGAGAACACGGGCGCGACGAACATGCCGGGCATGCCCGCGATGGCGCAGGCGTACGCGCGCTGGGTCAACTCCAAGGGCGGCATCAACGGCCACCCCCTCAAGGTCCTCACCTGCAACGACCACAACGACACGGTGCGCGCGGCGCGCTGCGCGGCCCGCGCGGCGAAGAAGGACGCGGTCGCGGTCGTCGGCTCGTACAGCCAGCACGGGCGCTCGTTCATGTCCTCCCTGGAGGGCGCGGGCATCCCGTACATCGGCGGTTACGGCGTCGCGGACGAGGAGTTCACGAGCCCGCTCTCGTACCCCGTCAACGGCGGCCTGCCCGCCCTCATCGCGGGCAACGGCCGCCAGCTCGCGGCGGGGGACTGCGAGCGCGTCTCGCTCGTGCGCCCCGACACCATCGCGGGCGACCAGCTCCCCGCGCTCCTCAACGACGGCCTCGCGGACGGCGACGCCGACGCCGGGAAGGCCACCGACATCCGCGCCCCCGAGGCGGCCTCGGACTACACCAAGCAGGCCCAGCAGGCCCTGACCGCGGCGGGCGCCGACAGCGAGCGCTACGGATACGCCAAGTACGGCGGCAAGGCGAAGGGCGCCTGCGTCACGGCGGTGCTGGGCGGCCGTACCGACACCTTCTTCGACTCCTTCCGGCGGCTCCAGGAGGACAACCCCCAGGTGCGCACCGCGTCGGTGCTGGGCAGCCTGCGGCAGTCGCTGGTGAACCGCTCGGGCGGGAGCGACAGCCCGCTGGAGGGCGCGTACGCGACGGGCTGGTACCCGGTCGCGAGCGACGAGCGCTGGGACCCGATGAAGAAGGTGGTGCGCGAGCACGCGTTTGGCGACAACCGGATCGACGTCACGGACCCCGGCGTCCAGACGACGTGGATCGCCTACACCGTGCTGCACCACGTGCTGGAGTCGATCGACGGCGGGGTCACGGCCAAGTCCGTGCGGCGCGCCCTGGACACGGGCACGCCGGTCACGACGGGCGGCCTGACGCCGAAGCTGAGCTGGAGCTACGAGAACATGCTCGCGGCCCGCGACTTCCCCCGCATCGTCAACGCGATGGTCACCTACCAGCGGGTGCGCGAGGGCAAGCTGGTCGCGGTGCGCGAGGGCTTCATCGACGTGGAGCGCACACTGGAGGGCGAGCACGAGGGCTAGCCGACGGGGGACGGCGCCGACCCCGGGGGGCGGAGGCCACAAGTGCCGACCGGCTAGAGCTGGCCGAACTGGCGCTCGTGCAGGCCGTACTTCTTCGCCGTCGGGTTCCACAGGCCCGCGGCCTTCTTCTTGGCCGTCGTCGCCTTGCCGCTCTCGGTGTTGCCCGCCGCGGTGTGCCCTGTGGTGCGCGCCTTGCCCTTGGGACAGGCTTTCTTGCCCTTCTTCGCGACCTGGTCGGCCCAGGCGGCGTAGTGGCTGTCGGCCGAGGCCGAGGACTTCCACGCCTGGGTGAGCGAGGACTTGAGGTCCGCGTTGTCCGGGACCTCGTCGATCGTCAGCTCGTTGAGCCGGGTCACCAGGCTGTTGCGCTGCTCGGCCGCTGAACGCAGATCGTCGGCCGACTTGCCCAGCTTCTGGCAGGACTTGATGTTCTCGACGGAGCGGATCACCGTCGAGCGGCTGTTGTTGCTGTCCTGGAGGAGTTTGTCGAGCTGCTTGGCCTGGCCCTCGGCGGGGTCGGGCGCGGCCGAGGACTTCTCGGCCGCCGGAGCCTTGGCCGGCCTGCCCGCGGCACCCTCGTCCTCGTCGCCGCCGCCGCTGATGACGGCGCCCGCCACCAGGCCGACCACGGCGACGGCGCCGATGCCGACACCGATCAGCACGGCGGGCGACATACGGCTGCCGCCACCGCGTCCGCTGCCGCCACGGCCCGCGCCGTGACCGCCATGGCCACCGTGTCCGCCATGGCTGCCGTGACCGGCGTGGCTGCCATGGGCGCCCGCGCCGTGGCCGGCGGCGCGCCGTGCGGCGCGGCCCTGCGGCCCTGCGGCACCCTGGCCGCTCTGCTGATCGGCGGCGTGGTCGAACAGGGGCAGGCTCTGCGTGGAGCCGGGGTCGTTGGCGGGATCGTCCGCCGGATCGGCCCTGAAGAGGTTCTCGAACCCGGCGGGCGGCTGTCTTTCGGACCGCTTCCGCTGCTCACCAGGGGCACCGGGGGCGCTTGGACGGATGCCGTACGGGGCCGAGGCGGGCGGCGGTCCCGCCTGCGCCGAGGCGGACCGCGCCTGGCCGCCGCCGGTGCCGCCTGCGCCGCCGGACTCCGGCGGGAGCGGGGAGCGCAGCGTCGTCGTCGCCTGGGGGCCGCCCGCCGTCTGCGGCGGGATCATCTGCGTGGCCTCGGAGTCGCTCTCCGGCAGCGAACCGCCGTACTGCTCCCCGTAGCCTGGCCCGTCGTTGATGGGGTCTATGTACTGGGTCGCCTCGGAGTCCGAGCGCGCCGCGTCCGGCCACTCGCCGGGCAGGGGGCCGGGCTGCCGCGCCGCTTCGACCTGCACAGGCGGGATCATCTGCGTCGCCTCGGCATCGCTCTCCGGACCGCCCGGGCTCTCCGGCAGCGGCTGCCGTCCGGCGTCCGGCGCGCCCGCGGGCTGCGGCGGCAGCAACTGCGTGCTCTCCTCCGGCGCTACGGGCGCCGCGTGCGCGCCCGGCGCCTCGGCGGGCGGCATCGGCGCTGCGGCCGGGGGCGGGGGCGCCGAGGGCGGCGGGTTGTACGGCACCGGGGCGCCGTAGGACCCCTGGCCCTCCGCGGGGCCGTGGTCGCCCTGCCCGTCCTGGGCGCCGTGCGGGGGCAGCGGGCCCGCGCCGTAGGTGCCCTGGCCGTAGGCGCCGCTGCCCTGCGGGGGCGGTGCGGACTGCTGCGCGGGCGGGCCCATGGGAGGCAGCGGCTGCCCCCCGTATGTGCCGCCCACTTCCTGGCCGCCCTGCGGCGTCCCGGGCATCGGCTGCCGCGCGGGCTGCGGCGGCGCCGTCGGAGGCATGGGCGGCGGCATCGGGGGCGGGGCCGGTGCGGCGTACGGCGCTGACTGCCCGTACTGCGCCTGCTGGCCCTGTTGTCCCTGCTGGTCGTACTGCCCTTGCTGTCCGGGCTGTCCGTACGGCGCCGGCGGGGCCGCGTGTCCTGACCAGGCGTCGTACCCCGGCCGGCCGCCGTAGCCCTCGGTACGGTACGGGTCGGCCGCCTGATACGCGTCGGAGCCGTAAGCGCCCTGTCCCGCCGCGTAGCCGCCGCCGTCCGTCCCGGATGTCCCGGATGTCCCGTACGACTCGGCCGGAGGCTGCTGCGTGGCGGCGCTGGACTCGGGGCCCCAGGGCTGGCCCCACGGCTGGCCTGCCAGGGGCTGCGCGGTGGACTGGGCGACCTGCCGCTGCTGCTCGGGAGTCCACGGGTCACCGTTCGCGGGCAGCACGACTCCCTCGTAGAGGGGCTCGTCGCCCTGTCCACGTCCGCTCTGCGCTGTCACCGGGACTCCTCGATCAACCTGGCTTTCGGAATCGTCGGCTCACGCTACCGGGTCGCCAGGATGGTCGACCACGCCCCTGATCGGGGGACAGCAACCTTTCCCCTCACATAGTGCGGATTTGCCGTGAACCAGCCCGTTACGCCACCGCCGCCAGGTCCAGTCGCGCCGAGAACTCGCGGACGACCGGTTCGTCCGCGTACGGCAGCAACCGCTGGCGGAAGTCGTCCAGATACTCGACGCCGCGGTCCGAGCGCAGCCCCGCGAGGAGTTCCGTGGCCTTTGCTCCGGTATGGCAAGCGTGCTCAATGTCACGCTGCTGCACCTGCGCGCTGGCGAGCAGGAACAGCCCGATGGCCCGCCGCCTCGCCCGCCCCTCCGGGTGCCCCGCGAGGGCCTCCTCGGCGCGTGCGGTGGCGCCCTGAGGCTGGTTCAGGTCGCGGTGGCAGTGCGCGAGTTCGTCGGCGAGGTAGGCGCGGTCGAAGTGCGCGATCCACACCGGGTCGTCGCCCGAGCCCTCCTCGCCCTCGGCCCGTTCCATCGCCGACTGGGCCTGGCCCGACAGGTGCTGGCACGCCCGCGCGTCGCCCATCAGCGCGTGCCCGCGCGCCTCCGCCGCGTAGAACATCGCCTCGGCGCGCGGCGTGACCTGCCCACGCGCCCCCTCCTGCGCCGCGCGCGCCAACTGGGCGATCTCGCGCGGGTTCCCGAACGAGGCGGCCAGGTGGCTCATGCTGGCGGCCAGCACATAGCCGCCGTACGCGCGGTCGCCCGCCGCCTGCGCCATGCGCAGCGCCTGGATGTAGTAGCGCTGCGCCAGACCGTGCTGCCCGGTGTCGACGGCCATGTAGCCCGCGAGTTCGGTGAGCCGCGCGACGGCCGCGAAGAGCGCGCGCCCGACGGCCTCCTTGTACGAGCCCGCGAGGAGCCCGGACACCACGCTGTTGAGGTAGTGCACGACGACGGGCCTGATGTGCCCGCTGCCGAAGCGGTGGTCGAGCCGGGAGAGCGCGTCGGTCGTCGCCCGTACCGCCTCCACGTCCGAAGCACCCACGCGCGCGCCCGCGTTGCGCGCCACCTGGCCGTCCGGCGCCGTGATCAGCCAGTCGCGGCTCGGCTCGACGAGCGCGGAGGCGGCGACGGTCGACCCGGTGAGGAAGTCGCGTCGGCCCACGTCGCTGCGCCACAGCTCACAGACCTGCTCGACGGCGCCGAGCACGGTGGGCGCGAACTGGAGGCCCACGCCGGAGGCGAGGTTCTTGCCGTTGGCCATGCCGATCTCGTCGATCGTGACCGTCCGGCCCAGCTTGCGGCCCAGCGCCTCGGCGATGATGCCGGGCGCGCGCCCGCGCGGCTGCTGGCCCCGCAGCCAGCGGGCGACCGAGGTCTTGTCGTAACGGAGGTCGAGGCCGTGCTCGGCGCCGCACATGTTGACGCGACGGGCCAGCCCGGCGTTGGAGCAGTTCGCCTCCTGGATGAGTGCTTGCAGCCGTTCGTTGGGCTGCCTCGCGACCAGCGGCCTGGCGGCCATGTGATCCCCCTCTGGTGAAGGTTTTGGATGATCACTGCCCAGCGCATATGCAGAAATTCCGCATGAACTCCGGCACTTCGCAGCGCAATGCACCGGAGAGGGACTACCCGCGCACGGACGTACATCTGTGCACGCGCCCCCACACATGCATCTGTGCGCCGTTCCGAGCCCCGTCAGCGACCCCTTGTGAAAACGCAGGTCAGGACACGTACAACGTGGTATCCCGCCCCTCCCTCCGCCCGCCTGGGCCGCCCTCGTGCGGGCCCGCCGCGCGCCCCGTGCGCCGGGGTGACGGGACGGGCGGGGCGACGGCCGCGAAGCGCCCGGGAAGCGCTCGCGGAAGGACCGGGAAGCGCTCGCGGAGGGGCCCGGCGACGGGGTGCGCGGGATGCCACGGGAAGCCCCGAAAGGCCCCGTAACCCTTGCCCACAGGGGCAGTTGGGATGTGCGTGGAAGAGACCATTGGAGTCACATCAGGAATCACGACAACCCCGCACATCCCACAGCAGCGCGGCGAACCCCCGCTCGACCACGCGGTGCGCTACGCGGAGGAGCGGCACTGGGACGTGTTCCCCGGCACCTGGCTGGAGACCGTCGAGGGCGTGCCGCGCTGCACCTGCGGAGAGACCGACTGCGCGCACCCCGGCGCGCACCCCGCCAACCGGCGCTGGTCCGGGGACGCGACGGGCAGCGCGACCGTCGTCCGCCGCATGTGGACGAAGGAGCCCCGCGCGTCCGTACTGCTGCCGACGGGGCGCACCTTCGACGCCGTCGACGTGCCGGAGACCGCCGGCTGCCTCGCGCTGGCGCGCATGGAGCGGATGGAGCTGTCCCTCGGCCCCGTCACCTGCACACCCGACGGACGGATGCTCTTCTTCGTCCTCCCCGGCGGCGCGGCCAAGATCCCCGGTCTCGTACGCAAGCTGGGCTGGGCCCCCGGCGCGCTGGACCTGACGGCGCGCGGCGAGGGCGACTGGATCGCGGCCCCGCCGTCCCGGCTGGGCACCAGGGGCTCGGTCCAGTGGGCCCGCAGGCCCACGGCCTCCAACCGCTGGCTTCCCGACGCTGAGGAAGTGATCGCCCCCCTCGCCTACGCGTGCGGGCGCGACGCGGCGACGTCCCGGCACCAGGGCTGACGGACCGGGCGGGACCCGGCAGGCGGAGTCAGGCAGCCGGGGTCAGGCGGACGGGGGCGACGAAATGGCCGGAAGGGATGCGGCGTAGGGGGCGTACAACGCGGCGCACGGGGCCCAGGGGGAGGGCCCCGCACGTGACACAGCGGCGATCAGGAACTGGTCGCCAACGCGGCCTGGAGGAACGGATCCACGACCCGGCGCCAGTCCCCCGGCTGGTCGTAGTGGATCAGATGCCCGGCCTCCGGCACCTCCGCGTATATCCCGCGGGGCAGGACACGCACCATCTCCTGGGCCTCGGCCCGGCCCAGATCGCCGTCGATACCGCGCACGACGAGCGTCGGGCAGCGCACCTGGGCCAGCTCGTCCCAGTGCGCGTCGTTCACCCAGCCCTCGCGGACGGTCAGCATCTGACGCCGCGAGAACACCGGCCGCCAGCCGTCGCCCCGCTCCGCCATGACCTCGGCGAAGAAGTCACCGCGCGCCGGGTTGGGGCGCTCCAGCGACGGATCCTCCTCGCCGAACCACTTGCGGACGTCCGAAAGCGTCGCGAAGGGGACCGGCCAGGACTTGAACCATTCCTCCCACTCCCGCTGGGACTGCTCCCCCAGCGCCGAGGCGCGCATGTCGCAGACGACCAGGGCGTGCACGAGGTCCGGCCGCTTGGCGGCGAGCTGCCAGGCGGTGAGCGCGCCCATGGAGTGGCCTATGACGGCGAGGGGCGCGAGGCCCAACTGCTCGATCGCGGCCTCGGCATCGGCGACGAAGGACTCCCTGTCGTACGCCCCCTCGGTGGGCTTGTCGCTGCGGCCGTGCCCGCGCTGATCGAGTGCTATGGCCCGATAGCGCCCGGAGAGCCAGCGCGCCGTGCCGGCCCAGTGGGAGGCCCGGCCCATCAGCCCGTGCAGCAACAGCACGCCGGGTGGCTTCCGCGGCTGCGCCTGAGAGCCTTGCGCGGGACCGGCGTCGGGCAGGACCTCCTGTTCGGAGCCTCCCTTGGGCGGGTCGGCGAACTCCCAGGCTGCGAGCCTTACCCCGTCCGCTCCGGTCACATTGATCCGTCGCACCATGCGTCTTGGCACCCCCATTCCGTCTGACCGCTGCGTCACGCTATCGAACTTCTATTCGAACGTATCGACGTCCGCGAGGACACCCCTCGTTCGAGTGACCTTGCTCAAGGGTTGGCCGAGTGCGGCGAGGGGAGACAGCTACCGGGAGGGGGGTTGACCCTGAGAGCTCGGGGCTCCGGGTCACTTCGGGGGGAATTGGGGAAGCGGGGCCCCGGCTGCCGAAGGCGCCGGGGCCCTCGCTGTCGGCCCGGTCAGCTAGCTCGGCCCGCTTCATCGACGGCTCCCCTTCCGCGCGTATGTGCGTAGCCACAGCGTTGCACGCCGCGCACGCGACCGCTCGGATTCCGGCAACTCTGGTACCCGGAGGGCCGTTTGCGAAGTTCTTCCGCCTCCCACACGGCGCCGCCGCCCACGCCTGCGGCAGGGCGCCGCCCGCGCACACCTCCGCCCGCGGCTACCTCAGCCCCTGGTCAGCGCGCTGTTCGACGGTGCCCCGCCGTGCGTGGTCGCCCCGTGGGCGTGCGGGGGCGCACGCCGGAGCGGTGCCGCGAGGCGGGCCGTCGCGGAATGTGACGGTGCGGGGCGGCCGGACGCGGTCGGGTCGGGTCGGCGGGGAGGCGCGGTGGCCCGCAGGGCGGGCGTCGGGCGGGCCCGAGGGCGCGTCGCCGAGGGCGCGGACCGCCCGGGGGCCGGTGCCGGAGGTCCGTTGCCCGTACGTCCATGGGCCCCGTGGCCCGACGGGCCAGGGCCCGCACCCGCCCGCCGGACAGGCGGGCCGAGGCCCGCGGGAGCGGACGGACGTACAGGCGGGTGTCAGCGCTTGGCGACGAAGACGTGTGCCGCGATGTCCGAATCCAGCTCGGCCGCCTCGCCGCTGCTGCCGACCTGCACGCCGCCCGCCGAGCCCGAGTTCACACTGACCACGGCGCCCGGCTGCACACCGGCCCGCCGCAGCGTGTACATCAACTGCGCGTCCATCTGGATCGGCTCGCCGATCCGGCGCACGACGACGGTCTTGCCGTCCCCGCCCGGGTCCAGATCGCCCAGGCTCACCATGCCAGCGTCCAGGAACGGATCGGCCTCGGCCTTCTCGCCCAGCTCCTCCAGGCCCGGGATGGGGTTGCCGTACGGCGACTCGGTCGGGTGCCGCAGCAGCTCCAGCACGCGGCGCTCCACCGCCTCGCTCATCACGTGCTCCCAGCGGCACGCCTCCGCGTGCACCTGCTCCCACTCCAGGCCGATCACATCGACGAGCAGACACTCGGCCAGACGGTGCTTGCGCATCACCCGGGTGGCGAGCCGCCTGCCCTCTTCCGTCAGCTCCAGATGACGGTCCCCGGCCACCGTGACCAGGCCGTCGCGCTCCATGCGCGCCACGGTCTGGCTCACCGTCGGGCCGCTCTGATCGAGCCGCTCGGCGATACGGGCACGCATGGGGACCACGCCCTCCTCCTCCAGCTCCAGAATGGTGCGGAGATACATCTCCGTGGTGTCGATCAATCCGGACATGCGTGCCCCTATGTCAGCTCGTGCGGTGGCCCTGTCTTCAATTCTGACGCATCGCGCCGACAACTGTGCCGCGCAGGAGCGGACAGGCCCCTGGCGCTCTATTGACAGGGCGCTGGTCCGGACCTCACCGTGATCGCGGCGGAGGGCGAGGATGCCCCCGAACCATAGACCGAGGGGCCGTGCGGCATGAGCGATAACACCCTGGCAAGCGACTTCTTCGACGCCGCGATCGGGCTGTTGCAGCAGGTCAGGGACGCGGAGGCGGAAAACATCGCCGCCGCGGGAAAGCTGATCGCCGACACGGTCGCCGAGGGTGGCCGGATCTTCGCCTTCGGTGCGGGCCACTCCTCGCTCCCCGCGCAGGACGTCGTCTACCGCGCGGGCGGGCTCGCCGTCATGAACCTGCTGGTCGTGCCGGGTGTGCTCGGCGTCGACGTGCGCCCGGCGACGCTCGGCAGCGCCCTGGAGCGGGTCGGCGGGCTCGCGGGCACGGTGCTCGACTCCAGCCCGGCGCGGGCCGGGGACACACTGTTCGTGATCTCCCTTTCGGGGCGCAACGAGCTGCCCGTGGAGATGGCGATGAACGCGCGGGCGCTGGGCCTGAAGGTGGTCGGGCTCACGTCGGTGGCGTACGCGGAGAGCACGCGGTCGCGGCACTCGACCGGCACGTTTCTGAGGGATCACTGTGACGTGGTGCTCGACAGCCATATCGGTGTCGGGGACGCGGAACTGGAGGTCCCGGGGATCGAGGCGCGGTTCGCTCCCTCGTCGACGGTGGTGACCAGCGCGATGATGCAGGCGGTTGTCGCGACCGCCGCGGGTGAGCTGGCCCGGCGCGGCATCGATCCGCCCCTGTTGCGCTCGGGCAACGTCGACGGCGGCCACGCCTGGAACGCCCACGTCATGGCGGAATACGCGGACCGCATCTTCTACCGTTAAAACGCAGGGTTCCCCCTTCACCGGGCTGCACCCCCTCACGGGGTACGGGGTGAAGCCTTCCCGGGGGTCCCCACTCACGCAGGGGTGCGCCTACCCGAGTGCCCCTTGGGCTTTCGTTCGCGTGCTGCGGCCCGGTGGCACGGGTTGTGCCCACCCTCCCCCAGCTACCGCTGGGAGGTGCCCCCTCGCCGAGCGGGACGCTTGCCCACAACAGTGGTGCTGGTGGCCACCGGGTGGGAGGGGACGTGGTGGGGTGTCCCCGCAGGTCGAGAAAGTCACCGGCGGAAAGCCGAACACGAGACCTTCACGCCGAGGAGACACCCCGGCGCGGCACCGACCCCCACCACACAGCAACCCCACACGGCCACCGGCACAAGCCAAGAACCACGCGGCGCCAGCCGCATCGCACCGCAACCACACACCGCGCCGAAGCCACCGGCCCGCACCCGAAAAACGGCGCCAAGCCACCCCACTGCGTGCCACGGCGCAAAAATCAGCGCGGGACCCTACGGCACCCACCACACCGGCCAACCGTCCCGCGCAACACCCCCGGCGAACCGACACCCCCCCCGTTTCCTTCCGCACCCCGCGAAGGGGTTAGCGCGTCGTGCGGGAGAGGTCGATGGAGGCGGCGATGCGGATGGCGATGTCCTCGGCGTACGTCGCGTCGGAGCGGTCGAAGGGGCGCCTGCTCGCGCCTCTCAGGAACGTCGCCACCCCCAGCGACCGCCCCCTGCTCCGCAGCACCGTGCACAGCCCGTGCACCGTCCCCTCGGGCCACTTGCGTGCCGCCGCCCAGCCGGGCGCCCCCGAGCCGCCGACACTCGCGCGCACGGAGCCGCAACGCTCGTACGCCTGGAGCGCGGGGTGCCCCGCGTCATAGCCGACGGGGAGGCCGCCGCCGAGGTCGGGCTCGATCAGTGGGAGGGGGCCGGGCGCCGCCACGGGCGTGGCCGCGGCGCGGATGAGGCGGGGGGCGCCCTCGGGGTCGGTCTCGCGGTCGGCCCAGGCCACGGGCGTCAGGTCCAGCAGCGCGTGGTCGGCGAAGCCCGCGAGGGCGAAGTCGAGGTGGATGGTCGCCGCTTCCATCGGGTTCTCGCACTCGGCGGCGGCACGCGCTGCCCGGTGGAGCTGGTTGTCGCGGAAGCGCAGCCGCGCCGCTTCCTGCTCGAGCAGCTTGGTGTCGGTCATGTCCTGGAAGAGCCAGGCGACCCCGAGCGGAACCGGTTCCTCCGCGAGCGGAGAGGCCAGCCGCAGGAAGCCGCTGCGCCAGCAGCGGCGGGACGCGGCCCCCTCCTTCGCGCCGCCGCCCTTCCCCTCGGCGCCCTTCCCGTCCGCGCCGCCCTCGCCGTCGCCCGCGCGTCCAGCGCGCCCGGGGCGCAGGGTCACCCAGATCTCGGCGGGCCCCGGGGGCGTGCCCTCGGCGAGGACGTGCTGGAGGGCGGCCTCCAGCTCTTCCAGACCTTGGTCGACGAACTCCCCCAGCGGCTGCCCCAGCATCGCCGTGCGCGAGACCTGGAAGGCGCGGGCCGCGTGCAGGTTGGCGACGGCGGGGCGCAGATCCGCGTCGACGAGGACCACGCCCCAGGAGGCGTCCTCGAACAGCGCCTCGCTGAGCGCGATGGAGCGCTCCAGGTCGATCTGGGCGTGCACCTCGCTGAAGGCGCAGTAGACGCCCATGGGGTTGCCCTCGGCGTCGGCGACGGCAGAGGACTGGGTACGCACCAGGACCCGGCCGCCCTCCTTGGTGAGCAGCGCGAACTCGTGGACCTGGCGTCCCGGGGACTTCATCGCGCCCAGCAGCCGCGCCTCGACGTCCTGCGCGTCGGCCGCGCGAATGGCCCAGCCCGCCAGTCCCTGGCGGCCGACGGCCTCCTCCTGGGTCCAGCCCAGGATGCGTTCGGCCTCGCGGTTCCAGTGGGTGACGACGCCCTCGGCGTCGAAGGCGCAGAGGGCGGCGTCCATACCGTCGAGGAGGGCGGCGAGGAGAAGCTCGTCGTCGGCCCCGCCTTCTCCGCTGCCTCCGCCGTCGCCGCCGTCGCCGTCACCGTCGGACGACGACGCGGAGTGAATCTTGGACTGTGCGGCCACGAGAGCACCCCCGGCTGAACGCGTTCACGATGAATCTGTCGCCTGCGGCTGTTGCCGCCTGCACGGATCATTCAACTCGAACGTGACCCAGCACACACCGTATTCGGGAAAATCGTTGTCGCCCCGAAATTCGCTTGCGAGGGCTTTTCCCGCTGCCTAACGTGCGGTGCACACGAGAAAGGAGGTGATCCGGCAGATGAGCTACGACCGGACGCGTGAGGTGGCTGCGGCCTAGAGCCGTCGCCACAGTGTGACGCCGGTTCGCCCGGCCAATCTCAGCAGTCACCCGACCCGCGGGCTCGTCGGACTCGTCCGACCGGCGCCTCTCGCCACGGCGAGAGGAGGCAGCCCGCGGGTCGTCTGCTTTCCAGCGCTCCCCAGCGCTTCCCACCGCTCCCCACGGCTCTACGGGGAGAGCCGCTCCACCGTCCAGGAGCCGCCCTCGTCCCCTTCCGCGCGGACGTAGCGGAGCCGGTCGTGCAGACGGTTCTCGCGGCCCTGCCAGAACTCGGCGCTCGACGGGCGTACGCGGATGCCGCCCCAGTGCGGCGGGGCCGGGACGTCCTCGCCCTCCGGGTAGCGCGCCGCGAGTTCCTCGTACACGCGGTCCAGGTCGGCGCGGGACTCCACGCGCGCGGACTGGTCGCTGGCCCAGGCGCCGAGCTGGGAGCCGTGCGGGCGGGTGCGGAAGTAAGCGGCGGTCTCGTCGCGGCCGATCCGCTCGGCCGTGCCCGAGATGATGACCTGCCGGGCGATGCCGTGCCAGGGGAAGAGCAGCGAGACGTAGGGGTTCGCCTCCAGCTCGCGGCCCTTGCGGGAGCCGTAGTGGGTGAAGAAGACGAAGCCGCGCTCGTCGTACCGCTTCAGCAGGACCGTGCGGGAGCTGGGACGGCCCCGCTCGTCGGCCGTGGAGACGACCATCGCGTTCGGCTCGTGCAGCCCGCCGCGCGAGGCGTCGGTGAACCAGCGCGTGAACTGCTCGAAGGGGGTCGGCGCCAGGTCCTCCTCGGAGAGGCCCGTCGCGCGGTAGTGGGCGCGCATGGTGGCGGGGTCGAGCGTGGCGGTCGCCGAGGGCGGCGGCGCGGGCATCGCCGGGCCGGAGCCGGAGGGGGACGCGGCGGGGGATCCGGAGGACGGGGAGGATGCGGAGGATGCGGGGGATGCGGGGGACGTACTGCGGGCGGCGTCATCGTCAGCGTGTGGCACGCGCATATCTTGCAGCATCCCGGCGCGCGTGGCCCCGCCCGTGGCATCCCAGTCTGCCCGTTCCGCCAACGCCGCATGCCTGACGGAGGAAGATCGCGGGCTGTGCCGCTTCTCACCCTTCCCCGCGTGTTCCGGACCCGCCAAAATCGCGAAGCGGAAGACTGTGGCCCCCGGACAGGAGCGGTTATCGTGTCGGCCCGGTCATGACCGGGTGAGCACCGGCCGCGCGGGGCATCACCGGGAGGACGGCGCGGTCCGCCAGCCCCGCGAGGGCGGAGGAACCGTTCCGGCCTGTCCAGCGATCCAGCGATCCAGCAGCAGACCCGGTCCACGGCGCGCTCGCCGTGGGCACCAGTCGTCGCCGACCTGCGGCAGCCCCGTCTGCCGCACACATGAGGGAGCCGCCTGATGTCCGACTTCGTACCCGGTCTTGAGGGAGTCGTCGCGTTCGAGACGGAGATCGCAGAACCGGACAAGGAGGGCGGCGCCCTGCGCTATCGGGGCGTGGACATCGAGGACCTGGTCGGGGAGGTCTCCTTCGGGAACGTCTGGGGGCTCCTCGTCGACGGCAGCTTCAACCCGGGGCTGCCGCCCGCCGAGCCCTTCCCCATCCCGGTGCACTCCGGTGACATCCGCGTCGACGTGCAGTCCGCGCTGGCCATGCTCGCGCCTGTGTGGGGCCTCAAACCGCTGCTCGACATCGACGAGCGGCGGGCCCGCGCCGATCTCGCCCGCGCCGCCGTCATGGCCCTGTCCTACGTGGCGCAGTCCGCACGCGGACAGGGGCTGCCGATGGTGCCGCAGAAGGAGATCGACAAGGCGGAGACCGTTGTGGAGCGCTTCATGCGGCGCTGGCGCGGCGAGCCCGACCCCCGGCACGTGGCAGCGGTCGACGCCTACTGGACGTCGGCCGCCGAGCACGGCATGAACGCCTCCACCTTCACCGCGCGCGTCATCGCCTCCACGGGCGCCGACGTGGCCGCCTCGCTGTCGGGCGCCGTCGGCGCGATGTCGGGGCCGCTGCACGGCGGGGCTCCCTCGCGGGTGCTCGGGATGATCGAGGAGATCGAGCGCACGGGCGACGCGAGCGCCTACGTGAAGCGCCAGCTCGACCGCGGCGAGCGCCTGATGGGCTTCGGGCACCGCGTCTACCGCGCCGAGGACCCGAGGGCGCGGGTGCTGCGCCGTACGGCCAAGGAGCTGGGCGCGCCCCGCTTCGAGGTGGCGGAGGCGCTGGAGCGGGCCGCGCTGGAGGAGCTGCGCGCCCGGCGCCCCGACCGGGTGCTGGAGACGAACGTGGAGTTCTGGGCGGCGATCGTCCTCGACTTCGCCGAGGTGCCCGCGCACATGTTCACGTCGATGTTCACCTGCGCCCGTACGGCCGGGTGGTCGGCGCACATCCTGGAGCAGAAGCGCACGGGGCGCCTGGTGCGGCCCTCCGCGCGCTACGTCGGCCCGGGGCCGCGCGCGCCCCGCGACATCGAGGGGTACGGCGAGATGCACCGCTGACGGCGGCCCCCGCGATCCCCTTTTTCACGCTGATGCCCCGTCCACGGACGTGGACGGGGCACCGGTGTATGCGGGCCGTACGCCCGGCCGTCAGCGGGTGATGACCGTCTCCTCGACCGCCTCGACGTCGCTGGCCGGGGCCTCCTCCAGGAACTTGCGCTCCAGGGCCACCCGCTCCTCCTCGCTCGGATCGTCGTCCAGCGAGTCGACCAGAGCCGAGCGGACGGAGTTGCCCTCCGGGCGTACGAGGCCGATCACTACGTAGAGCACCAGCGAGGTGAGCACGGGGAAGCTGACGTTCTGGGTCTGGGTGGCGTCCTCCATGCCCCAGTAGAGGTAGGCCCAGACGCTGAGGCCGCCCGCCCAGGAGACGATGGCCGCCGTCGGCCCGTTGCGCTTGAACCAGGGCAGCAGGCCGAGCATCAGCGGGATGGAGATCGGGCCCATGGTGGCGGCGACGATGCTGACGACCACCGTCATGATGAAGCCGTCCGGGTCGCTGAACAGCGCGAAGCTCATGCTGACGCAGACGAAGGCGACGGTGGTGATGCGGGCGAACATGAGCTGGCCGCCCGCCGTCAGCTTCCGCACCTTGGGGACGATGACGGGCGCCAGGTCGCGGGTGATGACGGCGGTGATGACGTTGGAGTCGGAGGCGACCATGGCCATGGTGTGCGAGAAGAACCCGGCGAGCAGCAGGCCGATGAGCCCGGTGGGCAGCAGCTCCTGGGCGAGCTTGATGTAGGACTCCTCGCCGTTCTCGATGCCCGGCACGATGAGCGGCGCCGCGATCATCGGCACGAAGAGGATGAACGGCCAGATCAGCCACAGCGCGCTGGAGAGCAGCGCGGACTTCCTGGCGCGGGTGCCGGAGGGCGCGGACATGTAGCGCTGCGCCAGGTTCCACATGCCGCCGTTGTACTCGAAGGTCTTCACCAGCAGGAACGCCATGATCAGCCCTGTGGTGACGGTGCCGTTGACCGGGTCGCTGTGGCTCGCGGGCAGCTCGTCCCACATCGTCCACAGGGTGGAGACGCCGGTGAGGTGGGCCATGACCGCGACGAGCATCGCGATTCCGGCGACGGCCTGGATGATGAACTGCCCGAAGTCGGTGAGGACGTCGGCCCACAGCCCGCCGAAGGCCATGTAGAACATCGTGCAGACGCCGGTGAGCGTGATGCCCCAGACCAGCGGGATGTCGGCGAAGCCCTGGAGCAGCACGGCGATGGCGACCCACTTGGCGGCGATGTCGACGACCTTGAGCGCGGCGCCGCTGTAGGCCAGCACCTGCTGGGTGGGGAGGTTGTAGCGCACCGCGAGGTAGGCGAGCGGCGAGTTGACGCCGTGCTTGGCGCGCAGCCGGTTCCAGCGGGGTGCGAAGAGGAAGGCGCCGATGCCGATGCCGAGCCCGATCGTCAGCGGCCACCAGAAGTAGACGGTGACGCCGTAGTCGTAGGCGACGGCGGCGAAGGTGACGAACATGATCGCGCTGTAGCCCGACATGTGGTGCGAGATGCCGGAGAGCCACCAGGGTATGCGGCCACGGGCCGTGAAGAAGTCGGCCACGTTCTCGATGCGCCGCTTCGACCAGAGGCCGATGCCCACCATGACGAAGAAGTAGCCACCGAGTACGACCCAGTCCAATGTGGACATCACGGCTCCCCATGTTCATTGATATGAACTGCTGCCAGGTCTCTGAATAATCGCCGTCACATTAGAAGTGCCCTCAGAAGCCGTCAATACTGCGCACAATCCCCGTTACACGGGGGCAGCGGCGTGCCAACGGAAGCGGCCCACATCCACGTCGGTGAATGTGGGCCGCAAGAGTGCGGGACGCCGCGCGCTACCGCTCCAGGACGTCGTCCACGATGCGCGCCCACTGCTCCACGACGCGCTCGCGCCGCGCGCTGTCGTCCGTCAGCAGGTTGGCGAGGCCGAGGCCGCGCGCCATGTCGAGCAGGCCCTGCACGGTCTCCCGCACGCCCGGGGCCGCCTCGTCGGCGCCCAGCAGGTCCACGGCCATGCGGTGGGTCTCCCGGCCGATGCGGGCCTCCAGGCCGGTGACGCGGGGCCCGAGCTGCGGCTCGTTCGACGCGGCGACCCACAGGTGGAGCGCCGCGCGGAAGAGGGGGCCCGTGTAGAGGGCGACGAGGGTGGCGACGGCCGCGCGGGTGTCCGCGGTGGGCGCGGGCAGCGCGCGCAGCGCCTTGGACCGCTCCTCGGCGACGTACTCGACGGCGGCCGTGAACAGGTCCTCACGGGTGGGGAAGTGGTGCTGCGCCGCGCCCCGCGAGACCCCGGCGTGCTCGGCGACGACCGTGACCGTGCTGCCCGACCAGCCGTGCTCGGCCAGGCAGGTCACGGCAGACTCCAGCAGCCGCTGCCGGGTCGCCCGGCTGCGGTCCTGCTTGGGAGCGGCGCCACGGGTGTTCACCACTCCGCCGTTCACCCCGCTGTTCGCCCCGCTGCTCACTCCACTGTTCGCCCCTGCCATGTGTTCACCCCGCCCATTCGGGATCCCGTCGTTCGAGGAATGCGGTCATGCCCTCACGCGCCTCGTCGGAGGCGAAGAGGCGTGCGGACAGATCAGCGAGGTTATCGGTGTCGCGGTCGAAGGCCCGCAGCACCTCCGCCGTGACCAGCCGCTTGGACTCAGCGAGCCCCTGCGGTGAACCCCGCCGCAGCCCGTCGAGCACCGGCTCCAGTGCGGCGTCCGGGTCCTCGGCCGCCAGCGTCACCAGGCCGATACGGGCCGCTTCCGCGCCGTCGAACCGCTCGCCCGTGAGGTAATAGCGCGCTGCGGCGCGCGGGTCCAGGCGGGGCAGCAGCGGCATCGAGATCACGGCCGGGGCCACGCCGATCCTGGCCTCGGTGAAGGCGAAGGTCGCGCCGGGGCCGGCGACGGAGATGTCGCAGGCGCCCAGCAGCCCCGTGCCGCCCGCGCGCACATGGCCCGTGGCGCGGCCCACGACGGGCTTCGGCAGCTCGACGAGCGCCCGCAGCAGCGTGGCCAGCTCGTGCGGGGTGCCGCTGCCCTCGCGCAGGTCGGCGCCCGCGCAGAACGTGTTGCCCGTGTGGGTGAGCAGGACGGCGCGGGTCTCCGCGTCCGCCGCCGCCTGGTCCAGGGCCGCGTGGAGTTCGCGTACGAGGCGGGCCGAGAGCGCGTTGCGGTTGTGCGGCGAGTCGAGCGTGACGGTCATGACGCGCCGGTCCCGGCCGACCCGAACGAGGGGTTCCCCGGGCTGCTCCGGCTCCGCGGCCTGCCTTTCGCTGTTCCGGGCTGGGGTCACTGGTGGGGTCCTCTCGTACGGGGTGGGGACGGGACGCTGTGACGGCGGGGGGTGGTGGTCATCGGGGGGCCTGTCCCGTGGCGGGGCGGAGCCGGCGGCGGAGGATCTTGCCGCTGGCCGCGCGGGGCACCGCGTCCACGAACTCCACGCGCCGCACCTTCTTGTACGGAGCCACCCGTTCCGCGACATACCGCAGGACCTCGTCCGCGCCCGGCCCCGTCGCGCCGGGAAGACGGACCACGAACGCCTTGGGAACCTCCTGCCCGTCCTCGTCCGGCACGCCGACCACCGCCGCGTCCGCGATCTCCTCGTGGCCGAGCAGCACGGCCTCCAGTTCGGCGGGGGCCACCTGGTAGCCCTTGTACTTGATCAGCTCCTTGACCCGGTCGACGACGAACAGCCAGCCGTCCTCGTCCACCCGGCCGACGTCCCCCGTACGCAGCCAGCCCTCGGCGTCGATCATCGCCTCGGTCTCGTCCGGCCGCCCCAGGTACCCCTTCATCACCTGCGGCCCCCTGAAGAGCAGTTCGCCCTCCTCGCCGGGGCCCAGGTCGCGGGACGGGTCGTCGAGCGCGACGACGCGCATCTGTGTGCCGGGCAGCAGCTTGCCGACGGTGCCGGGCGGCGGGTCCGGCGCGTCGAGCGGGACCACGTGGGTGCCGGGCGACAGCTCGGTCATGCCGTACGCCTGCATCACCGTGGGCAGGCCTAGCCGCCGCGCGCACGCGGTGCCGAGCCGCGCGTCGAGCGGGGCCGCCGCGCTGACCACGTACTTCACGGAGGACAGATCGTGCTGGTCCACCTCCGGGTGCTTGGCGAGTGCCAGCACGACGGGCGGCGCGACGTACAGCGCCGTCACCCGGTGGCGCTCGATCGCCGTCAGGAACTGGGTGAGGTCGAAGCGCGGCAGCACGACGACCTTCGCGCCCTTGCGCAGCGGCGCGTTCATGAGCGCGGTCAGCCCGTAGATGTGGAAGAAGGGCAGCACGGCCAGCACGGTGTCGTCCGGGCCGCTGGGGATGAGCGGGTCGAGCTGGGCGAGGTTGGTGGCAATGTTTCGGTGGGTGAGCATCACGCCCTTGGGGGTGGCCGTGGTGCCCGAGGAGTAGGGCAGCGCGGCCAGGTCACGGGCGGGGTCGAGCGTGACGCGGGGTTCGGGCGCCGTCGAGTCGCGCATGTCGAGCACGGATCTGTGGCCCTCGGCACGGTCGCACACGAAGATCTCGCGCACGCCGCCCGCGTCGCCGTCCCCTGCGCCGCCGCCCCCTGGCACGAGGCCCGCCGCCTCGCGGGCCGTCGCGAGGAGCGGCGAGACGGTGACGATCCAGCGCGCGCCCGCGTCGCGCAACTGGCGCGCGAACTCCTCGGGCGTGCACAGCGGGTGCACGGTGGTGACGGCCGCGCCGGCGCGGCTCGCGCCGTAGAAGACGGCGGGGTAGAGCACAGAGTTGGGGCTGTGCAGGGCCAGCACGTCACCCTGCCGCAGCCCCGCCTCCGTGAGCGCGGCGGCGATACGGCGGCTGAACGCGTCCAGCGCCGCGTAGCTGAGCGTGGTGCCGTCGAGCGCGTCGACCAGCGCGGGCCGGTCGGCATACTCGACGGCGGAGCGGCCCAGCACCGCCTCGTGGATGGGCTGGTCGACGACGGGCACGTCGGCGTACTCGCTGCGGAACACCATTGTCCGGTACCTCCCGCTTGTCCGTGTCAGTAGGACGTGCGTGGCGTGTCAGTAGGACGTAGCGCCTCAGTAGAACCCGGAGCCTCAGTAGGACTTGGGCAGGCCGAGGCTCTGGTGCGAGACGAAGTTGAGGACCATCTCGCGGCTGACCGGCGCGATCCGGGCCACCCGCGCCGCGGTGATCATGGCGGCGAGGCCGTACTCGCGGGTCAGGCCGTTGCCGCCGAGGGTGTGCACGGCCTGGTCGACGGCCTTGACGCACGCCTCACCGGCCGCGTACTTCGCCATGTTCGCCGCCTCGCCCGCGCCCATGTCGTCACCCACGTCGTAGAGGTGGGCCGCCTTGAGCATCATCAGCCGGGCCAGCTCGACCTCGATATGGGCCTGCGCGAGCGGGTGCGCGATGGCCTGGTGCGCGCCGATGGGCTCCTTCCACACCTGGCGCGTACGGGCGTACTCCACGGCCCTGTTGATCGCGTAGCGCCCCATGCCCAGCGCGAAGGCCGCCGTCATCACGCGCTCCGGGTTGAGCCCGGCGAAGAGCTGGAGCAGGCCCGCGTCCTCGTCGCCGACCAGCGCGTCGGCGGGCAGCCGCACCTCGTCGAGAACCAGCTCGAACTGCTTCTCCGGGGCGCCGATCTCCATGTCGATCCGGTGGCGCTCGAAGCCGGGCGCGTCGCGGGGCACGATGAACAGGCAGGGCTTGAGCTTGCCGGTGCGCGCGTCCTCCGTACGGCCCACGATCAGCGTCGCGTCCGCGATGTCCACGCCCGATATGAAGACCTTGCGCCCGGTCAGCAGCCAGTCGTCGCCGTCCCTGCGGGCTGTCGTGGTGATGCGGTGCGAGTTGGAGCCCGCGTCGGGCTCGGTGATGCCGAACGCCATCTTCAGGCTGCCGTCGGCCAGCCCTGGCAGCCACTGGCGCTTCTGTGCCTCGGTACCGAAGCGGGCGATGACGTTCCCGCAGATGGCGGGCGAGACGACGAGCATCAGCAGCGGGCAGCCCGCCGCGCCCAGCTCCTCCAGCACGATGGACAGCTCGGTGATGCCGGTGCCTCCGCCGCCGTACTCCTCGGGGAGGTTGACGCCGAGGTAGCCGAGCTTGCCCGCCTCGGCCCACAGCTCGTCGGTGTGCTTGCCGTCGCGGACGACTCCGGCGAAGTACTCGCGTCCGTACCGCTCGCCGAGCGCGGCGACCGCCTGGCGCAGCGCCCGCTGCTCCTCGGTCTCCAGGAGGGCTGAGCTGGTGGCGCTGGAAGGTGTGGCGTCGGTCATGCGGACTCCTTGGGAGAGGTGGTCTCTTCGTGGGTCGCGGCGGGGGTCGCGGGGGGGCTCGTCCGAGACGACGGCCAGCAGCGTGCCGACCTCGACCTGACGGCCGGGTACCGCGCCCAGCGCGGTGAGGGTGCCGGAAGCGGGCGCGACGACCTTGTGCTCCATCTTCATCGCCTCCAGCCACAGCAGCGGCTCGCCCGCCGCCACCCGGCTGCCGACGGCGAGCCCTTCGGCCACCCGCACGACCGTGCCCGGCAACTGCGCCAGCAGCGACCCCGGCTCGGTGCGGTCGGCCGGGTCGGGGAAGCGGGGCAGCGGGGTGAGGGCGTGGGAGCCGAGCGAGGAGTCGACGTAGACGGCCGGGTACGCGTCCGTGTACGTCCCCGCGCGCCCGGTCCCGCCGTACGCGCTGACCTCGAACTCCCTGCGCACGCCGTCCACCTCCAGCACGACGCGCTCGGGTGCCGCGTCGAGCAACTGGACGCCGGGCAGGCCCTCGGCGGTGAGCCCTTCGCGGGTGAGCGTGTAGCGGATCTCGTGCTCCGTGCCGTCGGGTTCGCTCCGGTAGCCCTTGGTCTGCGGGCGCGAGGGCACGTTGCGCCAGCCGCCCAGCCGCGCGGCGACGGAGGTGCCCGAGGCGCGGGTGCGGGCGGCGTCGGCGAGCGCCGCCGCGAGTGCGGCGAGCCGCGCGCGGCGGCCGTCGTCCGCCGCCTCGTCGGGCCGGGTCAGCGCGTCGAGGTGGCGCTCGTAGAAGCCCGTGTCCAAGCGCGCCGCCATGAAGTCGGGATGGCGCAGGGAGCGTACGAGCAGCTCGCGGTTGGTGACGGGCCCGTGCACGCGGGCCCGCTCCAGCGCGCGGGCCAGCTTGCGTACGGCCTCGTCGCGGCCGGGCGCCCAGGCGATGACCTTGGCGAGCATGGGGTCGTAGTGCACCCCGATCTCGTCGCCGCCGCTGACGCCGCTGTCCAGACGCACCCCGTCCGGCACGTCGAGGCGGTGGAGGGCGCCGGTCTGGGGGCGCCAGCCGCGTGCGGGGTCCTCGGCGTAGAGGCGGGCCTCGACGGCGTGCCCCTGGGGCGCGGGCGGGCCCGCGGGGTCGAGCGCGGCGCCCTCCGCGACGCGGATCTGGTGTGCGACGAGGTCGAGGCCGTGGACGCACTCGGTGACGGGGTGCTCGACCTGGAGGCGGGTGTTCATCTCCAGGAAGTACGCGCGCTCCTGGGCCCGCTCGCGGGGGGCGTCGGGCGTGCCGGGGGCGCTTGAGGTGTCGGGCGCGGCGGGGGCGTGCGGTGCGTCCGGCGCGCCCGCGACCAGGAACTCCACCGTGCCCGCGCCCCGGTACCCCACCGCGCGCGCCGCCTTGACCGCCGCCTCGTGCAGGGACGCGCGCAGCGCGTCGCTCAGCCCCGGCGCCGGTGCCTCCTCGATCACCTTCTGGTGGCGGCGCTGCAAGGAGCAGTCCCGCGTGCCCAGCGCCCACACCGTGCCGTGCCCGTCGGCGAGCACCTGGACCTCAACGTGCCTGCCCCGCTCCACATACGGCTCCACGAAGACCTCGCCGTCACCGAAGGCGGAGGCCGCCTCGGCGCGCGCGGCCTCGATCTCGCCCTCCAGCGCGGCCAGTTCCCGCACGACGCGCATCCCCCGGCCACCGCCGCCCGCCGACGCCTTCACCAGCAGCGGCAACTGGTCCTCGCGCGCCTCCCCCGCCGCGACGGGCGCGAGCAGCGGCACCCCGGCCTCCGCCATCAGCCGCTTGGCGCGGGTCTTGGACGCCATGGCCTCGATCGCCTCGGGCGGCGGGCCGATCCAGACCAGGCCCGCGTCCTGGACGGCGCGCGCGAAGTCGGCGTTCTCGGAGAGGAAGCCGTAGCCGGGGTGCACGGCGTCGGCTTCGGCGGCGAGCGCCGCCTTCACGATCAGGTCGCCGCGCAGATACGTCTCGGACGGGGCGTTGCCCGGCAGCCGTACCGCCGCGTCGGCCGCGCGGACGTGCGCCGCCGAAGTGTCCGCGTCGGAGTGGACCGCGACGGTCCCGATGCCCATCTCCTCGCAGGTACGGAAGACGCGCAGCGCGATCTCCCCCCGGTTGGCCACCAGTACGCGTCGCATCACGCCTCGTCCCGCCCTCGTTCCGCTTCCGCTTCCGTTTCTGCTTCTTTCAACGGCTGTCTCCTCCCGCATACCGCTCATCCCCCGGCTCACATCCGGAAGACGCCGAAGCCGCCGCGGGCGCCCTCGACCGGTGCGGTGTGGATGGCGGACAGGCACAGGCCCAGCACGGTCCTGGTGTCCCGAGGGTCGATCACGCCGTCGTCGTAGAGCCGCCCGGAGAGGAACACCGGCAGCGACTCGGCCTCGATCTGCTGCTCCACCATGGCGCGCAGCCCTGCGTCGGCCTCCTCGTCGAAGGGCTTGCCCTTGGCCGCTGCCGACTCCCGCATCACGATCGACAGGACCCCCGCGAGCTGCTGCGGGCCCATCACGGCGGACTTCGCGCTCGGCCAGGCGAACAGGAAGCGGGGGTCGTAGGCCCGGCCGCACATGCCGTAGTGGCCCGCGCCGTAGCTGGCGCCCATGAGGACCGACAGGTGGGGGACCTTCGAGTTCGAGACCGCGTTGATCATCATCGAGCCGTGCTTGATGATGCCGCCCTGCTCGTACTCCTTGCCGACCATGTAGCCGGTGGTGTTGTGCAGGAACAGCAGCGGGATGTCGCGCTGGTTGGCGAGCTGGATGAACTGGGTGGCCTTCTGCGACTCCTCGCTGAACAGCACGCCCCGCGCGTTGGCGAGGATGCCCACGGGGTAGCCGTGCAGGGCCGCCCAGCCGGTGACGAGGCTGGCGCCGTAGAGGGGCTTGAACTCGTCGAAGTCCGAGCCGTCGACGAGGCGCGCGATGACCTCGCGCGGGTCGAAGGGGACCTTCAGATCGCCGGGCACGATGCCCAGCAGCTCCTCCTCGTCGTACTTCGGCGGCTCCGCGATCCCCGTAGACGGGGACGGGGACGGGTGCGCCTTGCGCCAGTTGAGGCGGGCGACGACGCGACGGGTCTGACGCAGCGCGTCGGGCTCGTCCAGCGCGAAGTAGTCGGCGAGCCCCGAGCCGCGCGCGTGCATCTCCGCGCCGCCCAGCTCCTCGTCGTCAGCCTCCTCGCCGGTGGCCATCTTGACCAGGGGCGGGCCGCCGAGAAAGACCTTGGACTGCTCCTTGACCATGATCACGTGGTCGGACATGCCGGGGATGTACGCGCCGCCCGCCGTCGAGTTGCCGAACACGACGGCGACGGTGGGGATGCCCGCCTCGGACAGCCGCGTGATGTCCCGGAACAGGGCCCCGCCGGGGATGAAGATCTCCTTCTGGCTGGGCAGATCGGCGCCGCCCGACTCCACGAGGCTGATGCAGGGGAGCCGGTTCGCGTACGCGATCTCGTTGGCGCGCAGGGCCTTCTTGAGCGTCCAGGGGTTGCTGGCACCGCCCCGTACGGTCGGGTCGTTGGCCGTGATCAGGCACTCGACGCCCTCGACGACCCCGATCCCCGTGACGAGCGAGGCACCCACCGTGTAGTCGCTGCCCCAGGCCGCGAGCGGGGACAGCTCCAGGAACGGGGTGTCGGGGTCCAGCAGCAGTTCGATCCGCTCGCGCGCGAGGAGCTTGCCGCGCTTGCGGTGGCGCTCGACGTACTTCTCGCCACCGCCCTCGCGCGCCTTGGCGTGTTCGGCCTCCAGCTCGGCGAGCTTGCCGAGCAGGGCCTCGCGGTTGGCGGCGTATTCGGCGCTCTTGGCGTCCAGCGCCGACGGGAGCACGGTCACTTCAACAACCCCTCCGGTATGTCCATGTGCCGGGAGCGCAGCCACTCCCCTAGTGCCTTGGCCTGCGGATCGAAGCGCGCCTGCGAGGCGACGCCCTCTCCGAGGAGGCCGTCGATGACGAAGTTGAGGGCGCGGAGGTTGGGGAGGAGGTGACGGGTGACTTTCAGCTGACGGGCTTCAGGTGTCGGCTGACGGACTTCAGATGACGGCTGACAGATTTCGGGTATCAGATAACAGATTTCAGATTCCGTCAGCGCATACGCCAGCCACCGCCACGCCTCCTCACTCCGCACCCACACCCCGACGTTGGCGCTCCCGCCCTTGTCCCCGCTGCGGGCCCCGGCGATCGTCCCCAGGGGCACGCGGCGCGTGGGCCCGTACGAGTCGGGCAGCGGCTCCGGAAGTTCCGGTTCCGTCACCTCGGCCAGTTCGCGGGTCTCCTCGAAGGGCCGGGCGGGGATGTCCACCCGGCGCCCGTCGGGCAGTACGGCGATGTGCGGCACTCCGTCGGCGGCCGTGTACGCCGCCTCGAACACCCCGTACGGCGCGCCCTTCCCCGGCGGCGCCGTGACGTGGAAGCCGGGGATGCTGGCCAGGGCGAGTTCGACCGCGCCGCCGCTGACCGCGCGCCCCACCGCCTCCTGGTCCGCGTCCCGTACGACCAGGCGCAGCATGGCGCTGGCCTCTTCCTGTACGGACGCGTCGGGCCTGTCCGTACGGGCGAGGCTCCAGTTCACCTCCCTGGGCCGTCGCCCTGCGCGCGCGAAGGCGTCCTCCATCTGACGGCGTACGAGCGCGTCCTTGGCCTCGATGTCGAGCCCTGTGAGGACGAACACGACCTCGTTGCGCCAGCCGCCCAGCCTGCTGCACCCCACCTTCAGCGTGGACGGCGGCGCCTCGCCGCGTACGCCGTCGATCCGTACCCGGTCGGGGCCCTCCTGGGCGAGCCGTACCGAGTCCAGGCGCGCGGTCACATCGGGCCCGGCATAGCGCGCCCCCGACGTCTCGTACAGCAGTTGCGCCGTCACCGTGCCCACCGTCACCGCGCCGCCCGTGCCCGGATGCTTGGTGATCACGGCGGAGCCGTCGTGGGCGATCTCCGCGAGGGGGAAGCCGGGCCGCAGCACGTCGATGCCCTCGGTGTCGAAGAAGGCGTAGTTGCCGCCGGTCGCCTGGGCACCGCACTCCAGCACATGCCCCGCGACGACCGCACCGGCCAGCGCGTCCAGGTCCGCCGTGCCCTCGTGGCTCCAGCCGAAGTGCGCCGCCGCTGCACCGCTCACCAGGGCCGCGTCCGTGACCCGGCCCGTGACCACGATGTCCGCGCCCGCGCGCAGACACTCCGCGATGCCGCCGCCGCCCAGATAGGCGTTGGCCGTCAGCACGCCCTCGCCCCAGCCGCGCGCGAGCAGGTCGTCGCCCTCGACGTGCGCCACCCGCGCGGGCACCCCGACGCGCTCGCTCAACTCCCGTACGGCGTCGGCGAGCCCGGCCGGGTTGAGGCCGCCCGCGTTGGCGACGATCCGCACGCCCCGCTCCTTCGCGAGGCCGAGCCCGGTCTCCAACTGCCGCAGGAAGGTCTTCGCGTAGCCGCGCGCCGGGTCCTTCATCCGGTCGCGGCCGAGGATGAGCATGGTCAGCTCGGCGAGATAGTCGCCGGTCAGCACGTCCAGGGGGCCGCCGGTGAGCATCTCCTCCATGGCGGAGAAGCGGTCGCCGTAGAAGCCGGAACAGTTGCCGATCCGCAGCACCCCGGGGCCTGCCCCCTCTGCCGTGCTCCGGGCGGCAAACGTGCCGGGGGAGTTGGCTGTGCGGGACGGGCCGGGCGCACCGGTTGCGCTGGGCGCACCGGTTGCGCCTGCCGTGCCGGGCGCGCCGCCGCCCGTCGCACCGTCGCCGCCCGTCACGCGGACTCCCCCTCGGACGCGGACCCGGGCTCCGGCCCGGACCCGGACCCGGACGCGCGGCCCGCGCCCGGCGGGCCCGCGAACGCCTGGGCGATGTCGAGCCAGCGCCCGGCCTCCGCGCCCTCGGCGCGCAGGCCGGTGTCGTCACGGTGGACGCGCTGCGTCACCAGCAGGCAGAACTCCACGGCGTCCCCGGTCACGCGCTCGGCCGCGTCCTCGGGCCCGTAGACCCACGGTTCGCCGTCCGTGCCCGTCAGCTCGACCCGGAAGGGCGCGGCGGGCGGGGTCAGCCCGTGTGCCGCGTACGCGAAGTCCCGGGCCCGCACGCCGATCCGGGCCACGTGCCGCAGCCGGACGGTGCGCGCGCGGCGCACGCCCAGCGCGTCGGCGACGTCCTCGCCGTGCGCCCATGTCTCCATGAGGCGCGCCGTGGCCATGCCGGCGACGCTCATCGGCGGCCCGTACCAGGGAATGCGGCGCCCCTCCGGCTGGTCCGCGAGCGTCCTCAGCAGCGCGGAACGGCCCTCGCGCCAGCGCTCCAGCAGCTCACCGGGTGCGAGAGTCGCGCCCTCCTCGGCGCCCTCGTCGACGAAGCGGTCCGGCGCGGCCATGGCCTTCTCCACCTCGCGCTGGAAGGCGGCCTCGTCCGTGGCGGCGGTCAGCGACTGCCCGTCCGTCCACGTCAGATGGGCGATCTGGTGCGCGACGGTCCAGTTGGGCGCGGGTGTCGGCAGCGCCCACGCCTTCGCTTCGAGCCCGGCCACCAGGGCCTCCAACTCGTCGCCCTCGTCCCGCAGGTCGGTCAGCACGGCACCGGCTGCCCCGGTGCCGACGGTTCCGGTCATGGCGCGCTCCCCGCTCCCTGCGTCGACGGCCCACTGGCCCACTCGCACAGCGCACGCAGCGCGTACGCCCCGTACCGGCCGGGCCGTCGACGCGAGTCGCCCTGTGCGCCACGAGCGTGGCAGCGCGAGGAAAAACAAGCAAGCGTGCTTGCATGACTTCTTGCGAAGCGCGGACCACGGAGCACGGAGCGACGGCGGAGGTACCGCGCATGCGGCAGGAACCGGGGCCCGGGGGCAGGCGGTCGCCGGGACGCCGCAGCCTCTGGGCGGCCACGGCGGGGAGCGCGGTTCCGGACCGCCCCGATCCGCTCCCGCTCCCACCCCCGGCCCCGCCGTGCCGCGCGTCTCACCCCACGTCGTCGGCCCGCTCGCCCGTCCGGCCCGTCCTGCTCCCGATACTCCCGACGCCCCCGAGGCCCTCCGCCAGCACCTCCGCGAGGTGGCGGCTGTGGTGGCCGCCGAGCTGTTCCAACTGGGTACGGCACGAATAGCCGTCGGCGATCAGTTCCGTGCCGGGCGCCGCGTCCCGTACGGCGGGCAGCAACTGGTCCTCGGCGCAGGCCGCCGAGACCTCGTAGTGCCCCTTCTCGAAGCCGAAGTTGCCCGCGAGCCCGCAGCAGCCGCCGCTCAGCTCGCCCGTCAGCCCGGCCTTCTCGCGCAGCCGCCTGTCCGCCGCGTCGCCCAGCACGGCGTGCTGGTGACAGTGCGTCTGGCCCGCGACGGGGCGCTCCAGGCGCGGCGGCTCCCAGTCGGGCGCGTACTCCTCCAGCGTCTCGGCGAAGGTCCGCACCGACCGCGCCAGGCGCTCCGCGCGCGGGTCGTCGCCGAGCAGTTCCGGCAGGTCGGTCTTGAGCGCCGCGGCGCACGGCGGCTCCAGCACCGTCACGGGCAGCCCCGCGTCCAGCGCGGGCTCGACGCGGTCCAGGGTGCGGCGCATCACCGCGCGGGCGCGGTCCAGTTGCCCCGTGGAGACGTACGTCAGGCCGCAGCACACCTGCTTCGGCGGTACGGCGATCCGCAGCCCCGCGTCGCGCAGGACCCGGACGGCCGCCGAACCGGCCTCGGGCGAGAGGTAGTTGGTGAAGGTGTCGGGCCACAGCACCACCCGCTGCCCCTCGCCGCCGCCCTGCTCGGCCATGCCGCGCCCCGGCTGCGCCCGCCACCAGCGCGTGAAGGGCCGCGTGGGCAGCGCGGGGATGTCCCGTTCGGGCGCGAGGCCGCCCGCCTTCTTGGCCAGCGCAGCCAGCGGGCCCGCCTTCGCGCCCGCGTTCAGCAGCGGGACCGTGCGGCTGGCCGCCGCCAGCCGCAGCCACTCGGGGAGTCTGCCCATCGAGTGGTGGGCCATCGGGCGCCGCTTGCCGCCCTCGTCGCCGTAGTGGTGGTGCAGGAACTCGGCCTTGTACGTGGCCATGTCCACGCCCACCGGGCAGTCCGTCCTGCACCCCTTGCAGGACAGGCACAGGTCCAGGGCGTCGCGGACCTCCTCGGACTGCCAGCCGTCGGTGACCACCTCGCCAGCGAGCATCTCGTGCAGCAGCCTGGCGCGCCCGCGCGTGGAGTGCTTCTCCTCGCCGGTGGCGCGGAAGGAGGGGCACATCACGCCCGCGCTCGTCGTCGTGTCGCGGCACTTGGCGACGCCGACGCAGCGGCGTACGGCGGCCGAGAAGTCGCCCCCGTCGTGCGGATAGCCGAACTCCACGTCCACCGGCTGACGGGGCAAGGGCGCGAACCGCAGGTTCTCGTCGATGCGCCCCGGGCGCACCAGCATGCCCGGGTTGAGCCCGCCCGACGGGTCCCACAGATCCTTGAACCGGTTGAAGAGGCCGACCATCTCCGCCCCGTACATCTTCGGCAGCAGCTCGGCCCGCGCCTGCCCGTCCCCGTGCTCCCCGGAGAGCGAGCCGCCGTGCGCGACGACGACGTCGGCCAGGTCGTAGGAGAAGTCGCGGAAGCGCTGGACGCCCTCGCGGCCCATCAGGTCGAAGTCGATGCGTACGTGGATGCAGCCGTCCCCGAAGTGCCCGTAGGGCAGGCCGCGCAGGCCGTGTTCGCGCAGCAGCTTGCGGAAGTCCCGCAGATACGCGCCGAGCCTGGCCGGGGGCACCGCGCAGTCCTCCCAGCCCGGCCACGCCTCGCTGCCGTCGGGCATGCGCGTAGCCGTGCCCGAGGCGTCCTCGCGCACCCGCCACAGCGCGCGCTGCTCGGCGGTCCCCGCGACCAGCAGGTGGTCCGTCGCGCCGTCCGCCAGCGCGGCGCGGCACAGCGCGTCGGCGCGGGACCGCGCCTCGGCCGCGTCGTCGCCGCCGACCTCCACGAAGAGCCAGGCGCCGCCGCGCGGGAGGGAGCCGCGGGCCGCATCGCCGACCAGGTCGTTGGCCATGCCCTCGACGGTGAGCGGCCCGTGGGGCAGCAGTCCGGCCGCCGCCTCGGCCGCCGCGCTCTCGTCCCCGTAGGCGAGCACGGCCAGCACGCGGGCGCCCGGCACGGGCACCAGCTCGACCGTGGCCTGCGTGAGCACGCCGAGGGTGCCCTCGCTGCCGGTGAAGGCGCGCGCCCAGTTCTCGTGCTTCTCGGGGAGCAGTTCGTCGAGCGCGTAGCCGGAGATGCGGCGCGGCAGCTCGGGGAAACCGGTGCGCAGGCGGGCGAGTTCGCCCTGCACGAGGTCCCGGGCGCCGTTGCGCAGGCGGGCGGGGACGCCGCCTCCGCCTCGGCCGAGCACGGCGCGCTCGCCGCCGTAGGTGAGCACGTCCAGTTCGCGCACGTTGTCGGCCGTGGTGCCCCAGGCGACCGAGTGGGAGCCGCACGAGTTGTTGCCGATCATGCCGCCGAGGGTGCAGCGGCTGTGGGTGGAGGGGTCGGGTCCGAAGGTGAGCCCGTACGCGGCGGCCGCGGCGCGCAGGTCGTCGAGGATGACGCCCGGCTGGACGAGCGCGGTGCGCGAGCCCGGGTCGATCGCCTCGATCCGGTTCATGTGACGGGTGAAGTCGAGGACGACTCCGACGCCCGTGGCCTGCCCCGCGATCGAGGTACCGGTGCCGCGTGCGAGCACCGGCACATGGTGCTCGCGGCACACGGCGAGGGTCGCGCGCACGTCCTCCGCGTCGCGGGGCGCGACGACGCCCAGCGGCACGCGCCGGTAGTTGGAGGCGTCCATCGTCATGAGCGCGCGGCTGCCCGTGTCGAACTCCACCTCGCCGCCGCGCACCGCCGCGCGCAGGGCCTGTTCCACATCCCGTACGTCTGCCATGGGTCCAGCGTGCACGCTGGGACGGTTTTCGCGCGGGCACTTTCACCGGGCGCGCCCGATCACTCCATGCGGTGGTCGCGGGGGTCGGGGCGGAGCCGAGGGGGCGGGGGTTCCGGTTTCCGGCCGGGGCGGCGGCGGGGCGGCGGCGGGGCGGCAGACTGGGGAACCATGAGAATCAGAGCCGCACGCCCCGAGGAGGCCGGGGCGCTGAGCGAACTCGCCCTCCGTTCCAAGGCGCACTGGGGTTACGACGAGGCTTTCCTCGCCGCCTGCCGCGACGAACTCACCCTCCACCCCGCGGAGATCATCCGCCGCCGCACGCTGGTCGCGGTCGACGAGGACGGGGGCGCGGGTGCCGGTGCGGGTGCCGGTGACGTGGCGGGCGGCGAGCGTCTGCTGGGCTTCACGACGCTGGAGGGCATCCCCACCCTGGCCGTGCTGGGGATGATGTTCGTGGAGCCGGACGCCATGGGGCGGGGCGTGGGCAGCCGCCTCTTCCGGCACACCGTGGACCTCGCGCGGGACCTGGGCTTCGCGCGCATCTCCATCGACGCCGACCCCCACGCCGAGCCCTTCTACCTCGCCATGGGCGCCGTACGCGTCGGCACCACACCGTCCGGGTCGATCGCGGGACGCGTGCTGCCGCTGCTGTCGCTGGAGATCGGGGCACACGACGCCGGGGGAACGTGACGTCCACGTTTGGGGGCGCGGAGAAGCGTGAGCGGTGATCCGCGAAGTGGACCACGCGTCATGATCACGCAAGGTATCGTTCCCGCAGTCATGATCGCGTCGGGCGCTGAGCGCCTGGCGCCGGAGGCCGACGCGCCCGACGGCGCGGAAGCGCGCGGGGCGACGTGCCTCCCTCTCGCACAGCACGGGGAGAACTTCACATGAAGCGCAAACTGCTGGGACCCGCTCTCGGCACGGCCGCCCTCATCGGCACCGCACTGACCGGCGGTGTCGCCACGGCAGCCACACCCGGAGCCGCCGCCCCCACGGCCGCGGTGACGAAGGCCGCGGCGCACAGCTGCTCCAAGGCCATCGTCAACGTCCCGTCCAAGGAAAGCGTCAAGATCCGGAAGACGATGAAGGTGAGCGGCACCGCCCTCGCCCTGTGGCCCAAGGGCAAGAAGGGCACGGTCTGCGACGACGGCAAGGCGTCGAAGGGCGGCTCCTACAAGCTCTGCGGCAAGTCGAGCAACAAGTGGTATTACGTCGCTTACGGCAACACCAAGGGCTTCGTCCCCAGCGCCTGCATCAAGTGGTGACGGCACGGCACTGATCCTCTGAGGCAGACGTGATCTGAGTTACCGGAGGAACCCTGTGGTGCGGGCGGTACTGATCGTCCGCACCACATGTGTATGCGGACCCGGACGCCTCCGGCCAGGCCCGGAAGGGCGCCGTCCCCCGGTGAGGCCAGGTCACACGGGGACCGTGGAGCGGAACGGGAGCGGGCGGCCTGTCCAGGTTTCAGTCCATTCCGTGGACGCGGGGCGTACGGGTACTGCCCGACGGGCTACCCTCGCTGCGTGGCTGATCTCCAGATTCCCGCTGACATCAAGCCCGCCGACGGTCGATTCGGCTCGGGCCCGTCCAAGGTGCGTACGGAGGCGCTCAGCGCCCTGGCTGCCACCGGTACCTCTCTCCTCGGCACGTCCCACCGCCAGGCTCCCGTCAAGGATCTGGTCGGCAAGGTGCGCGAGGGCATCAAGGAGCTGTTCCAGCTCCCGGACGGCTATGAGGTCGTCCTCGGCAACGGCGGGTCCACCGCCTTCTGGGACGTGGCGACTCATGGCCTGATCGACTCCAGGTCGCAGCACCTCTCCTTCGGTGAGTTCTCCTCGAAGTTCGCCAAGGCAGCCAAGCAGGCCCCGTGGCTGGACGCGCCGAGCGTGATCGAGTCCGAGCCGGGCACGCATCCGGCGGCCCGCGCCGAGCAGGGCGTCGACGTGTACGCCCTCACTCACAACGAGACCTCGACCGGTGTCGCCATGCCGATCGAGCGGGTGGCGGGAGCCGACGAGAACGCGCTCGTCCTTGTCGACGCCACTTCCGGCGCCGGTGGCCTCCCCGTGGACATCAGCCAGACCGACGTCTACTACTTCGCCCCGCAGAAGTCCTTCGCCGCCGACGGCGGGCTGTGGATCGGCGTCTTCTCCCCGGCCGCCATCGAGCGCGCCGAGCGGATCGCGGCGTCCGACCGTCACATCCCCGCGTTCTTCGACCTGAAGACCGCGATCGACAACTCGCGCAAGAACCAGACCTACAACACCCCCGCTCTCTCGACTCTCTTCCTGTTGAACGACCAACTGGAGTGGATCAACGGGCAGGGCGGCCTGGACTGGGCCGTGCGCCGCACCGCGACCTCCTCGCGCACCCTCTACGGCTGGGCCGAGGACTCCAAGCACGCGAACCCGTTCGTCGCCGAACCGGCTCAGCGCTCGCAGGTCGTCGGCACCATCGACTTCGAGGACGGCATCGACGCCGCCGCCATCGCGAAGACGCTGCGCGCCAACGGCATCGTGGACACCGAGCCCTACCGCAAGCTGGGCCGCAACCAGCTCCGCGTGGCTATGTTCCCCGCGGTCGACCCGGCCGACGTCGAGGCGCTGACCGCCTGCGTCGACTACGTCATCGACAAGCTGTAACCCCGGGGCCCCGAGGGGTAGGCCGTGTGCGGGCGGGTCCGGATGGCAGACATCCGGGCCCGCCCGTTTTCCGTGCCCGGGCGGTCAGGCCCGTCCTCGTCTCGTCAGGCCCGTCCCCGTCTCAGCGGCTGAGGTGCTGGAACTTGCGCACCGCGAGCGGCAGGAAGATCGCCGTGATGACCAGGGGCCAGACGACGGCCATCAGCGCGGAGTTCTCCTCGATCCAGCTTCCTCCCGTGGGCAACGGGTTGCCGTACAGCTCGCGGATGGCGTTGGCGGTGGCGGAGACCGGGTTCCACATGGCTATCGCGCCCAGCCACTCCGGCATCACGGACGGCGGGGTAAAGACGCTGGAGATCATCCCGAAGGGGAAGGCCACGGCGAAGAGGTTGCCCGCCGCCTCCTGGTTGGGGGTGATCAGGCCCAGCCACACGCCTATCCAGATCAGCGAGAAGCGCAGCAGGAGCAGCAGCACGAAGGCGTAGAGCGTGGCTATCAGCCCGCCGTCCGAGCGCCAGCCCACCACGAGCGCGATGCTCGCCAGGACCAGCAGATCCAGCGCGGCGTGCAGGACGTCCGAGACGCCGCGCCCGGTGACGACGGCCGAGGATGCCATCGGCATGGACCGGAACCGGTCGGTGACGCCCCGTTCCTTGTCGATGACGACGGCCATCGCGGTGTTCATGAACCCGAAGGCCATGGTCATCGCGAACATGCCGGGCATGGCGAAGTCCTTGTAGTCCACGCCCTCGCCCACGTCCATCGCGCTGCCGAAGACGAACACGAAGAGCAGCACGGAGACGATCGGGAAGCCCAGTTGCCAGGCGATCAGCGACGGCTGCTTGGCGAGGTGCGTCAGATCGCGCCGCACGATCGTCCAGCAGTCGGCCACCGCCCAGTACAGCCGACGCTCACGGCCGTCCAGCTCGTCCGGTGACGGGGGTGTGGCTGCGACCGCGCCCTTCACCGCCCCCTCCTCCTTCGTTCCCACCGTCCCCGTCGTCGCATCGGTGCTCATGCCGAGACCCCCTCTCTCGTCGCGCCCCGCGTGCCCTCGTCCTTGTGCTCGCCCCCGCTGCCGCCCCCACTCCCGTGACCTCCGCCGCTCCCGTGCCCGCGGTCCTCCTCGCTCTCCGCCGTGGTGTGGCCCGTCAGCTTCAGGAAGACCTCGTCCAGCGTCGGCCGGCGCAGCCCGATGTCCTCCACCGTGACGCCCTCCTCCTGGAGCGTGCGCGCGACCTCCGTGAGGGCCGCGACTCCGCCGCCCACCGGCACGGGAGCATGGACCCGCAGCTCCTGCTCCTCCGTCTCCGGCGCCGCACCCTCGGCCGCCGCCCGCCCGACCGCGCGCACGGCGGCGGGTATCTCGAAGCGCTCGCCGACGACCACCTCGACGCGATCGCCCCCGATCGCACGCTTGAGGCCCGCCGGGGTGTCCTCGGTGACGGTCCGGCCGCGGTCGATGACCGCGATGCGGTCCGAGAGCTTGTCGGCCTCGTCCAGATAGTGGGTGGTCAGCAGGACCGTGGTGCCGCCCTCGGCCAGGGAGCGGACCGCGTCCCACACCTCGCTGCGCCCGCGCGGGTCCAGCCCCGTGGTCGGCTCGTCCAGAAAGAGGACCTGCGGGGCCAGGATCATGCTGGAGGCGAGATCGAGACGGCGCCGCATGCCGCCGCTGAAGTCCTTGGGCTGCTTCTCCGCCGCCTCCGTCAGACTGAACTGCTCAAGCAGCTCATCGGCCCGCCGCCGCGCCCGCGCCGCGCCCAGGTGGAAGAGGCGGCCAAACATCTCCAGGTTCTGCCGCGCGGTGATGATCTCGTCCACCGCGGCGTGCTGCCCCGTCAGGCCGATGCGCCTGCGGACCTTGCGGGGTTCGCGCGTGACGTCATGGCCGCCGACCCGCGCACTGCCGCCGTCCAGCCTGACGAGGGTGGACAGGATGCGGACCGCGGTGGTCTTCCCCGCGCCGTTCGGGCCCAGCAGGCCATAGACGCTGCCGCGCGGCACCGCGAGGTCCAGGCCGTCGAGCGCGCGCTTCTCCCCGTACGTCTTACGCAGTCCCTCCGCGAGGACCGAGAACTCCGCGGACTCTGCGGTCTCTGCGGACTCCGAGGCACCTGAGAAATCTGAGGACACGGATCTCCCCCTTGTTTCCGTGGCCGACCCGGGCACTGTTCCCGTGGTCGATAAAACTGGGTACGCTGTACTCACATGGAAAAGCGTACACCCTACGCAGATCTTCGCAAGCGATTTAACCGAGCGACTTAAAATGGCGATCACCATGACGACCGAACAGACCGGAAGCGGGGACCTCGCCCGCAGCCTCGACCTGCTGTGGGGCACCAAGGAACAGCCCAGCCGCGGACCCAAACCGGGCCTCACGCTGGAGCGGATCGTCAGCACGGCCGTCGCGCTGGCCAACAGCGAGGGCCTGACCGCGCTCTCCATGCGCAAGGTCGCCGCGGAGCTGGGCGTCGGCACCATGTCCCTGTACCGCTACGTACCGGGCAAGGGCGAGCTGCTGGACCTCATGCTCGATCACGTCAACGCGCCCGGCGAGGACGCGGACCGGCTGAGCGGCAAGGGCTGGCGCACGAGCATGGAGCAGCTCGCGCTCGATTCCTGGGAGCTGTACACGGGCAACCCGTGGCTGCTCCAGGTCAACCAGGTGCGGCCCGTCCTCGGCCCCAACTCCATGGCGGGCTTCGATCTCGCCCTGGCCTCCCTGCACGGGATCGGTCTGACGGGCCGCGAGAAGGTCGGGCTGCTCGTCGCGATAGACAACTACGTGGTGGGCGCGGCCCGCGCGCACGTGCTGCACCAGCAGGCGGCGCAGCAGTCGGGCCTCAGCGACGAGGAGTTCTGGGCGACGCAGGAGCCGTACATGATCAAGGCGATGGAGACCGGCGTGTATCCGGAGATCGCCACTCTGCCCGACGACACGTTCACGATGACGGCGTACGAGGCGATGAGGTTCGGCCTCGAACCGCTGCTGGACGGGTTCCAGGCGTTCATCGACCGCCGGGGCGGCGAGGAGGAGGCGGCAGACGAGGGGACGGGGGCGGCGGGCCGCTGAGCCCCCGAGCGTCGGACCCCGCCCCCGGCGCCTCTCTTCCCCCGGCGGGCTCCCACACGGGCCGTGCGCTCAGTCGCGGCGGCGGAACAGCCTGCGCAGCCCCATCCAGAGGCCGACGGCGACGGCGAAGGTGACGCCGCCCACGACGATGTTGCGGTCGTCGCCGGAGTCCGCGCCGGAGCCGGAGTCGCCGTCCCTGCGCTCCTTGTCCTCGGCCTTCTTCTCGCGGGCAGCGTCCTCGGGGAGGAGTTCGCCGTCCAGTTCCTCCGGTTCGACGGTGCTGTTCTCGCCCTCCGAGCCGTACATCAGATAGCGCCCGTCGGGCGTGAAGGTGACCGATTCGCCCTGCCCCTGCATGGGCACGGACACCATGCTGTCCAGGGCCTTCGGCTTTCCGTCGCGCCAGGCGTACATCCCGCCGCCGAAGTAGCTGCGCAGCATCAGCCGCGTGCCGTCCGGTGAGAAGGCGCCGTCGGTCGCCCAGATCTCGGTGCGCGCGATGCGCCGGAAGGTGTTGACGCCGGAGGCGGACAGCTCGGCGGGGCCTTCGTAGATGCCGCCCTTCTCCTTGTCGTTCTTGCTGGCTATGTAGACCCGGCCGGTCTTGGGGTGGACCATCAGCGACTCGGCGTCGCGCGGTCCGTCCGCGTAGCGCACGGTGTAGCGGGTCGGCGTGACCGTCGTGTCGCCCAGCTTCTCCGGCTCGGGGAAGCGGTAGATCCACACCTCGGGCCAGGTGCCGTTGAGGTTGTCGCCGATGTCGCCGACGTAGACGCTGCCGTCGGGGCCGACGGAGATGGCCTCCACGTCGCGCGGGTCGACGCCGCTCATGGTGACGGTGGCGACGGTCTTGCCTGTGCGGCTGTCGACTCCGTAGACGTACGGGCCGTCGTCGCTGTCGTTGTGCGTCCAGTAGACGCCCTTGTGCGCGCGGCTGGCGGCGAGGCCGCTGGACTCCGTGATCCGGGGGTCCTTGATCGTGAACGACGACGGCTTTCCGTCGTCGTCCGCCACCGCGACGGCGGCCGTGCCCATGGCCGTGACCCCGGTGACGGCGAGGACCAGGGCGCCGCGCAGAAGCGGGGATATCCGGACGAGCGGGAGCACCCGGGCGAGCGGAGAGATCCACACACGCTGAGACGTCTGAGACATGAGCCCAAGTGTCCAGCATCACGGCGGCCCCTCGGTGCGGGCCCGGCGATCTTCGGTCAGTATGTGCGGGTGCGGATCATGTTCGTCGGCGACAGCATCACGATCGGCAGCGCCGGTGACTTCACCTGGCGCTACCGCATGTGGCGGCACCTCAACTCCGCGTACGGGGGCCCGTTCCGCGTCGTCGGACCGCGTACGGCGCTCCACGAGGACTCCCAGGACTACGGCGACCCGGCCTTCCCCGAGAAGGCGCGCTGCCACCTGGCCGGGTGGGGCGAGGGCTGGCTGCACATGGCCCCGCTGATCGGCGACGCGGTGCGCAGGCACAAGGCCGACACCCTCCTCGTCTCCCTCGGCCTGATCGACCTCGGCTTCTACGCCGACGCGCGCGAGACGGCACGGAACGTGCGCCGCTTCGTCGCCGAGGCGCGCGCCGCGCGGCCCGGTGTCCGCGCGGTGATCCTGCCCGTGGTGCCGAACGTCCGCGCGCTCACGGACCCGGACTTCGCGGCGGAGTGCGAGCGCTTCAACGAGCTGCTGGCGAAGGCCGTCGCCGACCTCTCCACCCCGTCCTCGCCGCTGCTCCTCGCCTCCCCGCCGCCGGACTGGACGGTGGACCGCGACACGTACGACGGCACGCACCCCTCCCCCTCCGGCGAACACCGCCTGGCCGCCGCCTTCGCCACGGCGCTGCACCAGGCGTGGGACGTGGGCGGCCCGTACGAGCCCTGACCGGCCGCCCCGTAGGAGCCCTGACGCGGGCCGGGCCCTGAGCGGCGCGAAGCGGACGGCCCGCCGCCGGGGGCGCGGCGAGGGGCCTTGCCTAGAGCGGGCTTCAAGGGCTTGGGTGGGCTGACATGAAGTACACGCAGCTCGGGCGCACGGGTCTCAAGGTCAGCCGGATCGTCCTCGGGACGATGAACTTCGGTCCGCAGACGGACGAGGCCGAGAGCCACACGATCATGGATGCCGCGCAGGGCGCGGGCATCAACTTCTTCGACACCGCCAACGTCTACGGCTGGGGTGCCAACAAGGGGCGCACCGAGGAGATCCTCGGCAGCTGGTTCGCGAAGGGCGGCGACCGCCGCGAGAAGACCGTCCTGGCCACCAAGGGCTTCGCGAACATGGGCGTCGACGGCAAGGTCTGGCCCAACCAGGACAAGCTGTCGGCGCTGAACATACGGCACTCCGTCGACGCCAGCCTCAGGCGTCTTGGCACCGACTACATCGACCTGTACCAGTTCCACCACGTCGACAGGTCGACGCCCTGGGAGGAGATCTGGCAGGCCATGGACGTCCTGGTCCAGCAGGGCAAGGTCCTCTACGTCGGCTCCTCCAACCACGCGGGCTGGAACCTCGCCCAGGCGAACGAGACGGCGGCGCGGCGCGGCTCGTACGGGCTCGTCAGCGAGCAGTGCCTCTACAACCTCGCGGAGCGCCGCGCCGAGATGGAGGTCATCCCCGCGGCGCGCGAGTACGGGCTCGGCGTCATCCCGTGGTCACCGCTGCACGGCGGCCTGCTGGGCGGCGCGATCCGCAAGGAGAGCCAGGGCGGCTCCGGGCGCACAGGTTCGGGCCGCTCGGGCGACGCGCTGGCCAACACACAGCTCCGCGCGCAGGTGCAGCGCTACGAGGATCTGCTGGAGAAGCACGGCCTGGAGCCCGGTGAGGTCGGCCTGGCCTGGCTGCTGACCCGCCCCGGTGTGACGGGTCCCATCGTGGGTCCGCGCACGGCCGAACAGCTCGCCTCCGCGCTGCGCGCGGTCGAGCTGGAGCTGGACGAGTCGCTGCTGACATCGCTCGACGAGATCTTCCCCGGCCCCGGCCCCTCGCCGGAAGCCTTCGCCTGGTGAGGGTCTCTCGCTGGTGAGGTCCCCGGTGGCCACCGCGCACGGCGTTCGGGGGCTCCTAGCCGCCGAACGCGGCGGCCACCGCCACGACGACGAACATCAGCAAGAGCGCACCGGTCACGATCCGCATCCTGGTCTTGGCATTCACGCCCCCCACGGTAACGGGAGCCGTCACCGGCCCAGTGGCCAGCCCTCCACCTGTTCGTATCGCGGCTGCTCGCCGGGCACGCCGTGGACGGGGAGGTTGCTGCGGACGAGGGCCAGCTCGGTCGCCGTCCAGGGCGCGCAGCGCACGGCGTCGAGGGCCCGCAGGTAGGGGGTCAGGTCGACGGGGCCGCCGTCACCGCCCTTGCGGGTCCTGGCAAGGGTGAGGTGGGCGCGGAAGCGGCCGGGTTCCTCCATGGGGAGCCCGGCCTTGCGGCCCGCCGCCGCGGAGGCTTCGGCGAGCCGGCGCAACCGCAGCGGACCCGCCCCCTCCGTGTTCTCCGTGCCCTCGGCCCCCTCCGGTTCGGCGACGGCGATCCCCGCCCACAGCGCCCGGCCCCCGAACTGCCCGCCGCCCGCGCACCGCAGCCGCAGCGGCGCCGCGCGCGCCGCGACGCGCGCCAGCCGTTCCCTGAGCGCGGGCAGGGAGGCGTCGTCGACCTCCCCGTAGAAGGCGAGGGTGATGTGCCAGTTGACGCGTGGTGCCCAGCGGAGCCGCTCGGCGCCGTCGCGCTCGCGCAGTTCTCCGACGGCGTCCGCCAGCGCGGCGGTGGCCTCCTCGGGCGGGAGGAGGGCGGCGAAGAGTCTCATGCGGCACAGTCTGCCGCCGCGCCGCAGCGCCCGTACCCCGGAACCCCCGAGCGATCGACGGGGGGCGCCCCGCTATGCCGCCGGAGCCACCCGTTCCCGCTCGGAACCGGTGTCGGCGCGGCCGTCCTCCGCCGTCGCACCGTCCGTACTGTCCGCGCCGTGCCCCGCGCCTTGCCCCGCCGCAGCCGCCCCGTACGGCACGAACGTCACATGCCGGTGCCCCCGCCGCAGGTCCACGCGCAGCCGCAGCCCGCTCGCCCTGGCCAGGACGAGGCCGACGGCCACGGCGATACCGGCCGAGATCAGCCCGCCGGAGAGGAAGCCGACGCGCGCCCCGTACGTGTCGGTGATCCAGCCCATGATCGGGCCGCCGATGGGCGTGCCGCCGACGAAGACCATCATGTAGAGGCTCATCACCCGCCCCCGCATCAACGGGTCGGAGGCCATCTGGACGCTGGCGTTCGCGGTGACGTTGAAGGTGAGCCCCATCACGCCGATCGGCGCCATCAGCGCGGCGAACAGCCAGAACGACGGTGAGATCGCGGCGGCCATCTCCAGTACGCCGAAGAGCAGCGCAGCCCCGGCCATCAGCCGCATCCGGGACGTGCCGCGCCGCGCCGCGAGCAGCGCGCCGGCCACGGAGCCGACGGCCATCAGGGTGTTGAGCAGCCCGTACGTGCCCGCGCCCTCGGAGAAGACCTGGTCGGTGAACGCGGTCAGCCAGATGGGGAAGTTGAAGCCGAAGGTGCCGACGAAGCCGACCAGCACTATCGGCCACAGCAGCTCGGGGTGCCCGCCTACGTAGCGCAGACCCTCCCTGAGCTGGCCCTTGCTGCGCGGGGCGCGCTCGCTGACGTGGAGTTCGCCGGTGCGCATCAGCAGCAGTCCTGTGAGGGGCGCGATGAAGGAGAGGCCGTTGAAGAGGAACGCCCAACCGCTGCCGACCGCCGAGATCATGACACCGGCGACGGCGGGGCCGACGAGCCGGGCGCTCTGGAAGTTGGCGGAGTTGAGGGAGACGGCGTTGCGTATCTGGTCAGGGCCGACCATCTCGGAGACGAACGTCTGACGCGTCGGGTTGTCCAGGACGGTCGCGAGGCCGAGGACGAAAGCGAGCGCGTACACGTGCGCCACCTGCACCTGGCCGCTGAGCGTGAGCGCGGCGAGGGCGAGCCCGGTCAGCCCCATCACGGACTGCGTGATGAACAGGAGCTTCCGCTTGTCGCAGCGGTCGGCGATGACACCCCCGTAGAGGCCGAAGAGCAGCATCGGCAGGAACTGGAGCGCCGTGGTGATGCCGACGGCCGTCGACGAGCCGGTGATGCTGTGCACCAGCCAGTCCTGGGCGATGCGCTGCATCCAGGTGCCGGTGTTGGAGACGGCCTGGCCCATGGCGAAGAGCCGGTAGTTACGGATGCGCAGCGAACTGAACATCGAGGGCTTCGCCGGGCCCGGTGTCTTCGTCTGGCCCGGACCTGGGCCCGGACTCTGGTTCTGGTTCTTGTTCTGGGACTCGGGTGCGGATGAGGGTGCGGGTGCGGAGTCGTCTGCTCCGTGGCCCGTACTCAATGGGGGTTCGCCTCCTCGGCTGTCGCTTACTGCTGCTCCTCACAAATGCGCGAGCTTCTCCAGCACGGGCGCCGCCGCGCGCAGCCGCGCCCACTCGTCCTCGTCCAGCTCACCGACCAGCTCGGCCAGCCACGCGTTCCGCTTCTCGCGGCTCGCGGCGAGCATGGACTCGGCCTGCTCGGTCTGGGTGACCACCTTCTGGCGGCGGTCCTCGGGATGCGGTTCCAGCCGGACCAGGCCCTTGGCCTCCAGCATCGCGACGATGCGCGTCATGGACGGCGGCTGTACGTGCTCCTTGCGGGCCAGTTCACTCGGCGTGGCCGTGCCACAGCGGGCGAGGGTGCCGAGCACCGACATCTCGGTCGGGCTCAGCGACTCGTCCACCCGCTGGTGCTTGAGCCGCCGGGAGAGGCGCATGACGGCGGAGCGGAGGGCGTTCACGGCGGCGTCGTCGGCCTCACCGTGCTCGGGCAGTTCCGGCATAGTCATTAGCGTAACTCATTACCTCGCCTAATGAACACCCCGTGTCCCCCCTCTTCCGGACCGCTCGCCTCACACGTACGGGTGAGGCGGCGCGGAAAACTGACGCACGGCACCTGATCCGCCGTGGACCGTTGGGGGCATGACCTCGCCGACCTCGAAGGTACTCAGCCTGCGCATAGACACCGACCTCTTCGACCGGGTACACGCCCACGCCGCCAAGCGCGGGATGAGCGTCCAGGACTACGTCGTCCGCACGCTCGTCCGCGAGGACTTCGACGAGCGCTTCAAGGAGTCCGTCGACGAGACGGAACGGTTCTACGGCGGAGCGGCCTGAACCCCTGTTCCGGTTCCCAGGAGAGTGGCCCCTACACACACGTACGGCGGCGCCGTGTGGCACCGCCGTACGCGAAGGGGAGGAGCAGAGCTCCGCAGAGGGCTACTTCACGCCGATGAGCTGCTCGATCGGGTTGAGCAGGAAGTAGACGAGGAAGCAGGCGCCGACGACGCTCAGCAGCCACGGGATCTCGCGGATCCGCCCGGTGGCGGCGCGCAGCACGATGAAGGCGAGGACGCCGATGCCGATGCCGTTGGTGATGCTGTAGGTGAAGGGCATCGAGACCAGTGTCAGGAACGCGGGGATGCCGACGGAGGCGTCGCTCCAGTCGATCTCCCGCACGTTCGAGGCCATGATCAGGAAGCCCACGACCACCAGGGCAGGGGTCGCGGCCTGGGACGGCACGACCGTGGCCAGCGGGGTGAAGATCAGGGTGAGGAGGAAGAGCGCGCCGGTCAGCACGTTGGCCAGACCCGTGCGCGCGCCCTCGCCGACGCCCGCCGTGGACTCGACGAAGCAGGTGTTGGCGGAGCAGGAGCCGAAGCCGCCGCCCGCGACGCCGATGCCGTCCATCATCAGGATCCGGCCCATGCGCGGGAGCTGGCCGTTCTCGTCGGCGAGCTTGGACTCCTCGCCGACGCCGATGATCGTGCCCATCGCGTCGAAGAAGCCGGAGAGCAGCACGGTGAAGACGAAGAGGCAGCCGGTCAGCCAGCCGACCTCCTTGAACCCGTCGAAGAGGCTGATCTGGCCGACGAGGCCGAAGTCCGGGGTGCTGACGACGGAGTCGGGCACCTTCGGGACGGCCAGGCCCCAGGCGGTGTCCGGGATGGTGGCGATGGAGTTGATGACGATCGCGACGACGGTCATCACGACGATGCCGATGAGGATCGCGCCCTTGGTCTTGCGGACGACGAGGATGAACATCAGCGCCAGGCCGAGCACGAAGACCAGCACGGGCCAGCCCTGGAGCTGCCCGCCCTGGCCGAGACCGAGCGGCACGGTGGTGTTCGCGGCGTCGGGGTTGCGGGTGACGAAGCCCGAGTCCACCAGGCCGATGAGGCAGATGAACAGGCCGATGCCGATGGCGATGGAGCGGCGCAGCCCGTTCGGGATGGCGTCCATCACACGCTGCCGCAGACCCGAGGCGACCAGCAGCATCAGCACGAGACCCGCCAGGACGACCATGCCCATGGCGTCGGGCCAGGACATCTTCGGCGCGAGCTGGAGGGAGACGACGGCGTTGATGCCGAGGCCCGCCGCGAGGGCGATCGGCACATTGCCGATGATCCCCATGAGGAGGGTGGTCAGTCCGGCGATCAGCGCGGTGGCGGTGACGAGCTGGGTGTTGTCGAGCTGGTGCCCGAACTTGTCCTCGCCGGCGCCCAGGATGATCGGGTTCAGCACGACGATGTACGCCATCGCGAAGAAGGTGGCCAGGCCACCCCGAATCTCACTGCTGACGCTCGAACCGCGCTCGGAGATCTTGAAGAAGCGGTCGAGGGCGTTCTTGGGGGCGGGGGGCGGGGAAGCGGGCTGCTTCCCCGACTCGACCGATCCGGTGGCCGAAGCGGACATGCGTGACCTCAGTTGTGGGGGCCTGCGGGGGCGGGCCTAGGGGGTGCTGCCTGAAGAGTAAATGGATCAAATTAGAGCATCAGACGAACGAAACCGGTCAGATCCATTTAGGTTCAGTATGAACAAACAACAGTAATGATCGCTATCTCCGCGCGTAGACCCTTGCGGCCGCTCGTTAGTCTGGTAACGACCGACCAGCGACAGGGAGCCAGGGAGCCATGGCGATGGGCCTCATGAACAAGTGGACCAACGGCGAGCGCGAGGCGCCGGAGCCACTGGAGGGGAACGTCGTCGCCACCGTCACCGTGGGCACGGTGCTGTGGTTCCTCCTCTTCCTCGGGCAGTTGCCCTTCTACGGCTGGTACGCCGACCACGGACACACGTGGTGGATCTGGACGTGCGCGGCCGGCGCTGGACTCGGGTGCGTCGGCATCTGGTACGTCCGCGGCCGTGACGCCGCGATCCGCCGCGCCCAGGATCAGGGCCAGGATCAGACCCAGGCCCAGGATCAGGTCCAGGGCGAGGGCTGAGAAGACCCGGGCCCGACGGGACCCGACCCTGATGGGGCCCCTGAGACAGGAGTCCTACCAGAAGAGGAACGGAGCCCTCTGTTCCCCCAGATACATGGGGGATCCGCGCAGAGCCGGAAAAACGACCGTACCGTCGAAGGCATGACGCACCGGGCAGAGACCGAGGCCGGACGCGGAGACACCGCGCTGCCCGGCACCGACACAGACGCATCCGCGAGGGCGGACGCGGGGGCGGCGGGCGCCGGCACGCCGCGCGGGGGCCGCGCGTGGGGGCTGACGCCGGACGAGGTCGCCGAGCGCGTCGCGCGCGGGGAGGTCAACGACGTCCCGGTCCGCAGCAGCCGCTCCACGGCGGACATCGTCCGCGCCAACGTCCTCACCCGCTTCAACGCCATCATCGGCGTCCTCTTCCTCATCATCCTCGTCGTCGGCCCGATCCAGGACGGCCTGTTCGGGTTCGTCATCGTCGCCAACACGCTGATCGGCATCGTCCAGGAGCTGCGCGCCAAGAAGACGCTCGACAGCCTCGCGGTGATCGGCGAGGCCAGGCCGACGGTCCGGCGCGACGGCACCGCCGTACCGCTCCCCACGGGCGAGATCGTGCTCGGCGATCTCGTCGAGCTGGGTCCGGGCGACAAGTGCGTCGTGGACGGGGAGGTCGTCGAGGCCGACGGGCTGGAGATCGACGAGTCGCTGCTGACAGGCGAGGCGGACCCGGTGCTCAAGCGGCCGGGCGACACGGTGATGTCGGGCAGCTTCGTGGTCGCGGGCAGCGGCGCGTTCACCGCGACGAAGGTGGGCAGGGAGGCGTACGCCGCACAGCTCGCCGAGGAGGCGTCCCGCTTCACGCTCGTCCACTCCGAGCTGCGCAGCGGCATCAGCACGATCCTGAAGTACATCACCTGGATGATGGTCCCGGCCGCGGTCGGGCTGATCCTCAGCCAGCTCGTGGTCGAGGACCACGACGCCGACGAGGCCATCCGCCGCATGGTCGGCGGCATCGTCCCGATGGTCCCCGAGGGCCTGGTGCTGCTGACCTCCGTCGCCTTCGCGATCGGCGTCATCCGGCTGGGCCGCAAGCAGTGCCTGGTCCAGGAGCTGCCCGCGATCGAGGGGCTGGCGCGGGTCGATGTCGTGTGCCTGGACAAGACGGGCACGCTGACCGAGGGCGGGATGGACGTCGCGGAGGTGCGGACGCTGGGCGGCGCCGAGCGGGCGCACGTGGAGCGGGTGCTCACCGCGTTCGGCGCCTCCGACCCGCATCCCAACGCCAGCCTCCAGGCGATCGTCGAGAGCTTTCCGGCGACGGCGACGGACCCGGGCGCCGGTCCGGGTTCCGACGGGGTGGCGCCGTTGCGCTGTGTCGGGACGCTGCCCTTCTCGTCCGCGCGCAAGTACAGCGGCGCCGTCCTCGAAGACCCCGCACACGGAGGGGAGGCCCGCGCCGGCTCATGGCTGCTGGGCGCGCCCGACGTGCTGCTCCCCCAGGGCCACCCCGCGCTCGCTGACGTCGACCGGCTCAGTAAGGACGGGCTGCGGGTGCTGCTGCTGGCCCGTACGCGGGCAGCACTGGACGCGGCGGACGTGGCGGACGGCGCTGAACCCACGGCCCTGGTGGTGCTGGAGCAGCGGCTGCGCCCCGACGCCGCCGACACCCTCGCCTATTTCGCCGAGCAGAACGTCCAGGCCAAGGTCATCTCCGGGGACAACGCGGTGTCGGTCGGCGCCGTCGCCGGAAAGCTGGGGCTGCCAGGGGCTGACGCGGCAGCCGACGCGCGGCGGCTGCCACGGGAGCCCGCTTCGATGGCGCGCGAGCTGGAGGAGGCCACCGTCTTCGGCCGGGTCACCCCGCAGCAGAAGCGGGACATGGTCGCCGCGCTCCAGTCGCGCGGGCACACGGTGGCGATGACGGGCGACGGGGTCAACGACGTGCTGGCGCTCAAGGACGCCGACATCGGCGTCTCGATGGGCTCCGGCTCGGAGGCCACGCGCGCCGTGGCCCAGATCGTGCTGCTGAACAACAGCTTCTCGACGCTGCCCTCGGTCGTCGCCGAGGGCCGCCGGGTGATCGGGAACATCGAACGTGTCGCCAACCTCTTCCTGACGAAGACGGTCTACTCCGTGCTGCTGGCGCTGCTGGTGATCTGCTGGCAGGTCCCGTACCCGTTCCTGCCCCGCCATCTGACGCTGATCTCCTCGCTGACCATCGGCATACCGGCGTTCTTCCTCGCCCTGGCGCCCAACCGCGAGCGCGCGAAGCCGCACTTCGTGCGCAGGGTGATGCGGTACGCGATCCCGGCGGGCCTCATAGCCGGAACGGCCACCTTCGGCACGTATCTGCTGGCCCGCAGCCACTACAGCGGCCCGGACGCGCTGGACGCGGAGACGAGCGTGGCGACGCTGACGCTGTTCCTCATCGCGATATGGGTGCTGGCCATCGTGGCCCGCCCCTACACCTGGTGGCGGGTGGGGCTGGTGCTCACGATGGGCCTGGGCTTCCTGGTGGTGCTGGTGACGCCGTGGCTCCAGGACTTCTTCGCCCTTAAGCTGGTCGGTACGACGATGCCGTGGACGGCCGTGGGTGTGGCCGCCGTGGCGGGCGCGGTGCTGGAGGTCGCCTGGCGGGTGGTGGCGCGGACGTTCCCGGCCGAGCCGAAGCGCGCTGAGTAGGCGCCGAGCAGGCGAGGCGAGGCACGGCGCGGGCCGGGCGGCCGGGTGAGCGGTCCGGTCCGGCGGGGTGTCGGGGGCGGGTGAGATGTCGGGGGAGGTGTCAGGTGAGCGGGACGACCGTGCGGTACTTGCCGCCCGGCGCCTGCCGGGGCGGCTCCTCGGCCCGCTCCAGCGTCACGTTCCGTGCCCCGTTGTCGGCGAGGAGACGGGCCAGCTCGTGCTGGACGGAGTGCCACACGCGGTCCGGCTCCGCGTCCGTAGCGAGGAGCATCCGCACGCGCAGGACCGACGGCGCGGTCTGCTCGATCTGGAAACGCTCGACGCCGGGCGTGCGGTCGAACAGCGTGCTGAGGGCCAGCGGCGCCAGGGTGACCCACCCGCCGCCCCCGCCCTCGTCCCCGCCTCCGTTCCCGTCGCCTCCGTCGCCGCTGGTGGGCAGGGTCAGGGTGTCCCCGGCGCGGCCCTGTACCCGGACCGCCGGGGTGGGGTCGCCGCAGGGGCAGGGGTCGGGCCGGAGCAGGACGCTGTCGCCGAGGTCGTAGCGCAGGAACGGCTGGATCCGGTTGGCGAGGTTGCTGAGCAGGACGGTGTGCGACAGCTCGCCTGGCGGGGTGGGCCGGTGGTCCGCGTCGACGGGTTCGAGGACGGCCCAGTCGCTGTTCACGTGGTACCAGCCGTGAGAGCAGCCGTAGCTGAGGTAGGTGCACTCCGTCGCGCCGTACACGGGGCGGACGGTGGCGCGGAAGGCACGGGCCATGCGGTCGGTGTCGTCGGCCGTCATCGTCTCGCCTGCGGGTTGCACCAGCAGCGGGGCGATGCGCAGCCGTCCGGCCTCCTGCTCGGCGGTGAGCAGCATGATCGTGCTGGCGTAGCCGATGAGGACGGCCGGGCGGTACGCGTTGAGCGCGGCGACCAGCTCCGGCATCGGCGTGTGCACGGAGAACGGCCGCACCACCTTGGTCTGCCACCGGCCCTCGCGGACCAGTTGCGCGTAGGCGGCGTAGCCGACGTAGTGCCCGCCCGTCGCGACGAGCTGCGCGAACCGTCCCCGGCGTGCGACGGCGCGCAGCAGGCCGCCGGTGCCCAGTGCGGAGGTGAGCGCGCGGGAGCTGAGGGCCGAGGCCACGGTCATGTACCGGTCCTCCAGCAGGAAGAAGCCGCGTCGGCCGCTGGTGCCCGAGGTGGTGGCCACCAGGTACTCACCGAGGAAGCGCTGCCCGATCAGGTCGGGGTCGTCGACGAACGCGCGCACGTCCTCGTAGGTCACCGCGCGGTCGGCCGCCCAGTCGTCGAAGCGGCTCATCAGCGTCCGCTTGTCGGTGACCGGCAGCAGCGCCGGGTCCTCGACCCGCTCCGGCAGACCCGCGTACAGCTCACGGTAGTAGGGCGAGTGGGCCCGTGCGTGGGCGACGCTGTCGGCCAGCCGCTCGCGCTGCCGCCGCGCCAGCGCTGCCTCCCCGCCAGCGCGTGCCCCACGGATGTCCCTGGCCAGCCAGGACGGACTCTCACTCACCGGCGCTCCCTCCCCCGTGTGCCGCGTAGCCCGCCTGCCGGAGTACGGCGACGAAGTAGTCCTTGACCTGCGCCTCGTCGGCGGCGGTGTCGGGGTATCCGAGGTGATGCAGCGCCGCGCCGCTGAGGATCTGCTGGAGAACCGCCGGATCGCTGGACGGCGGGAGCTGCCCGGCCGCGCGAGCGCGGACGAGCGTGGCGTGCACCGCCTCCGTACGACGGTGACCGTGCACGTCGGCGTAGGCGCGCAGCAGCTCGGGGAGGTCGTCGACGGCCGCGTACAGGCGGCGCATGAGACGTCGGCCACGGGGGCGGCTGAGCTGCGCCGCCCACGCGGAGATCATGGCGTCGACGTCCGGCCAGTGCAGGCTCTCGGGGTCGATGCCGCGGTACTCCCACTCGACGGCGCGCACGAGCAGCGCGGTGAGGTCGGGGAAGCGCCGGTACACCGTGGCGCGGGTGACTCCGGCGCGGCGCGCGACCTGTTCGACGCTGACACAGCCGACGCCCCGCTCGATGAGCAGATCGAGTGCCGCCGCGAGGATGGCCTCGTCCGCTTCCCTGCTGCGCGGCCGACCGGGGGACCGTCCCGGGGACCGCGTATCTGTCTCGGACTCCATGCGAATACGATACAGAGCAGTGCTGTATCGAAACAAGAGGACAGGCAGACGGGCTCCGCACCCGCACAGAGCCGTCAGGTACAGAGCCGTCAGAAGGTCAGAAGGGGAGCCAGCGCACCGTCGTGTCGCCCTCGCGCAGGGAGGCGACGCGGCGCGCGAACTCACGCCCCGCCGCCGGGTTCACCGGCGCGTGCTGCGCGACCCACGCACAGCTCGCCGTCTCCCTCGCCCCGCGCAGCACGGCGCAGCCCGGCCAGTCGCGCACGTCGTAGCCGTAGGTGCCGGTGAAGTCGGCGTAGCCCTCGTCGCCGAGGCCGTAGCGGTCGTGACTGAGGGCCATGACCACCAGGTCGTGTTCGCGCAGGTCGTGCGAGAACGTCTCCAGGTCCAGCAGTACGGGCCCGTCCGGGCCCACCTGGATGTTGCGGGGCAGCGCGTCGCCGTGGATCGGGCCCGGCGGCAGTACGGGGATCAGCTCGGCAGCCGCCGCGGCGAAGTCGTCGCGGCGTGCCCGCAGGTAGGCGGCGTCGGCGGCCGGGATCGCGTCGCCCGCGATCCGCAGCCAGCGCTCGATGCCGCCCAGCAGATCGCGCGGGGGCAGCGCGAAGGGCGGCGCGGGCAGCGCGTGGACACGGCGCAGCAGCGCGGCGAGGTCGCCGGGGCCCGGGGTCCTTACGGGCTCGGGCAGGCGGCGCCAGAACGTGAGCGGGTGCCCCTCGATGACGACGGCCTCGGCGCGCGCTGCCCGTACGGCGGGCACCCCGCACTCCTCCAGCCACGAGGCGACGCGCAGCTCGTGCGCGGCGCGGGCGACGAGGTCGGGCTGCGCCCGCCCGACACGGACGACGGTGCCGCCCGTCCACGCGCCGTCGCCATCGCCATCGCCGCCGGAGTCCGTGGCCGACGCGACGGCGGGGTCTCCCTCCGCGTCGCCCCCGCTGCCGGGGAGGACGAAGACCGCGTTCTCGCCGTGCGCCAGCAGCCGCGCCCGCCCGGGGTCCTCCCCCGCCAGGGCCAGCACCTCCCGTGCCCGCGCCTCGGTGAACGCCCCGCTCGCCCCGCGTGCCCCACTCGCCTCGCTCTGTGCCGCCATGCCGACCCGCTTCCCTCTCCCGTCTCCGGGGACCCGTATGGGGACGGTCCCCGGCGGACCGCCTGGGAGCGGCCGTCCGCCGAAGGGCGAGCCTATGCGGTCCGGACCTGCGGCTTCGCCGCGAGGGCCCCGCCCCGCTCGCGACGCCCTGCCCGTACGCGCTGCCCGTCCCGCTCAGTCGAACCAGCGTGCCGCCGCCAGCTCAGCCGCCCTGGTCAGGTCCTCCAGGAGCGCCGCCGTCTCGAAGCGCCGCGACCACTGGCCCGCCGCCCAGGCCAGCCCGGCGGCCACACCTTCCAGCGTGGCCGCGTGGAGGACCCCGTCGGGGGTGAGGCGCCAGTCCATTTCGGTGCCGTCGGCGAAGAGCTCGTCGTGCTCGCGGTACGTGGCGGGCGCGCCCGGCAGGAGGACGCGGACGGCCTCGGGCACGTCGCGCTCCGTGCCCTCGCCCTCGCCCTCGCCCTCGACGGCGCCCTCGACCACCTCGCTGAGCCGCCGCACCTCCAGCACAGCGGCCAGCGCCCCGGCGCGCGCGGGGCTGACGGGGAGCAGGGCGCGGGAGCCCGCGAGGGGGATGAGGTCGGGCGCGTCCGCGACGACCGCGCTCCGCGCGTCCACGACCTCGACGGCTCCCGCCGCACCGCCGTCCGCGAAGGTCACCGCGCGCAGTTCCTCCGGCAGCGTCACCTCGGACGGCTCCAGCTCGGCCAGCAGCCCGTAGAGGCCGTGCAACTGGGCCGCGCTCACCGGCAGCCGGTCGTCGGCCAGGCGGCCGAGGAGTTCGGCCGCGCCGCCCGGCTCCTCCAGCAGCGCGGCGGCCGACGTACGGATGCCCAGCGCCCGCAGCACCATCGCGTCGCCGAAGCCGGAGGCGTCGGCCTCCTCGTAGAGCCCGTCCAGCAGCGGATCGACCCCGGCGGCGCGCAGCCCGGCGGGGCGGCGGCCGTCCAGTACGGGGTGGCCGCGCAGCCACCACGCGGTGTAGGGGCGCACCGTCTCCGTGATCCCGTCGGGGAGCAGGACCCGCACGGGCGCGGTCAGCGCGTCGCGCAGCGGCGGCTGCGCGAGCATGGCCAGCGCCTCGGGCCAGCGGTCGTCGTCGACGAGGTCCAGGTCCCGCACCGCCACGATCTCCGACGCGACGGGCGGCACGGCCGTCTCCGGGAGCTGGTCGAGCACGTCCTCGCACCACACGTCGACGGCGTCGAGCAGGCCGACGTCGTCCGGCTCGGCGAAGTCCGCGTCGCGCGGCTCCAGTTCGTCGGGGTCGAGGACGACGTCCGTCGCGCGCACGAGCGCGAAGCCCGCCTGCACACCGACGGCCGTCAGCGGCTGCTCGCCCCAGCGTTCGGCCAGCTCGGCGTCACAGGCGGCGAGTTCGCCCTCGCGGATGACGCGCTCGAAGGGGCTGCCCGGGTAGACGAGTTCGCCCGCGGGGGCCAGTTCGCCGTCCTCGTCGGGTAGGGCGAGCGCGCCGAGCCAGGGCTCGTCGCCGGGGGCGAGACGGGCGTCCCGTACGAGCCCGAGAACCGTTTCCGCAAGCTCCTCCGCGTCCAGCGGTCCACGCCGCCCGCCCGCGTCGCCCTCGCCCTCCTCCAACTGGTCCAGTTGGTCCAGGTCCCAGTCGTCGTCGGCCTCCAGGGAAGCGGCGACCGCCGCGCGCACCTGGGGCGTGGTGAGCACGGAGCGCGGGGTCGCGGGCGTCGCGCCCAGCTTCTCCAGGAGCGGGTGCACGGCGTCGGCGTGGGCGACCTTCAGACCCAGGCGCCCGAGCCGTTCCGGCGCGATGACGGACTCGGGGAGGGGAAGGAGCACTTGCCGGGGCCCGATCGTCGTCCGCGCGCCCCCGGCGGCGCCGCCCGGAGCGCCCGCCAGCGGTACGGGAAGACCGGTCAGCCGGTCCGGGTCCACACCAGCCAGCGAGTCGTAGAGCCGACGCCACCACTCCGGGGCGCGCACCACCCCGGCCAGGCGGTCGATGACCTCGCCCAGCGGGACGCGCGCCACCTCCAGCACGCGCAGCTCCGTGCGGCGCTCCAGCCCGGCGGGCAGCAGACTCGGGAACAGCTCGGCCAGCACGTCCACCGTTCCGGCCCCGGCGCCCTCCACGATCTCCGCGTCGCGCGGACGCAGCACGACGGGCTCGCCGCGCGCGCCGGACTCGCCGCGCACACCGGACCCGCCGTCGCTCGCCTCGTCCTCCTCTGTCGCGGCGCCCGCGAGGAACGGGACGCCAGGCAGCCGCTCCAGCAGCAGCCGTCGCAGCTCACCGTCCAGCTCGCCCTTGCCCAGCGGGCCCGGCACCAGCCCCACGGTGGCGGAGCTGACGGGCCGCCAGTCCCGCAGCAGCGCGGTGTACGCGTCGGCGGCGCGCTCCAGCAGGAAGTCCCTCAGCGGGCCGGGCGCGACGTGGCGCCGCGTCGGCTCCAGCGGGAACGACGCGATGAGCAGCGCGGGCACGCCGAGCGGCTCGTCCGTGGGCGTGGGCGCGTGCACGAACGGCGCCGTACGCGGCCGTACGGGCGCCCCCTCCGCGTCCACCGGGACGGCCCAGGTCACCGACCAGGCCCGGCGCAGCCGCTCCTCGACGGGGCGGTCGGCGAACAGCGCCGCGTCCGCGTACCCGCCGTCGGTGGCGACCCGCCAGCGGGTCGGCGCGTCGGCGGCCGAGTCCTCCACCCGTACGTACGGGCCCTCCTCGTGCCGCGTCAGCACGCGGGGTCCGGACGCGTCCGGGTTGTCCGTCGTGTCCGGGGTCTCGACGACGATCTCGGCCAGCCCTGGGAGGGTCAGCAACAGCGCGTCGTCGACGGCGTCGAGCAGCCGCTCCGTCAGCTCGCGCGCGGCCGTGTCGCGCAGCGGCAGCACGACGGCGGTGTCGTAGCCCTCCGGGGCCATGCCCTCGGCGGGCAGCGGGAGGCGCAGCAGCGGTACGTGGCCGTCGCGGCGCCGCAGTTCGTCCGCGAGCGCGGGGACGTCGCCGGTGGCGGCGCGCTCCAGCGCCAGCTCGCGGGCCTCGGCGAGCGACCAGCGGACGCCGCCCGTGCGGCTGACGACGGTCGGCTCGTCGGTGACGGCCAGCACGGCGGAGAAGCCGACGCCGAACCGGCCGACGGTCGGGGCGCCGTCCGACGACTCGGGGTTGTCCTCGCGCTTCGCGGAGGCGCGGAGCGTCGACAGGGACTCGACGCCCTCCGCGTCCAGGGGGCGGCCCGTGTTGGCGGCGACGAGCACGCCGTCGCGGAGCGTCAGGCGCAGCCGTCCGGGGACGCCTGCGCGGGCTGCCGCGTCCGAGGCGTTCTGGGCCAGCTCGATGACGAGGCGGTCGCGGTAGCCGCCGAGGACCAGTTCCTGCTCGGCGTTGGCGTCCTCGCGGAAACGGGTGCTGGACGCGGCCCACGCGTCCAGGACGCCGCGCCTGAGCCTTGCGGTGTTCAAGGGGTCCGTGTGCGTTTCCGCCGCTGCCCCGGGGTCGCCGCTCCCCATCACCGTCCCGCCGCCGCTCACGTCGTCTCCCTCCGTGCCGTGGGTACCGGCCTGCGGCCCGCGCCCGTCATCTGACGGGTGACGGTATCCCCTGCCGGGGCAACCCCACGAAGTCGGTCACCTCTACGCCCCGCATGCGCTGTGCGGTTCGACGTTTGCGGGTTCCCGCTTCACGGGGGTGTTACGCGGGACGGGTCCCCTTCGCGGGGTGCGAAAGGAAACGGGGGGTGCCGGTTCGCCGGGGGTGTTGCGCGGGACGGTTGGCCGGTGTGGTGCGCACTGTAGGGTCCCGCGCTGATTTTTGTGACCCTGCCCGGGGGTGCCGTCGTGTGGCTTGGCGCCGTTTTTCGGGTGCGGGTCGGTGGCTTCGGCGCGGCGTATGGACCGGTACGA